>NZ_JADBGC010000022.1:0-177524 GCF_014892245.1 Microbispora sitophila | reverse complement strand
GCTTGTAGACCTCGACCGCCTCGAACAGGTTGGCCTGGGTGTCGCTCATGATCGTCGTGTAGTTCGAGCCGAAGCTGCCCGGGAAGTTCCCGATGGGCATGCTCTGCCGGTAGATCTTGCCGTTGTCCCCGGCGAAGAACAGGTACATGTTCTGGCCGTCGCCGATCAGCGTCTGGTCGATCGGCCCGGTGCCCGAGCCGGAGATGCTCGCGGTGGACAGCGTCTGCTGCGCCCCCCAGCCATTGGGGTTGGTGGGGTCGCTGGAGGTCCGGTAGGAGAAGGCGGTCCCGCCCCACTGGTACGCGAGCACCCAGATGTTCTTGGGAGCGAAGTAGAACAGGGTGGGCGCGACAGTGGAGAAGTTCATCTTGGTCTGGGTGGCCGAGGCCATGTCGGACCAGTTCGTGAAGGGGCTGAAGGCCATCGAACCCCAGGTCGATCCCGTGTCGTGTGTCGTCGCGTAGACGAGGTGCTTGCCGTTGTAGACGACGTTGGTGAAGTCCTTCAGCGAGACCCACCCCGACTTCGGGTTCGCCAGCGCACCCGTCGACGTCCAGCGGTACGTCGAGGGAAGAGCGCACGTGCCGGTCGGCGTCACCGACGGGGACGGAGACGGAGAGGGGGACGGGGACGGGGACGGGGAACGCGTCGGCGACGCGCTGGGCGACTGCGTCGGGGAGGGGCTGGGCGTGCCCGGGCTGCCGGTGCAGGCCACACCGTTCAGGGAGAACGAGGTGGGCACCGGGGTGGAGCCGTTCGAGGAACCGTTGAACCCGAAGTTGGTGCTGCCGCCGGAGGGAATGGAGGCGTTGTAGGAGACGTTGGCGGCGGTCACCGACGAGCCGGACTGGGTGTGGGTGGCGTTCCAGATCTGAGTGATCTGCTCGCCGGCGCCGAAGGACCAGGTCAGCCGCCAGCCGTCGACCGCGTCACCGAGGTTGTTGATGGTCACGCTGGCGTTGAAGCCGCCCGGCCAGCTCGAACTGATGGTGTAGTCCACCCGGCAGGCGACGGCGGCCTGGGCGGGCTGCGTGGCCAGCAGGCCGCCGGCTCCGGCCAGCAGCACCGGGATGGAACCGATCACGAGGCCGCGGCGCGAGGCCCGCCGGGGCGGCGCCGCGGTCGTGCCGGCGGAGGGGCGCGGTGACCGCGCTCGCCAGGGCAGACGCATCTGTATTCTCCTCATCGTCATGTCCGGCCGCCGTCAGGGCTGGTGCGGGTAGCGGTCGGGGTGGCCGCGGTGCCGTTCGCGGTGAACCCGAAAGGTGAACCCGGAAGTCGTGGAGCCGCCGACGGCGCTGGAGCCGTTGCAGGAAAAGCGGACACGCGGGGGTCACCCGCGCGATCGACGCCGCGCTCCGTGATCGGGGAACGCACACCACCAGGGCGTCGCGAACGGCGGTCCTCACCGCGCACCACCACATGGCAGGAGGAAGCCGCCTCTGGGAGAGAGTTTGGGAAACCATGCCGAAATGTGTCAAGCCCCGCAAGAAAGTTTCAGAGTGACGCTCTCGCCGTCACGGGCGGCGACCCCCGATAACGCCTGGTGAGCCGTGCGCCCGTCCGCCGCCCCTCAGTGGGCGACGAGGCGCCACCCTTGACATCGGCTCTTCGTCTTGTATTGGCTCCGACGTGTCACCGCAGCCATCTGACAGAGAAGGAACCGCGACAGGGTCAAATTGTTAGCGCTAACAGCGGAGCCGGCCGGTGGCCACCAACCGGCGGCATGGTGCGGGGCGGTCCGGAGGACAGACACCACCTTCCTGGAACCGCCCTCTCGGAGAGTCACCGATGAGGAGGTTCACGACGGCAAAGACGAACGTTCGGACGCTCGCCTTCGTCGCGTCGTGTCATCACCCGTTGTCGGTCAGGCGGAGGTCCGGGGCCCCGCGGCGCGGCGGAGCCGGTTGGCGATCGCCAGTCCCAGCCCCTCCTCCACCGGCAAGGACGCGACGATGAGGTCGCACCCCCGCTGGTCGAGCTCGCGCAGGAACCCGTACAGCCCGCGCGCGTAGACGGCCATCGAACCGGGGACCGCCAGCACAGCGTGCGCCTTCACCGGAGCGTCGGCAAAGGAGGGAGGAAGAAGGACACCCACCTGGTGCCCTAGCTCCTGCGCGAACTCCGCTTCGGCGACGACCTTCTCGGGCTCGACGAGGACGACCCGCGCACGCGGCGCGTAGTGTGACGGATGCTGGCCCGGCACTCGAACGCGGCTCGTCGAGTGGACCTCAACCGGGAATCCCAACACCGCTTCGAGATCCTCGCGCGTCACCCCACCGGGCCGAAGGACGCTCGGGGTGTCGCCCGTGGCGTCCACGATGGTCGACTCGACGCCGACCTCGCAGGGGCCGCCGTCCAGCACGAAGTCGACGGCGTCACCAAGCTCTGCCCGGACGTGGTTCGCCGTCGTGGGGCTGACCGAGCCGAAGCGGTTGGCGGACGGGGCCGCGACACCCCCGCCGAAGGCCGACAGCAGCGCGAGCGCGACGGGGTGATCGGGCACGCGCACGGCCACCGTCTCCAGGCCGCCGGTCGCTTCGAGGGACACCCGGCGACCGCGCCGCAGGACCAGCGTGAGTGGCCCCGGCCAGAACCGTTCGGCCAACAGGCGCGCCGTCGCGGGCACGTCCTCGACCCAGTCGCCGAGGTGCTCCGCGCCGCCGATATGGACGATCAGCGGGTGGGAGGGCGGGCGCCCCTTGACCTGAAAGACGCGTGCGACGGCGGCGGGGTTCTCGGCGTCGGCGCCCAGACCGTAGACGGTTTCGGTCGGAAAGGCCACCAAGCCTCCGGCGCGCAGCACACCGGCCGCCTTCTCGATGTCACTGGTTCTTGCCGTCACCCTCGCAATCCTCTCACTGTTCCACTCCCCACATGTCGTGGTCTCGTCGGCGCATGACGACCGGACCAAGGCCGCAGGCGCCGTGTGAGCGCCCGGCGCACGAAATCCGTCACACAGCGGCACGGGGGAACACCGCCAGGACGGCCTTGCCCAGCTTAGAACCCACAGGTCGTACCCCGGCTTGAAGGTCAAGGTCCGCGTTGCGGCGACGGGCCGTTCGGCAGCGGAGCCGTTGACCGTCCAGTTCGTCGCACCCAGCACGGCCGCCTTCTTCGCGCAATACGCACCCCGAAATGCGTGCCGTACGCACTTCCGCTGATGTCAGGAGCGTGGGCCATCGCAAGAATCGTCGTCATCGCGGTGATATGCGCCGATTTCCAGGAGCACCTCAGGCAGCCGTGCGCGGGGAGACGAATGAGATACGAATTGCTCGGGCCACTACGCCTGGTGGACGAGGAGACGCACACGATCAGCGCGCCCAAGGTCGAGACGCTGCTGGCCGCGCTGCTGATCCGGGCGAACCAGCCGGTGTCGACCGACGAGCTGCTCGACGAGCTGTGGGGGAACGAGCCCCCGAAGCGCGCTCGCGCCGCCCTGCACGTGTACATCTCGCATCTGCGCAAGACCTACGTACAGCCCGCGGTGGACGGGGCCGCCATCCGGACGCACGCCCAGGGCTACCTGCTGGAGACGGACCGCACGTCGGTGGACGTGTTCCGCCTGCAGGGCCTGCACTCCGCCGGCCGGGACGAGGCGGACCGCGACCCGGGGCGGGCGCTGGAGTCCTTCGCCGCCGCCGCTGCCCTGTTCCGCGGACCCGTGCTCGCCGGGATCGACAACGGGCTCATCGTCGGCACGTTCGCCCGCTGGGCCGAGGAGGTCCGGCTGGAGTGCCTGGAGGCGATCGCGATGTGCTCGCTGCGGCTCGGGCGGCACCGCGAGGTGATCGGCGACCTGTCGCGGTGGGTCGAGCAGTACCCGCTGAACGAGAACCTGCGCGAACAGCTCATGCTGGCGCTCTACCGCTCCGGGCGGCGGGCCGAGGCTCTGGAGGTCTTCCAGTCGGCCCGGCAGGTGCTGCGGGAGGAGCTGGGGCTCGACCCCCGCGTGACCATGCGCCGGCTCCAGTTCGCGATCCTCTCCGCCGACGCCGACCTCGCCATCGCCGGATGAGCCGGCCGACCCCGCACGGCACCGCATGTCCGGCGACCGGCTGGGGTCCCCGATCGCGCGCGGGCCGTCGGGCCACGGCACGGACACGATGCGGAGAAACGACACGGCGGAGAAACGACACGAGGGGCGAGCCGGCTGCGGACGGCTCGCCCCTCGGCATGGGGCGCGGGGGGACGGCCCCGTCAGCCCCCGGCGGCGGGTGTGGCCCCCCGCGCGCCGGGGCGGTACCAGAAGACCAGCGCGACGAGCAGGGCGATCACCAGGGCGCCGCAGGCCCAGAGGAACACCGACGAGATGGTCTCGGCGAGACCACCCGCGCCCTGCGTGAGCGGGATCAGCATCGCGGCCAGGCCGAGCGAGCCGCCGATCGTGAGCGCCGTCTGCAACACCCCCGCGGTGACCCCGGCGTACTCCTGCGGCGCGGTGGTCAGGACGATCATGTTGAACGGGATGATCGCCACGCCGACGCCGAGCCCCATGACGATGAGGGCGGGGAGCACGCCGCCGGCGTAGGTGCTGCCGCCGTCGAGGCGGGTCAGCCAGGCCACCCCGGCCAGCACCACGAGCAGGCCGGCGACGGCACGCGTCTTGAGACCGATCGTGGCGATGTACTTGGTGAGGATCTGGGTGCTGACGAGCAGCGCCAGGCCGAAGGGCAGGATCGCCAGGCCGCTCTGCAGCGCGTTGAGGTGCAGCACGCCCTGGAGGTACTGGACCAGGTAGATCAGGAAGCTCGTGAGCACGGCCGCGAGCAGCAGCAGGGCGAGGAAGGCGCCGGCCCGCTCGCGGCCGGAGAAGACGGCCAGGGGCAGCAGCGGCTCGGCGGCCCGCCGGTCCACCAGCAGGAGAACCACGGCCAGCACGACCGCGGCGCCGAGGGCGGTCAGCGTCCAGTGGTCGCCCCAGCCCTTCTCCGCGGCGTGGACGAGACCGTACACGGCGGCGGCGAGGGTGGCGGTGCTGAGCAGCGCGCTCGGCAGGCCGAGCGGGCGGGACCGGGTCGCCTCGTCCCGCAGGCCGAGGGCCCGGACGGCGACCGCGATGATGACCAGGCCGATGGGCACGTTCACCAGCAGGCTCCAGCGCCAGTCCCCCGCCCACGTGAGCACGCCGCCGAGCACCATGCCGGCGGAGGCGCCGAGCCCGGTCACCGTGGAGTAGAGGCCGAAGGCCCGCTGCTGCCGCTCCCCCTCGAAGACGATGGCCAGCAGCGCCAGCCCGGTGGGACCGGCGATCGCCGCGCCGGCGCCCTGCAGGACCCGGCCCGCGAGCAGCACCTCCACGTTCGGCGCGAGCCCGGCGACCAGCGACGCCACCACGACCAGCCCGATCCCGGAGAGGAAGACCCTGCGGTGCCCGAGCACGTCGCCGAGGCGGCCGGCGAACAGCAGGAGACCGCCGAAGGCGAGGAAGAAGCCGTTCGGCACCCACGATCCCCCGGCCACCGACAGATGGAGGTCGGACTGGAGGGTCGGGAGCGCGACGTTCACGATCGTGCCGTCGAGCTGGAGCATGAACTCCGCCCCGACGATCGCGGCGAGCACGAGGGCCCAGGCGCGGTCCGCCCGCGGCACGCCGGCCGAGACGTCGCCGGAGACGCTTTCGGTGGTCATGGAACCTCCACGGTCCGCTGACAGGGGGCATCAGGGTGAGGAGACCTCAGGTTAGTGGGCGCATTTATACTGAGGTCGTCTCAGGTTAAGTGAGAGGATTTAACCTGAGGCAACCTCAGGATGTCAAGCGGGAGGTATCGGTGGACGGCAAGCCCTACATCGCCCAGCGCCCCAAGCGGGCCGACGGCCGGCGCAACTACGACGCGATCCTGGCCGCGGCCCGCAAGGCGTTCGAGAGCGCCGGGGCCGACGCCTCCCTGGAGGACATCGCGAGCCAGGCCGGCGTGGCGATCGGCACGCTGTACCGGCACTTCCCCACGCGGGCCTCGCTCGTGGAGGCCGCGACCCGGGACGGCCTGGAGAACCTCGTCGCCCACGCGGAGCGGCTGACCGCCGGGCCGGACCCGCTCGACGCGCTGATCGCCTGGATGCGTGAGGCGGTGGTCCACTTCAGCACCTTCCGCGGCCTGGTGGGCATCCTCGCGCAGAGCATGTACGACGAGGGCACCCCCTCCCACACGATGTGCAGCGCGATGCACCGTAGCGGCGCGGACCTGCTGCGCGCCGCCCAGGCGGCCGGCAGGGTCCGGCCCGACCTGACCCCCGACGAGCTGTTCGACCTTCTCAGCGGCGCCGCCTGGGTGCGCGAGCAGGCGACCCCCGACCGGGACGGCAGCGCCCGCTTCCTCGAACTGGCGCTGGAGGGCATCACCACGCGGGACTGACTCTCCGCACAATCGCACCCGATCCTTCGTGACGCACCTCACAAAACCAACCAAGCAGCTAGGTAATGTAGAGTTAGAGGAAATCCCGTCCCGCACAGCCGGATCGACGAGGACCGGCGCCCGACCCTCCGCCCTCTGCTACCACTGGAAGTTTCGGCCCAGATGCGAGAAAGGAGCGCAATTAGGGCCGGAAAGCTCTTTTCGGTCACCAAATGCCTGGGGTCGTCACAGAAGATGAGCGTGTACGAAGACAGACTGACCGACACCGCGTCGACCAGGGTGGTGCGCACGGCCGAGTTCGACCTGCTGCGGTCCCTGACCCAGGAGCCCGGCTCCGAGGGGCGTCTCATCGCCGTCCTCGGGGAGCCGGGGTCCGGGAAGACCCACCTGTTGTCGGCGCTCGTCCGGGAACGGCAGTGGACCGCCCTTCCCGCCACCGTCTACCGATGCTCCTCACGCGACCGGGAGCGGGCGATGAACGCCGTCAGGAAGCTGCTGTGGCGGGCGCGCCGGGCCGGCGAACACGAGGGGGGCGACCGCCCCGTGATCGGCCTCGCCCGCCGGCGCCACCGGCCCGACCGCGAGCTCGTGGTCATCGAGGACGCCCACCTCGCCGACGACCAGACGATCGGCGAACTGGTGGGCATCGCCGGGGGCGACCCCGCGCCGCTGGTCGACGTGATCGTCTCGCTGCGCCCCCGCCAGACCCCCGACCGCCTGGCCGAGGCGGTGTCCGTCACCACGGCCTTCGGACGCACTGTGCGGATCGAACTGGGGCCGCTCGACGACGAGCAGATGCTCGCCATGTCGCCCGTCCCCGCGCCGTACGAGCTTCGCCATCGCAGCGGCGGCAACCCCTTCAACCTCCGGGCGCTGCAGGCGCTGGAGCACAGCGCCCGCTCGGGCGGCGACGGCGCGCTCGCGCCGTACGAGTTCGCCGTGATGAGCGAGGTACGCGACCTGGCGCTCACCGAACGGTACGCGCTGCACGCCGCGGCCATCCTGCGCTCGCGGTTCGACGCGGACCTGCTCGCCGAGGTCGCCGAACTCGACCCGCTGGTGGCCTCCGCCGCGCTGCGCCGCCTCGTCCGCCGGGACCTGGTGCGGGTGGAGCCCATCGGGACGCTCTTCTCCATCAGGGACGAGGTCTTCGGCACGCTGCTGCGCCAGATGATCGACCCCTGCTGGGCCGCGCTGGCCCACCAGCGGGCGCTGCACCGGCTGTCCGCCCGCGGGCAGGCCGGCACCCAGATCGGCTTCCACCTGGTCAGCTCCCTGTCGCGGGCCCGGGCGAGCGAGCTGGCGCAGATCGTGGACGCGTCCCAGGAGATCATGGAGACCGACGTCAGCGAATGCGTCTCCTGGCTCACGCCGGTGCTCGGCGAGGCGCCTCCCTCGACCGAGATCGGAGCGCGCGCCCGGCTGGCGCTCAGCACCGCCTTCGGCCGCCTGGGACGGATGGCCGAGAGCCGCGACCTGCTGTTCGTGGTGCACGAGTCGGGCGCGGCCGTGGACCCGGCGGCGCTGGCGGAGCAGGTCGCGTTCGTCTCGGTGGTCGAGGGCGTGCTCAGTCAGGACGTGCAGACGCTCGACCTGCTCGGCGACCTCCTCAGGCGGCCCGACCTGCGCGACTCCCCCGTCTGGCCGCGCCTGGTCCTGGCGCGCGGCTTCCGCGTGTCGATGCTGGGCCGTACGGCCGGTCGGGCCGAGACGGAGCCCGCGCTGCGCGCGGCGCGGGCCGCGGGCGACGACCCGGTCGCCGCGGGGCTGCTCGGGCTCGGCGCGCTGGCGTCGGTCGCCGCCGGGAACGTGGATCGGGCCCTGGCCGAGGCCGACGCCGCCGCCGAGTCGCTGGACCGCACCCCCGAGCACCTGATGGCGCGCCACATCGAGTGCCTGCTGCTGGCCGGGCTCGCCTACATCTACCTCGGCCGGGGCGCCGACGCCCAGCGGCAGGTCGGGCGCGGCGTGGAGATCGCCCGGCGGCGCCGGCGGCCGTTCCTGCTGCCGACGCTCCTGGTGCTGCTCAGCGAGGCCGAGCGCCACCTCGGCCGGCTCCGGCAGGCCAGGGACGCGGCCGACGCGGCCATCGTCGAGTCGGATGCGGGCAACCCGCTGCGGCACGCCCAGGCGGTCGCCCTGAAGTCCGCCGCCGAGGTGTGGATGCAGCCCCCGGGCAGCGGGCGGGCCAAGTCGCTCGCGCAGCAGGCACTGGCGCAGCAGGCGCTGACCGGCGCGCACGTGAACGGCAGCGCCTCGATCGCCGCGCTGACGCTCGCCAGGTGCGCCTGGCTGGACGGCGACCCGGCCCACTGCGTCACGCTCCTGCTCAACGAGGGCCGGGGCGCCGACATGCGGGTGATCCCGTCGGGCAGCCGCCTCACGATCTGGGAGACGCTCTGCGCCGCCGGGATGGACGCGGGCATGCCCCTGGACGACTGGGCGCGCCGGGCCCAGGAGCACGCCCGGGCCGTGCCCGTGCCCCCCAACCTGGCGTACGCCGCCATGACCCGCGGCCACCTGCTGCGCGTGCAGGGGTCGCCGGGCGAGGCGGTGCGGTGTTACCGCGAGGCGGCCGACCTGTTCGCCTCGGTCGGCATGCCGGTGGAGCAGAGCTACGCCCTGGGGCAGGCGGCGCGGGCGCTCGGCGAGCAGGGCCGCGCGGAGCAGGCGGCCCACACGGTACGGCTCGCCGCCGAGATCGCGCGGCGGTCGGAGGCGGTGACCCTGCTCGACTGGCTGGGCCGGCGGACCGGCGGGCCGCCCGCGGCCCCCGCCCCCCAGCCCGGGACGCGGCAGGAGGTGTTCGGGCGGCTGGAGGTGTTCGGCCGCCTGACCCACCGGGAGCGCGAAATCGCGTTGCTCATCTGCTCCGGGATGAAACGGCGGGACATCGCCGACCGGCTCACGATAAGCATGCGGACGGTCGACGTCCATCTGACCCGCATTTACCGCAAGACCGGGGTCAGCTCGCGTATGGAACTCGCGCTGGCGATTCAGCGGAAGACGGCCGGGCAGGAATACGCGACCCGCTTTTAGGGCCGCTTGAGCGCCTCCTTTTAGTGTCGGAACACGTTGTTTCCGCCTCGGGAGGCGAATATGGATCTGCGCGCGCTGTCCGACCGGATCGCGCCGGTGCACGAAGCGGTGAGCTCCTTCCTGCTGCCGTTCCTGGCCGCGCCGCCGGAGACCACCTCGGACCGGGTGGGGGCCCTCGCCCGGCCCGGCCGGTCGCTCATCCTGCGCGACCTCACCGAGAAGGTCGTGGAGTATCGCTCCAACAACGCCGACCCCACCGGGACGACCCCGACCGAGAAGGACTTCGCCACGGTCAGGCTGGAGATCTTCGGCCCGGACGGCGAACCGCTCGGCGAGACGACCGGCGCGGGCCGCATGCTCTACAAGCAGGAGCACGACGGCCACTTCATCGCGTACTTCGGCGAGGAGATCCGGCTGCGGGACGGCAACGTCATCCGCTCCGGCGGCCTGGTGGACGACGCGCGGCTGACGGCGGGCGAGGCCGCGCACTTCCCGGCCGTCGTCGTCGCCGGGCCGCTGCGCGGGGCCGTCGGCGTCCGCTGGTTCCGCCCGCTGGTCAAGGAGGCCCACGACGCGTACGAGTCCGCGATCGTGGTCTACCGGTAGCGGAGGGACGCCATGACTCTGACCCGGCTGCCCGCCCGCAGGATCGGCTCCCTGACGGTCGGCGCCCAGGGACTCGGCTGTCTCGGCATGTCCGAGTTCTACGGTCCGGTCTCGGAGGCCGAGGCGATCGCGACCATCCGGCGCGCCCTCGACCTCGGCGCCACCCTGCTCGACACCGCCGACGTGTACGGCCACGGCGCCAACGAGGAACTGGTCGGCCGCGCCGTCGCCGGGCGCCGCGAGGCGGCGGTGGTGGCGACCAAGTTCGGCGTCGTGCGCCCCGGCCCCGGCGTCGGCGCGGGGGTGCGCGGGGACGCGCCGTACGTGCGGCGGGCGTGCGACGACTCCCTGCGGCGGCTCGGCCTCGACCACGTCGACCTGCTCTACCTGACCCGGGTCGACACCGAGGTCGGCGTCGAGGAGACGGTCGGCGCGATGGCGGAACTCGTGGCCGCGGGGAAGGTGCGCGAGATCGGGCTGTGCGAGGCGGCGCCGGAGACCATCAGGCGCGCCCACGCCGTGGCCCCGATCGCCGCGCTGCAGACGGAGTGGTCGCTGTGGTCGAGGGACATCGAGCGGCGCGTCCTCCCCGTCTGCCGGGAGCTCGGGATCGCCGTGGTGCCGTACGCGCCGCTCGGCCGGGGCTTCCTCACCGGCACCGTACGCTCCCGCGACCAGTTGGACGACGGCGACTTCCGGAGCTTCGGCCTGCCCCGGTTCTCGGCGGAGAACCTCCCCCGCAACCTGCCACTCGCCGACCGCCTGGGCAAGCTCGCCGAGGAGCTGCGGATCACCCCGGCCCAGCTCGCGCTGGCCTGGCTGCACCACCGGGGCGAGGACGTCGTCCCGATCCCCGGCGCGAAGCGGCGGGCCCATCTGGAGGAGAACGTCGACGCGGTGTTCCTCAGCCTGACCCGGGCCGACCTGGCGGCGGTCGAGGCCGCCGTGCCGGCGGACGAGGTGCACGGAACCCGCTGGAACGAGCAGAGCATGCGTTTCGTCGATCTCTGACGCGTTTGCGCCGCCGCGTCACCGCCCGAATCGGGGGCGCGCACGCGGCGGGAATCGCCGCGGACTCGCCGAGCCCGGCGAGCCGGAGGGGCGGCGAGCCGAAGGGGGACGAGCGGAGGGCGGCGCCACGGGAGACCGTCCCGCGGCGCCGCCCCTCGCCCGCATGGGTCAGCCGGCGGTGTCCGGGGCGCCCGCCTCCGCCGGGGCCGCCACCGCGGCGGTGCGGAGGACGGCGATGGCGCGGGACGGGCACAGGTCCTCCGCCACCTCCACCTCCCGGCGCCGCTCCTCCCCCGGCTCCGCGTCCAGCACCACCACCAGCCCGTCCTCGCCGTGGTCGAAGACGTCCGGCGCGCTGATCGCGCAGTGCCCGGCGGCCATGCAGCGGCTCCGGTCGGCGGTCACCTTCATCGCTTCTCCTCTCTCGCCCCTGCCGGGGCTCACCACTCGATCGGCAGGGTGTGGACGCCCTGCATCGTGCCGCCGCTGCGCGTGGGCAGCGCCTCCAGCGGGACGCCGAGCCGCAGGTCCGGGATCCCCTCGAACAGGACGGAGAAGGCGACCTCCAGCTCCATGCGGGCGAGGTTCTGCCCCAGGCACTGGTGGATGCCGAACCCGAACGTCAGGTGCTGGCGGCCCGACGCCGCGTTCCCGCCGCGGGTGCGGTGGACGTCGAACTCGTACGGCCGGGGGAAGACGCCGGGGTCGCGGTTGGTCATCGAGGACGAGACCAGGACGCCGTCCCCGGCCCTGATCACCTCTCCGTCGATCTCGATGTCCTCGGTCGCCACCCGGACGCCGGAGACGTCGGTGATGGAGACCAGGCGCAGCAGTTCGTCGACGGCGGCGGGCAGGACGACCGGGTCCGCGCGGAGCGCGGCGAGCTGGTCGGGGTGCTCCAGCAGCGTGACGACGCCCAGCGCGATCATCTGGGAAGTCGTGTCGTGCCCGCCGATGAGCAGCGCGAGCGCGATGCGCAGCAGGTCTTCGCGGGTGAGGTCGCCGTCCTCGTCGACCTCGCTCGCGAGCCGGCTCAGCACGCCGGCGCCGCCGGGCTCGTGCTCCTTGCGCGTGATCAGGCCGTCGAGGTAGTCCCACAGCTCCCGGCCCGCCCTCTCGGCGTCCTCGGCCGACTTGGCCTGCAGCAGCCCCACCGTCTTCGCCTCGAAGAACTCGTGGTCGTCGTACGGCACGCCGAGCAGCTCGGAGATCACCATCGAGGGGATGGGCAGCGCGTACGCCTCGACGAGGTCCACCGGCGGCCCCGCCCGGAGCATGTCCGCCACCAGCCGCCGGGCGAGGTCCTCCACGTGCGGGCGCATGGCGCGCACCTGCTTGAGGCTGAAGTCCGGGGCGAGCAGACGGCGGTGCACGTCGTGGACGGGCGGGTCGAACCCGATGATCGCGATGGGCTTGAAGATGGGCGCGTCCAGCCGGGGCAGAACGGCGGGGAAGTCGTCGCGGGACCGGTCGGCCGACATGCGCGGGTCGGCGAGCAGCCGGCGGGCCTGGCTGTGGCCGGTGACCATCCAGATCCACCTGCCGTCCCAGAGCCGGACCCGGTGGAGCGGCCCCTGCCGCCCCAGGTCCTGGTAGCCCGGGGACGGCTGCCAGGGGCAGGCCCGGTCCTCCGGATAGGCGAACAGGTCCTCGTTCGCGGTTGTCGTCGGAGCGTTCACGTGGGGTACCTCGGTTCCTTCCGTCTCGAAGCCGGTCTCGAAGGGGTGAGGGTGCGTCCGGGTCAGGCGGTGGGTTCGGGCGAGCGGGCCCCCGGCAGCGGCGCGGCCCCGTGCCCGCCGACGGGCCTCGCGCCGGCCCAGGCCCGCATCGCCGGCTCCTCGACGAACCGCGTCAGCGCCCAGGCCAGCAGCGTCGTGACCCCGAACAGGGCCGTGACGAGGAACAGGGCGGACGGCGCGTCCCACGTCCGACCGGCCCCGAGGGCGACGTGGGAGTACGTCAGGACCAGATAGTGGACCAGGTAGGAGGCGTACGAGATGCCACCGAGCCAGACCAGCGGGCGGGAGCGGAACGGGCTGAAGCGCCGCCGGTGGTCGGCGACGGCGACCGCGGTGATGAGCAGGGCGATCGGCAGCGCGACGGGCGCGGTGAGCCCGTAGACGGTCGGCCACAGGAACATCTGCAGGCCGAAGGCGGCGGCGAGGATCGCCAGCGCGGGCGCCCAGCCCAGCCGGATCCACCGGCCGGTGACCACGATCCTGGCCAGCAGGATGCCGAGGACGAAGTCCAGCGCCCGGGTCGGGGGGAACGACACGAGGAACCAGTTCTGGGTGAGCGACATCTCCTGGCCGGGCAGCTTCGGCGTCCCCGGCAGGACGGCGAGGGCGATCGCGGGCAGCACGGCGATCACCACGGCCACCGCGCCGGCCGCCGGCCACAGCCGCGCGGCCGGGATCCGCCGGACCAGCCGGTACAGGAACGGGAACGCCAGGTAGAACAGCACGTCGCAGGCGAGCGACCAGGTGACCACGTTGATCGAGAGGATGAAGTCGGCCCGGGGCAGCCAGGTGTGCACGAGCAGCAGGCTCGGCAGCGCCGTCAGGAGATCGACGGACTGGCCGGCCCAGAGGGCGAGCCCGAGGGCGGCGAGCCAGATGACGACGTGGTTGGGGTAGACCTTGACGAGCCGCCGCCGCCACAGGCGGGTGCGCGGCTCGCCCTCCCGGACCGACCAGGTCAGCACGAACCCGCTCAGCACGAAGAAGAACTCCACGCCGAGCCAGCCGGACGTGAAGGCGTAGGTCTGGAGCGAGGCCGCGACGTCCTGGTGGAAGTAGCCCAGCACGCAGGCGTGGCAGACGAACACGAGGAACGCCGCGACGAATCGCATTCCGGTCAGCGAGGGGAGAGGAGAGGCTTCCTGTGCCGTTTCTGTCATTTCCGTCCGCCTGTTTCGGTTGTGCGTGAGCCATGGACCCCGGTGGGGCCCGGCGGATGGGGATCAGCCCCCGGAGGGGCCGTCGCCGATCCGGATCGCCCGCGACGGGCAGAGGTAGGCCGCCTTGCGGACCCGGTCCTCCAGTTCCGGCGCGACCTGCGGGGTGAGGACCACGACCAGACCGTCCTCGTCCTGGTCGAAGACCTCGGATGTGGCGGCCATGCAGCGGCCGCCGCTGATGCAGCGCTCCTGGTCGGCCGACACCCACACGGCCGTCACCACGCGACCGGGAGCTGGAGCACCCGCTGCACCGTGCCCGCGCCGAGGATGGGCAGCTCGCCGACCGGGGCGGCCAGCCGGATCCCGGGTATCCGGGTGAACAGCTCCTTGAACGCGACCTCCAGCTCCATCCGGGCGAGGTTCTGGCCGAGGCACTGGTGGATGCCGAAGCCGAACGTGAGGTGGTGGCTGTCCTCGCGCAGGACGTCGAGCACGTCGGCGCGCTCGTGCACGGCCGCGTCGCGGTTGGCCAGCGTTCCCGAGACGAGCACGCCCTCCCCCTCACGGATGAGGTGGCCGGCGATCTCGATGTCCCCCTTCGCGACCCGCGTGGCGACGAGATCGGTGGTGGCGATGTAGCGCAGCAGCTCCTCGACCGCGCCCGGGAGCCGGTCGGGGTCCTCGCGCAGCAGCGCGAGCTGCTCGGGGTGCTCCAGCAGCGTGATGACGCCCAGCGCCAGCGAGGAGGAGGTGGTCTCGTGCGCGGCGATGAGCAGCACCAGCGCGATCGACACCAGCTCGTCGTGGCCGATGTCGCCGGTGACGACGCGCTCGCGGACCAGCGTGCCGAGCAGCCCGTCGGACGGGTCCTTGATCTGCTCGGCCACCAGCCGGTCGATGTAGTCGAACAGGTCCTGCGCCGCCGTCGCCGACTCCTCCTCGGTGCCGAGCATCACCTTGCCGCTGGCGTCCTGGAAGAAGTCGTGGTCCTCGTACGGCACGCCGAGGTGGCGGCAGATGACCAGGGACGGCAGCGGCACCGCGAGCAGCGGCACCAGGTCGGCCGGCGGGCCGTGCTCGACGATCCGGTCGACGAATCCCGCGACGATCCGCTCGATCTCCGGCCGCATCCGGCGGACCGACTTGAGGCTGAAGTGGGGGTTGAGGTATCGGCGGTAGACGTCGTGGACGGGCGGGTCCATCGCGATGAGCGCCAGCGTGCGGGCGATCTGCGAGCGGAACCGGGGTGCCACGATGGGGAACCCGGGATGAGTGCGCTGCGAGGACAGGTTCGGGTGGGTGAGGATCTCCCGGGACTCCCGGTATCCCGTCACCATCCACGCCTCGCGCCCGTCGAAGAGGGTCACCTTGAGCACCGGTCCCCGCTCTCCGATCTCGCGGTAGCCGGCGGGCGGCTCGTAGGGACAGGTGCGCTTCTGCGGGTACGGCGGAGCTTCCGTCATTTCCCTTTTTCCTTCGGCGAGAGAGGGACCGGACGTCATTCGTTACTGGACGACGCCGCGATGTTAAGCAGCCGGGCAATTCAGGAACAAGGCGAATTAAGCGCCGCTTCAGAATGGCTTATGGCCGGTCACGCCCGCCCCCTTGAAACGCGACTGAAACGGGACGAGAAATGGGGAACCGCGTCGATGAGCGCTTTCGTGTACGGATGCTCGGGATGGTCGAATACCTTTTCCATTTCACCGCTCTCCACCACCCGGCCGTCTTTCATCACCATCACCCGGTGGCTCAGCCGGCGGATGACGCCGAGATCGTGGGAGACGAACACGTACGCCACGCCGAGCCGCTCCTGGACGTCCTCCAGCACGTCGAGGACCTGGGCCTGGATGGACGCGTCGAGCGCGGAGACCGGCTCGTCGCAGACGATGACCTGCGGCCCGGGGGCGAGCGCGCGGGCGATGGCGAGGCGCTGCCGCTGCCCCCCGGACAGTTCCCTGGCACGCCGGTCGAGCACGTCCGGGGCGAGGCCGACGTGCTCAAGCAGCAGCGCCACTCTCCGGTCGCGCTCCTCGCGCGGCGTGCGGTCCGCCCGCATCGGCTCCTCCAGGATCTGCCGCGCGGTGTAGCGGGGGTCGAAGGACGACAGCGGGTGCTGGTAGATCATCTGGACCCCGCGCCGCGCCGCGCGCCGTTCCGCGCCGCGCAGGCCGTCCCAGGGCCGCCCGTCGAGCAGCACGCGCCCGGCGTCCGGCTCCAGCAGGCCCATGAGCAGCCGGCCGAGGGTGGTCTTGCCCGAGCCGGACTCGCCGACGACGCCGAGGGTCTCCCCGGCCCCGACCGTGACCGACACGTCCTCCACGGCGGTGAACTCGCCCCGCCCCGGCAGGGTGTAGCGCTTGACCAGGCCCTCGGCCCGCAGCACCTCGCGGGCCTTCCCCACGTCCCCGGGCCCCACGTCCCCCGGCCCCGCGTCCTGCGGCCCGGAGGGGCTCACGCGTCCCGGCCGGGCCCCGCGCCCGTGCCCGGCGACCGCGCCCACGAGCGTCTTCGTGTACGGGTGCGACGGCGAGTCCAGCACCACGGCTGCCGGGCCGTCCTCGACGAACCGCCCGTCCTTCATCACGTACACGTGATCGGCGATCTCGGCGACCACACCGAGGTCGTGGCTGATGAGCAGCACCGCGGTGCCGTCGCCCACGCGCTCGCGCAGCAGCGCGAGCACCTGACGCTGCACGGTGACGTCCAGGGCCGTCGTCGGCTCGTCGGCGATGAGCAGGTCGGGCCGCGCGGCGAGCGCCGAGGCGATGAGCGCGCGCTGGCGCAGCCCTCCGGAGAGCTGGTGGGGGTACTGCCGCGCGCGGCTCTCGGGGGCGGGGATCCCCGCCTCCCCGAGCAGCCGCACGACCTCGGCGTCCACCTGCCGTCCCGGCACGATCCGGTGGGCGCGCAGCGGCTCGGCGACCTCCGCGCCCACGCGGCGCAGCGGGTCGAGCGAGCCCAGCGCGTCCTGCAGGACGAACCCCACCCGGCGCCCGCGCAGCGCGCGCCAGGCCCGTCCCCGCACCTGGCGGAGGTCGGCGCCGTCGAACGTCAGCTCGGCCGCGCCCACACGCGCGCCGTCCCCCGCGAGGCCGACGAGGCTGCGGGCCGTGACGCTCTTGCCCGAGCCCGACTCGCCGACGATCGCGACGACCTGCCCGCGCTCGACGCGGAACGACACGCCCCGCACCGCCTCCACCACGCCGTGGCGGGTGGGGAAGCGCACCGTGAGGTCCCGTACGGCGACGAGGGGGCCGCCGCCCGCCGGCGTCACGAGAGCCTCCCCTCGACGTGGCGGTTGAGGTGCTGCCCGACGAATGTGACGGCCAGCACCGCGACCGTGATGGCCACCCCGGGAAACACGGCGGGCCACCAGGCGAGCGCGAGGAACTCGCGGCTGTCGGAGAGCATGGCCCCCCATTCGGCCGTCGGCGGCCGCGGGCCGAGACCGACGAAGCTCAGCGAGGAACTCGCGACGATCATCGCGCCGAGGCTCACGGTGGCGAGCGCCAGGACCGGGCCCGCCGCGTTGGGCAGCACGTGCCGGGCCACCACCTGGGCCCGCGACCAGCCGAACCCGTGGGCGGCCTCGACGTACTGGGCCGAGCGCAGGCGGATCACCTCGCTGCGCGCCACCCGGGCGAAGCCGGGCGTGGAGACCACGGCGAGCCCGACGGCGGCGGTGCCGCTCCCCGGCCCGAGCACGGCCACGACGAGGAACACCAGCAGCAGGCCGGGGACGGACAGGACCACGTCGAGCGACCGGCTGAGCACCTGGTCGGCGACGCGGCCGAGCTGGGCGGCGGCGACCCCGATCACGACACCCGCGGCGAGCGCCAGCAGGACCGCGCCGGTCCCGATGAGCAGGGACGGGCGGGCGCCGTACACGATCCGCGCGTACAGGTCGCGGCCGTTCTGGTCGGTGCCGAGCCAGTGCTCGGCGCTCGGCGGGCGCAGCGGGGCGTTCAGGTCCGCCGCGTCCGGGTCGATCCCGGTGAACAGCGACGGCACCGCCGCCATGACGGCCAGCAGCACCAGCACGGCCGTCCACGGCCACAGGCTCCTGGGCATCCGCTACCTCCCCGCGTCCCGCGTCCGGGGGTCGATCACCCAGGTGAGAATGTCGACCGCGATGGTCACCAACACGAACGCGACCGCCGTCACCAGGACGACCGCGATGACCATGGGCATGTCCTTGTTCGCCACGGCCGACAGCGCCAGCCGCCCGATGCCCTGCCGGGAGAAGACGATCTCGATGATCACCGCGCCGCCGATCAGCGAGCCGGCGATCCACCCGAGCAGCGTGGTGACGGGGAGCAGGGCGTGGCGCAGCACGTGGCGCAGGCGCAGGGCCGCCTCGCCGATGCCCCGGGCGCGTGCGGTCACCACGAACGGCTCGTCCATCGCGCGCAGCAGCCCCTCCCGCAGCACGCCGGCCACCACGGCCGCGGGCCCGGCGGCCAGGGCGGCGGTCGGCAGGACCAGCCCGGCCGGCGAGGAGGACCCGATGGCGGGGAACCAGTGCAGCGTGAAGGAGAAGACGGTCAGCAGCAGCAGCCCGAGCCAGAACGGGGGCAGGGCCACGACCAGCGACTCGGCCGACGCGAACAGCGAGCGCACCCACGCCCGGCGGTTGGCGCTCACCACCCCGAGCACCACCGCCGCGACGGCCGTGGCCAGCAGGGTGGTCGCCACCAGCAGCAGCGTGCCGGGAAGCTGGGCGGCGATCTCGTCCCACACCGGCCTGCGCAGCACGTACGACTCGCCGAACTCGCCGCGGACGATCCGGCCGAGGTAGGTGAGGTACTGCACCGGGAGCGGGTCGTCGAGCCCGTACTCCGCGATGATCCCGGCCCGCACCTCGGGGCCCACCGAGGAGCGCGCCAGCAGGACGTCGGCGGTGCTGCCCGGCATGACCTGCAGCAGCACGAACGTCACCGTCACCGCGCCCCAGAGCACTCCGGCCGAGGCGGCCAGGCGCACCAGCACGAGGCGCGCGAGCGTCTTCCGGCCCCTGCCGGGGCTGCGGCCGTTCCGCGCCGCCGCCGCCCCGGCCGGGGACGTCTTCAGGACGCCAGCCATATGCCGGACAGGTCGGGGGTGCCGTCGACGTTGAACCGCACGTCGCGGACGCCCTCGCGCGCCGCCAGGGTGGACAGCGGCGAGTAGATCGGCAGGACCGCCGCGTCCTCGGTGATCCGCCGCTGCACCTCGGCGTAGACGCCGAACTGCTCGGCCTGGTCCTTGGCACCGAGCGCCCGCTTGAACGCGGCCTCCGTCTCGGGGTTGTCGTACCTGGCCATGTTGTTGCTGATCCCGCGCTTGCGCGTGGGGATGTTGTCGGCGCCGAACAGCACCCGCAGCACGTCGGGCCCGGGCGAGGAGAAGCTGGTGTCGATCAGCTCGTAGTCGCCGGACAGCAGGCGGTTGACGAAGGTGCCGCCGTCGAGGTTCTCCTCGACGAGCTCGACGCCGAGCTGCTTGGCCGCGGCCTGGATCTGCACCGCGAGGTTGCCGACCGACGGATCCGACCACATGTGCCGCAGGGTCAGCCTCCTGCCGTCCTTCGTCCGGTAGCCCTGCGCGTCCCGCTGCGTCCATCCGGCCTGGTCGAGCAGCCGGTTCGCCTCGGCGGGGTCGTAGCCGTACGCGGCGGCGACCGAGTGGTCGTAGCCCGGGGTGCTGGCCGACAGCGGCCCGTCGGCGCCGTCGTACACGCCGAAGTAGACGTTCTTCACGATGCGCCGCCAGTCGATGCCGGCCCGCAGGGCCTTGCGCACGTTCACGTCGCTCAGCGGGCCCTTCGCCGTGTTCGGCCAGTAGCTGTAGTTGGCGCCGGGGAACCGGGTCGTGTGCAGGGCGAAGCCGGGCGTGTTCTTCAGCGTGCCGATGCCGGCCGGCGCGAGGCCCGTGACCGCGTCGACCTGGCCGCTGGTGAGCGCCCCCAGGCGGGCAGAGTTGTCCGGCACGACCGTGACCTCGATGCGGTCGAGCAGCGCGGGACCGCCGCGGGCCGCCCCCTCTGGCGCCCACGCGTACGCCGGGTTCCTGACGTAGTCGATGCCCTTCTGCGGGGTGAACCCGCCGTCGCTCTTGAACGGCCCGGTGCCGACGACGACGGCGCACAGCTTCGAGGCCGGTCCCTTCAGCGTGGCGGGGGACTCGATCCCGAGGTTGGGCTGGGCGAGCGCGGACAGGAACCCGGAGTCGGGCCGCTTCAGCTTCACCTCGACCGTCAGCGGATCGACGGCCTTCGCCGACTCGTACGCCGCGATGAGGCTGCCGGCGAGCAGCGACTTGGTCTTCGGGTCGACCACGTGATCGAGGTTGGCCACCACCGCCGGCGCGTCGAACTTCTGGCCGTCGGTGAAAGTGACGCCTTCGCGCAGCCGGAAGGTGTAGGTGAGCCGGTCGTCGGAGACCGTCCACTCACGGGCGAGCCAGGGGTGCAGGCCGCCGCGCGGGTCCTGGTAGACCAGCGAGTCCACGAGCGGCCGGGTCAGCAGCCGGGCCGACTCGGTCGGGCTCTGGTGGGGGTCCAGGCACTCCGGTTCCTTCTCCACCGCCAGCCGCAGGGTCCCCCCGCTCCGGGGGGACGCGGCGCCCGCCCCGCCTCCGCCCGCCCCGCCTCCGGCGGCGCGGGCCGTCCCGTCCGCACCGGAGGAGCAGCCGGCGGCGAGAGCCAGCAGCAGCATGGCGGCCCCCGCCGTCACGGCGGGGGCGGCGGTTCCGGGCCTCCTGGTGGTTCCGGGCCTCCTGGCAGCACCCATGTTCGTCTCATTCCTCGCCACGTCGCTCACGGCCGGAAGGGATCTCCGGCCCGTACACACAGTGGTGGCCGGTTCTAAAGCGGGACTGAACCGGCGGCGGCGCGGCCGTGCGGGACTACAGAGACGAGACGATCTTGGCGATGAGTTCGTAGGAGCGGATCCGGGCCTGGTGGTCGGGCACCTGCGTGAGCACGAACAGCTCGTCGGCGCGGGTGCGGCGCAGGAGGTCCCCGAGCCGGGGGGCGATGTGCTCGGGGCTGCCGACGAACTGGGGGTCGATCTTCTCGCGCAGGAACCGCTCCTCGGCGGCGGTGAACCGGTGGGCGGCCGTCTCCTCCTCCGTGGGCAGGACGGTGGCCGGGTCGGTCGTGCGCATGAGGATCTGGCCGTACACGAAGGAGGCGGCGAGCCGGTGCGCACGCTCGTCGCTGTCGTTCGCGACGGCGATCACGGCCACGCAGGCGTGCGGTCCGGCCAGGGCCGCCGACGGCCGGAACGCCTGCCGGTACGCCTCCAGCGCCTCCGGCGCCCCGCCGCCCACGATCGCGTGCGCGTACACGTACGGCAGGCCGAGCCGGCCGGCGTAGGCGGCGCTGGAGGCGCTCGACCCGACCAGCCAGATCTCGGGCGGGGTGCCCGGCTCGGGGATCGCGCGCACGCCGCCGCTGCCGCCGGCGAAGTACTCGTTCAGCTCGCGCAGCCCGTCGCCGAAGTCGAGCCGGCGCGGGTCGCCGAGGCGGGCCGCGGCCTCCCCCGAGCCACCGGGCGCGCGGCCGAGGCCGAGGTCGACCCGTCCCGGGTAGAGCCCGGCCAGCACGCCGAACTGCTCGGCCACCACGTACGGCGAGTGGTTGGGCAGCAGCACCGCGCCCGAGCCGACCCGGATCGTGGAGGTCGCCGCGAGGATGGAGCCCGCGAGCACGGCCGGGCTGGAGGTCGCGAGCGCGGGGGTGTTGTGATGCTCGGCCACCCAGTAGCGCCGGTAGCCCAGGGCCTCGACGGCCCGGGCCAGGTCGACGGAACGGCGCAGCGCGTCGCCCGCGGTGTCGCCGCGCCAGACGGGGGCGGTGTCGTGCACGGAGACGGCGATTCCCTCGGCCAACGTCCTCTCCTTCGCAAGGGGTCATAGAGGGGGTCAACGGGACGTATCCGGAGGTTTCCTCACTTTACGTCGCGGCACAGTCAACCTGAGGTAGCCTCAGATTGTCAACGCCTCGGGGGACGCCTCCGGGACCACCCGGCCCTCGGCGTGCAGCGTGAGATGGGCGGGCACGCCGACGATCTCGCCGAGGTCGTGGACGAACCACGCCCCCTCCTCCACGGGCGCGAAGCCGTAGTGCGGGTAGAGATCGCGGACCTTGCCGTTCTTGGCGGTCGGCAGGTAGCGGCCGTGGACCTCGGCGAAACCGGCCTCCCTGGCCGCGTGGAGCACCGCCGACAGCACCGCCTGCTCGATGCCGCGGGAGAAGACCCGGCAGCTCAGCAGGAAGTTCTCGATCACCAGACCCTCCGGCCGGGCGCGCAGGAAGACCGCGCCGACGACGCCGTTGCTCCCGAAGCGGTCCGCCGCCGAGATCGCCAGCACCCGGGAGCCGGGCCGCTCCGCCCGCTCCCGGACCTCCTCCGGCGACAGGCGCTCGGTGGTGAGGTTGAACTGGTTGGTCCGCAGCGTGATCTGGGAGAGCCGGGCGGTCTCCCCCGGCTCCGCGGGGGCCAGCCGTACGGACACGTCCAGGCCGGCCAGGAACTCCTCGGCCGAGCCGGCGGCGGCGAGGAACTCCGACCGCGCCGCCTCCTCGTGGTAGCGGCGGGTCCGCGCCCGGTCCTCCGCGGTGATCTCGGTCGTGGTGAACCATCCGTCGGCGAGCAGCGTCACCGCGTGCAGCGCCGGATCGTCGCCCAGGTGGACCACGACGGTCTCCGGAAGCTCGGCCGCGACAGCGGCGCACTCGTGGACGCTGTCGTCGGCGAAGACGACGCTGTCGCCGCCGAGGTTGAGGCCCTCGGTCAGCGCGCGCAGGTTCACCGGCTTGGGGCTCCAGTCGGCCAGGATCCGGACGAAGTCGTCCTCGCGCAGCAGCATGCCGGGGTGGTCGCGCAGGGCGGCGAGCACCGTGTCCCGGTCGTTCTTGCTCACCGCGGCGAGCAGCACGCCCTGGGAGGCGAGCTGCTTCGCCACGCCCTGGAAGCGGCGGAAGGCCTCGCCGCGCGGGCCGTGCCCGACCTCGATGCCCTCCACGCCGTCGTCGCCGAGGATCCCG
Organism: Microbispora sitophila; assembly: GCF_014892245.1. NCBI lineage: Bacteria > Bacillati > Actinomycetota > Actinomycetes > Streptosporangiales > Streptosporangiaceae > Microbispora > Microbispora sitophila. The sequence continues at coordinate 154,582 of NZ_JADBGC010000022.1, read as the reverse complement.
CCCCACAGCGTGCCGTCCAGGTCGAGGGCGAGCACCTTCCTGGCCCGTCCGGTCCTCGCTCTGACGAGGTGGCCCAGCTCCCGCGCGTACGCGCCGAGCAGCCCGTCGGACAGGTGCGCGCCGGCGTAGGTCTCGAAGCGGGGGTCGCTCAGCTCGGTCGCGGACGACAGCAGCGGGTCGACGTCCACCACGACCACCCGCTCGGCGGACGCGCCGAGCTCCAGCAGCTCGGCGTTGGCCCGGCGCCAGGCCGCACCGAGCCGGGCCCGCGACCTGTGGTCGAGCAGCCGCGCCTGCCACAGGCGGGGCAGCGGCACCGTGTTGAGCACGAGCGCCCCCGAGCCGCTCTCGCCGTACCGGGCGGCCAGCCCCCGCCACAGGGCCAGCTTCCCGGCGAGCACGCGCTCCACGTCCTCGACCGTGAACGGCACGCCCACCTCGTCGAACACGGTCGCGTGGTCGAGCACGCAGACCACGACGTCGGGCTTCCCGGCGTACAGCTCGCTGCCGGGGTCGCCCAGTTCGAAGACGTACGAGCCGAAGCCGGTGAGCCGGACCGACGGCACGTAACCGTGCCGGGCCAGCTCGCCGACGAGCGCGACGCGCAGCGCCTCCAGCGTGCCGTGCCCGGTGACGGTCACCCGCACGGCCGGCAGCCGCGGGTGGAGTTCACGGGCGGCGTCCAGGTCGGCGCGGGCGAGCAGCCGCGCCGCCCGAGCGGCGTCCTCGGCGGACATCGCGGCGAGGAGCGGGCCCACCTCGTCGAAGCGCTCGGCGAGCGTCCCGTCCCGGTGCAGCCCGCGCAGCCGCGCGAGCGCGGCGGCGGTGTCAGTGGTCATCGAGGCTCCATGGCGTCGTGCTCGGATCGTCGGTGCGGGTCGCCGTCGCCCGGGGAGGCGAGCAGCTCGTCCAGGCGGGCCGCCAGCTCGTGGGCCGTGCGGTGGTCGAGCACCAGGCCGGGCGGGACGTTCACGCCGGTCTCGCGGGAGATCCGCCCGGCGATCTCCAGCGCGCCGAAGGAGGTGATGCCCGCCTGGGTGAGGTCGTCGTGCGGACCGAGCGCCCCCGCGGCGTGCCCGAGGGCGCCGTCCACGGCCGCGAGGACCATGGCCAGCAGCACGCCGTGCCGCTCCGCGGCGGGCACACCGTCGAGCGGGGACGACGCCGGCGCCGCGGTCTCGCCTGGCCTCTGCCCGCTCACGTCGGACCGCCAGCGCCGCAGCGCCGCCACCACCTCCCCCACGACGCCGGGAGGCGCGTCGACGCCGCCGACGAGGGCGGCGAACCGCTCGGCGTCGAGGTCGTCCACGGCGCGCCACAGCTCCCGCTCGCGTGGCGAGCCGCCCCGGACGCCGTACGAGGGGGTGATCCAGTGGCGCTCGTGCCGGAAGGGGTAGGTCGGGACGGCTGCCGGGTCGGCGGCCGGGCCCTCTCCGATCACCTTCGCCCAGGCGACCGCGACGCCCCGCGCATACGCCTGGGCGAGCGCCCGCAGCACCGAGCGGGCCTCGGCCGACGGGTCGCGCGCCAGCGGGATCGCGGCCACCTCGCCGCTCTCCTCCGCGAGGCAGTCGGCGACCATGCCCGCCGTCGTGGCGTCGGGGCCGATCTCCACGAAGGTGTCCACTCCCAGGGCCCGCAGCGCCCGCACCCCGTCGTGGAAGCGGACCGGCTCGCGCACCTGCGCGGCCCAGTGGTCCGGCGCGGCCAGCTCCTCGCGCGTCGCGACCCTCCCGGTGCGGGTGGAGACCAGCACGGCGGCGGGCTCCCGTACGGTCAGGGCCCGGGCGGCCTCCGCCAGGCCGGGCAGGGCGCTGTCCATGTGCGGGGAGTGGAACGCCTGGCTCACCGCGAGGGGCCTGGTGCGCACGCCCCGCGCCCGCCAGCCGGCCGCCAGCCTGCGGACGGCGGCGGCGTCCCCGGAGATCACCGTCGAGCGGGGGCCGTTGACCGCGGCCACCGCGACCAGGCCGTCCACCTCCTTCAGCGAGGCGGCGACCTCCGGCTCCGGCGCGCGCAGCGACACCATCGCGCCGCCCTCGGGAGCCGCCTGCATGGCCAGGGCGCGGGCCACGACCAGGGACGCCGCGTCGTCGAGCGAGAGCGCCCCCGCGGCGTGCGCCGCCGTGAGCTCCCCGATCGAGTGGCCGAGCAGCGCGCCGCCGGTCAGGCCCAGGTCTTCGGCCAGCCGGAACATGGCGAGCTGGGTGGCGAACAACGCCGGCTGGGCGAACTCGGTGCGCCGCAGCAGCGCGGCCGTCGGCGACCCCTCCGGGGCGAACACCACCTCGGCCACGCCCGGACCGTCCGCGCCGCGCCGCGTGCGGGCGCGGTCCAGCGCGGCGCAGGCGGCGTCGAACGCCTCGGCGTACGCGGGGAACCGCCGGTGCAGCTCCCGGCCCATGCCGGGGCGCTGGGTGCCCTGCCCCGAGAACACGAAGGCCACAGCGGGGGCGGGCCGGGCGGCGCCGACCGGCGCGGCGGACGCGGCCAGCGCGTCCAGCTCGCGGGACAGCTCGGCGGCGTCCGCTCCGATCGCCACCGCCCGGTGGCGGAACGACGAGCGGGTGCCGATCAGCGTCCGCGCCACGGCCGCGAGATCGACCCCCTCCCCGCCCTGTCCCACGCGCTCCGCGACCGCTCCGGCCCTCGCATCGTCCTCTGCGGCTTCCTCCTCGGCCCCGTCAGAGCGCTTTCCGGCGACGCCCGGGCGCTCCCCGAGTGGGCCTCCGGCGCGCAGGAGGTCGCGCAGGCGTGCGGCCTGGGCGCGCACCGCCTCGGGGGACCGGCCCGACAGCACCCAGGGGACGGCCGCCGGTTCCCCGCCCGGCTCCGCCCGCGGCTCCGCGCCGGATCCGGGCTCCGGCGCCGCCCCGGTCGCTCCGCGCGGCGCCGGAACCGAAGGCTCGGGCTCCGAGTGCTCGGGCTCCGAAGGCTCGGGCGCCGGGGGCTCCTCGACGACGAGGTGGGCGTTGGTCCCGCTGATGCCGAAGGAGGAGACGCCCGCCCGGCGGGGCCGGTCGGCCCTGGGCCAGGGCCGGGGCCGGGTCAGCGGGGCCACCCCGCCCTCGTCCCAGTCGACCAGCGCGGACGGCTCGTCCGCGTGCAGGGTCGCCGGAAGCGTCTCGTGCCGGAGCGCCTGCACCATCTTGATGACCCCGGCCACCCCGGCGGCGGCCTGCGTGTGTCCCAGGTTCGACTTCACCGAGCCGACCCACAGGGGCTCCCGCCGCCCCGGGGCCGTGCCGTACGCCTCGATGAGGGCGCCCGCCTCGATGGGATCGCCGAGGGCCGTCCCGGTGCCGTGCGCCTCGACGGCGTCCACGTCCGCGGGGGACAGCCCCGCCGCCCGCAGGGCCGCCTCGATCACCTTGCGCTGGGCGGGGCCGCTCGGCGCGGTGATGCCGTTGCTCGCCCCGTCGGAGTTGATCGCCGATCCGCGGATGACGGCGAGGACCGGGTGGCCCGCGCGCAGGGCGTCGCCGAGGCGCTCCAGCACCAGCATCCCCACGCCCTCGCCGAAGCCGGTGCCGTCGGCCGACCGGGAGAACGCCTTGCAGCGGCCGTCGGCCGCGAGCCCGCCCTGCAGGGCGAACTCCACGAACACCCGGGGAGTGGCCATGACCGTCGCCCCGCCGGCGAGCGCCAGGTCGCACTCGGACGCCCGCAGCGACCGTACGGCCAGGTGGACCGCGACGAGCGAGGACGAGCACGCCGTGTCCACCGTGAGGGCGGGCCCCTCGAACCCGAAGGTGTAGGCCAGGCGGCCCGAGGCCATGCTGGTGGCGTTCCCGGTCATCAGGTAGCCCTCGGCCTCGGGCGGCACGCCGTCCAGTGGCGGGGCGTAGTCCTGGTAGATCACCCCGGTGAAGACCCCGGTCCTGCTGCCGCGCAGCGAGGCGGGGACGATGCCGGCCCGCTCCATCGCCTCCCACGACACCTCCAGAAGCTGGCGGTGCTGAGGGTCCATCGCGGCGGCCTCGCGCGGCGCGATGCCGAAGAAGGCGGCGTCGAAGCCCGCGGCGTCGTCGAGGAACCCCCCGGCCTTCGTGTGCTCGTGCAGCGCCGGATCCCAGCCGCGGTCGGCGGGAAACTCGCCGACGACGTCGGCGCCATCGGCGACCACCCGCCACAGGTCCTCGGGCGAGCGGACGCCGCCGGGGAACCGGCATGCCATCGCCACCACGGCCACCGGCTCGGGCTCGGTCAGGGCCGCCAGCTCCCGCTTCACCCGCGTGAGCTCGGCGGTCGTCCATCGGAGGTATTCGACCAGTCGCTTCTCGTCAGACATGCCGCCGTCCCTCGGATCGGAACTCGGAGTCGATGAACCGGAACAGCTCCTCCGCGGTCGCCGGGATCTCGCCGCCGGTCGCGCGAGCGGGGGGAGCCGTGAGCGCCGGGACCGCCGGCCCGGGGTCGGCCGTCGCGCCCGGGTCGTCCGGGCCGCCGGGGTCGTCCGGGGCCAGGCGGCCGAGCAGGTATTCCGCCAGGGCGTCCGGGGTCGGGTGGTCGAAGACCACCGTGGCCGGCAGCCGAAGGCCGGTCGCCTTGCCGAGCCGGTTGCGCAGCTCGACGGCGGTCAGCGAGTCGAACCCGAGCTCCCGGAAGCTGCGCGGCTCGCCGGCGTCGTCCCCGGGGGCCCGGCCGAGCACGGCCTCGACGCACCGCAGCACCGTCTCGTTCACCAGCGCGCGCCGCCGCGCGGGCTCCGCCACGGCGAGCAGGCCCGGCAGGTCGGGGGTCGTCCCCGCCGGAGCGCTCGCCGAGGGCGCTTCGGCGCGGGCGAGCCCGCGCAGCGGCGCGGCGAGATCCGGTACGGCCGCCAGCCTCGCCGGGTCGAGCCGTACGGCGGCCAGGGCCGGGGCGGCCGCGTCCAGCGCCGCGTCGAGCAGCGCCAGGGCGTGCTCCGGCGCCATCGGCAGCAGGCCGGAGCGCGCCATCCTGGCCCGGTCGGCCGCCGAGAGCCCGCCGGTCATGGCGCTGTCCGACCGCCACAGGCCCCACGCGACGGAGGTCGCCGATAACCCCTCGCGAGCCCGCAGGGCGGCCAGGGCGTCGAGGAAGACGTTGGCCGCCGCGTAGGCCGCCTGCCCCGCGCTGCCGACGATCCCGGCCGCGCTGGAGAACAGCACGAACGCGGCGAGGTCGAGGTGCCGCGTCAGCTCGTGCAGGTGCCAGGCGCCGTCGGCCTTCGGCCTGAGCACGGCGTCGAGCCGTTCGGCGTCGAGGGTGGCCAGCGTGGCGTCGTCGAGGACGCCGGCGGCGTGCACCACGGCCGTCAGCGGCCGCTCGGCGGGCACCTCGCCGAGCACGCGGGCCAGCGCGGCGTGGTCCGCGACGTCGGCGGCGGCGACCGTCAGCCGCGCCCCGAGCCCGTCCAGCTCGGCACGCAGGTCCTCGACCCCCGGAGCGCGCTCCCCCTGCCTGCTCACCAGCAGCAGGTGCCGTACGCCGTGCCGCCGGGCCAGGTGCGCGGCGACCAGCCGTCCCACGCCGCCCGTGCCGCCCGTGACCAGGACCGTCCCCTCGGGATCGAGCGGGCGGGGGATCCGCAGCGCCACCTTGCCGACGTGACGGGCGAGGCCGAGGTGCCGTACGGCCTCGGGGGCACGGCCGGTCTCCCAGGCCGTCACCGGGAGCGGGGCGAGGACGCCCTCGGCGAGGAGCCCGGCGATGTCGGCGAGCATGGCGGCGATCCGGTCCGGCCCGGCCTCGGCCAGGTCGAAGGCCCGGTAGAGGACGCCGTGCCGGTCGCGGATCTCGGCGGGGTCGCGCACGTCGGTCTTGCCCATCTCGACGAAGCGGCCGCCTGGCGCGAGCAGTCCCAGCGAGGCGTCCACGAACTCGCGGGCCAATGAGTTGAGCACGATGTCCACGCCCCGGCCGCCGGTCGCGGCGCGGACGGCCCCGGCGAAGGACAGGTCGCGCGAGTTCGCGACGCGCTCGGGCGGCAGGCCCGCCCGTTCCAGGTGCGGCCACTTGCCGGGACTCGCGGTGCCGAAGACCGTCAGCCCCCAGTGGCGGGCGAGCTGGACGGCCGCGCCGCCCACGCCGCCCGCCGCCGAGTGCACGAGCAGCCGCTCACCGGGCCGCGCGGCGGCGAGGTCACGCAACGCGTAGTAGGCCGTGAGGAAAACCGCGGGCACGGTCGCCGCCTGGGCGAACGAGAGCCCGGCCGGGATCGGCGCGAGCAGGCGGTGGTCGGTGACGGCCGAGGGTCCGATGCCGCCGGCGACGAGCCCCATCACGCGGTCTCCCGGCGCGAGGCCGGTGACGCCGTCGCCGGTCTCCAGGACGACGCCCGCGCCCTCGGTGCCGAGGTCGGCCGCGCCGGGGTACATGCCGAGGACCAGCATCGCGTCGCGGAAGTTGAGCCCCGCGGCCCGCACCGCCACCCGCACCTCGCCGGGCCCGAGCGGCCGGTCCTCGGCGGGCCGGCACACGAGGTCCTCGGCGACGCCGCCCTCCCCCGCCTCCAGGCGCCAGCCGCCGCGCGGCCGCATGAGGTCGGGGCGGCGGGGGGCCAGCCGGGGCGCCAGCGGGCGGCCGTCCCTGAGCGCCGTCTGCGGCTCTCCACCGGCGGCGGCGTCGAGCACCGCGGCGAGCGGAGCGCCACCGTCGTCCACGAGGACGATCCGGCCCGGCTCTTCGCTCTGCGCGCTGCGGACGAGGCCCCAGACGGCGGCCCCGTCGAGCGCGCCCACCGGGTCGCCGGGGGCGGCGGCGACCGCGTCCCGGGTGCGTACGACGAACAGCGTCCCGGCGAGCCGGGCGTCGGCGAGGCCACGCCGCAGCGTGCCGAGCACCTCCAGCAGGGCCGTCCTGACCGCCTCCGGCACGCCGCCGTCCGGTGGAGCGGCGGGCACGGTGATCACCAGCACGGCCGGGGCGGGCGCCCCGGCGTCCAGGGCCGCGAGCGCCGCGTCCAGGCCGGGGAAGTCCGGGCCCGTGGCGCCGAGCACCCAGGCCCGCTCGCGCGGGACGCCGGCACCGGGGGTCACCGGCTCCCAGACGAGCTCGTACAGCGAGTCGCCCCCGGAGGCCGCGGCGAGATCGGCCGGGTCGGCCGCGCGGAACGTCACCGCGTCGATCGACGCCACCGGCGCGCCGTCCGCGGCGGCCAGTTCGACGGCCACCGCGTCGTCGCCCGCCCGGCGCAGCCGTACGCGGACGGTCTCCGGGGCCGGGCCGTGCGCGGTGAACCCCCGCCACGTGAAGGGCAGCCGCACGGCGCCGTCGTCGGGGAACAGGCGGGCGGGGGCGAGGGCGTGCAGGGCGGCGTCCAGCACCGTGGGGGCGAGGCGGAACCCCGCCGGGGCGTCCAGGGACACCTCCGCGACGACGTCCTCTCCCGACCGCCACGCCGCCCGCAGGCCGCGAAAGGCCGGGCCGTAGCGGTAGCCCTTCGCCGCGAGGTCCTCGTACAGCCCGTCGACGGGCAGGGGGACGGCCCCGGCCGGCGGCCACGCTTCCCCGGGGGACACCCCGTCCGGGCCTGCGGACACGGCGGACGCGGGCACGGCGGGGGCGAGGACGCCGGCGGCATGGGGCGTCCACGGCGCGCCGAGTGGGTCGGCGGCCTCCGGCCCGGAGGCGGGCCGGGCGTGCAGGCCGATCTCGCGCCGCCCGTCCGGCCCGGCCGGTCCCACCGTCACCTGGATCTCCGTCGCGCCGGACGGCTCCAGGACGAGCGGCCGGGTCAGGGTCAGCTCGTCCACGCGCGGCGCGCCCACCGTCCCCCCGGCGAAGGCGGCCAGCTCCGCGAGCACCGCGCCGGGCACCAGGACCGTGCCCTCCACGGCGTGGTCGGCCAGCCAGGGGTGGCCGTCGAGGCCGAGACGGCCGAGCAGCAGCACGCGGTCCTCCCCCGCCTGCCGCAGCACGGCGTCCAGCAGCGGATGGGCGGCCCGGCCGGCCCCCGGCACGGCGGCCGCGGTCCGCACCGGCGCGTCCAGCCAGTGACGGCGCCGGTCGAAGGCATAGGTGGGCAGGGTGGGAATCGGCCGTGGCGCGCGGCCCGACGGCCCGGCGAGCAGGTGGGCGCCCCAGTCGACCGGCACGCCGTTGACCCACGCCTCGGCCACCGAGAGCAGCACGCGGCGCAGGCCGCCGTCCTCCCGCCGCAGGGTGCCGACGACGGCGGGCGAGCGGGCCTCCGGGTGCGCGTCGAGGATCTCCTGGACCCCCATGCCGACCACCGGGTGCGGGCTGACCTCGATGAAGACCTCGTGCCCGGCCGTGAGGGCCGCCTCCACGGCCGGCTGGAGCAGCACGGGGCTGCGCAGGTTGCGGTACCAGTACGCGGGCCGTCCGAAATCGGTCTCCCCGCCGGGGTCGACCCTTCCCCCGGTCACCGTCGAGAAGACGTCGGCCGTGTAGGCCGGCAGCGGCGCGGGCTCGGGCAGCACCTCGAGCAGCTCCGCCTCCAGCGGCTCCACCTGCGGAGAGTGCGAGGCGTAGTCCACGTCGACGAGCCGGACGCGCACACCCCGCTCCCGCAGCTCGCGCCGCAGGCGGTCCACCGCTCCCGCGGCCCCCGCGACGACGGTCGCGGCCGGCCCGTTGATGGCGGCGACCGCGATCCCGGCCACCTCGCCCTCGGTCGCCTCGATGGCGGCGGCGACCACGTCCGCCGAGGCGGCGACCGACAGCATCGCGCCCCTGCCGGACAGCGCCCGCAGCGCGCGGCTGCGCAGCGCCACCACCGCGGCCGACTCCTCCAGCGAGAGGGCCCCGGCCGTGAGCGCGGCGGCGATCTCGCCCTGGGAGTGCCCGACGACCGCGGCGGGCCGTACGCCGAAGGACTCCCAGACCGCGGTCAGGCCGGTCATCGTGGCCCACAGGACAGGCTGGACGACGTCGACCCTCCCCAGGTCGGCGCCGTCGAGCAGGGCCTCCCGCAGGGACCAGCCGGTGACCGGGTCGAGAGCGGCGGCGCACTCGGCGATCCGGGCGGCGAAGGCGGGCGAGTCCTCGACCAGGGCCCGGGCCATGCCGTCCCACTGCGCGCCCTGCCCCGGGTAGAGGAAGACGGGCCGGCGGGCCTGCCTGGCGTACCCGGTGACGGCCGTCGCGGCGGGCGTCCCCTCGGCGACGGCGGCGAGCCCCTCGACCGCCTCCCCGATGACCGAGGCCACGACGACCGCCCGGTGCGCGAACTCGGCCCTGGTGCGCACCAGTTCCGCCGCGACGTCGGCCAGCGGGACGCCCGGGTGTCGTTCCAGATAACCGGCCAACCTGCGCGCCTCGCCGCGCAACGCGCCCGGCGACTTGGCCGACAGGACCAGCGGGACCGCGGCGGCGGGCGCCGGCTCCGGCCGGGCGTCGGGTACGGCGTCCGCGGCGGGCGGCTCCTCCACGATCACGTGGGCGTTGGTGCCGCTCATGCCGAAGGCCGAGACGCCGAAGCGCCGCGGGCGGTCCCCGGCGGGCCAGGGCACGGCCTCGGTGAGCAGTTCGAGCCCGCCCGCGTCCCAGTCCACGTGGCGCGACGGGCCGTCGACGTGCAGCGTGCGCGGCAGCGTCCGGTGCTCCAGCGCGAGGACCATCTTGATGACGCCGCCGACCCCGGCCGCGGCCTGGGTGTGGCCGATGTTCGACTTGAGCGACCCCAGCCGCAGCGGCGGGCGGTCGCCCCTGGCCGCGCCGTACGTGCGCAGCAGGGCCCGCGCCTCGACCGGATCGCCGAGCGTGGTGCCGGTGCCGTGGGCCTCGACCGCGTCCACGTCGGCCGGGGACAGCCCTGCGGCGCGCAGCGCCTCCTCGATCACCCGTTCCTGGGCGGGGCCGTTGGGGGCGGTGAGGCCGTTGCTCGCGCCGTCCTGGTTGACGGCCGTCCCCTTCACGACGGCGAGCACCGGGTGACCGTTGCGCCGCGCGTCCGACAGCCGCTCCACGAGCAGCAGGCCGACGCCCTCGCTGAAGCCCGTCCCGTCGGCCGCGTCCGCGAACGCCCGGCACCGGCCGTCGGGCGACAGCCCGCGCTGGCGGCTGAACTCGACGAACGTGGCCGGCGTGGCCATGAGCGTCGCCCCGCCCACCAGGGCCAGGTCGCACTCCCCGTCCCGCAGCGCCCGTACGGCGAGGTGGAGGGCGACGAGCGAGGACGAGCACGCGGTGTCCACCGTGATCGCCGGGCCTTCGAGACCGTAGGTGTAGGCGATCCGGCCGGACGCCACGCTCCCGGCGCTGCCGGTGCCGAGGTAGCCGCCGTGCTCGCGGGGGTCGTCCTGGGCCCGCGCGCCGTACTCCGTGTAGATGAGGCCGACGTAGACGCCGGTGCGCGAGCCGCGCAGGCGGGACGGGTCGATGCCCGCGCGCTGGAACGCCTCCCACGACGTCTCCAGCAGCAGCCGCTGCTGTGGGTCGGCCGCCCGCGCCTCCCGCGGGTTCATCTCGAAGAAGCCGGCGTCGAAGCCGGCGGCGTCGTGGATGAAGCCGCCGTGGCGGGCGTAGGACGTGCCCGGGGTGTCGGGGTCGTCGTCGAACAGCGTCGCGAGGTCCCAGCCGCGGTCGGCGGGGAACGGCCCGATGGCGTCGCCGCCCGCCTCCAGCAGATCCCAGAGCTCTTCCGGGGTCGTGACGCCGCCGGGATAGCGGCAGGCCATGGACACGATGACGACGGGCTCCTCCGCCGCCTCGCCGCCGCGCCGCTCCGGAACCGCCGGGGCGGCGGCGGTGGCGGCGGTGGCGGCTCCCGTCAGGGATTCGTCCAGATGGCGGGCCAGGGCACGCGGGGTGGGGTGGTCGAACACGAGCGTGCTCGGCAGGCGCAGGCCGAGGGTGCGGCCCAGGTGGTCGCGGAGTTGCACGCCGGTCAGCGAGTCGAGCCCCAGGTCGCGGAAGGGCCGCTCGGGACGCACCTCCCCCGCCGACTCGTAGCCGAGGATCCCGGCGACCGCCCGCGCCACCAGGTCGAGCAGGCGGTCCTCCCGTTCTCGCGCGCTCAGGCCGTCCAGGGCGGCGTACGCCCCGGCGGCCGTCACGGGAGAGACGTCGTTCCCGGAGGTCCGCCTCTCCAGGGGCTTCAGCCGCAGCCCCGGGGACCCGGCGGGGGACGCCTCGCGGCCGGCCTCTTCCGGTGCCGGTCGTACGCGTACCTCGTCGGCGGTCAGCACGACCCTGCCGTCGCCGTCGGAGACACGCACGGAGAAGGTGTCCGGCCCGCTCCTGCCCAGCCGCGCCCGCAGCGCGCCCGGGAGGCCGCCGGGCGGCGCGTACGCCCGCACGCCGCTCCAGGCGAAGGGCACGACGACCTCGGACGGGCCGTCGTCCCCCGTCACGCGGTCCAGGAAGGCGGCCTGCACCGCGCCGTCCAGCACGGCGGGATGCAGCGCGAACCCCTCCTCCCCCGAGGGCGCCGCCGCCTCCCGCGCCGGGGCGGCCCCTCCGGCGGCCGAGGTGCCCTCGGCGGTGACCGGGATCGACACAGTGGGAACCGGGGCCGGCGAAGCGGTGACCGCCAGCTCGGCGAACAGCTCGCCGTTCCGCCGCCAGGCGGCGCGCACGGCGCGCAGGGCGGGGCCGTAGTGCACCCCCGCCTCGGCAAGCCGGTCGTACCCGGCCGCCGCGTCGATCGGCTCCGCGCCCTCGGGCACCCACTCGCCGGGAGAGCCGTCCGGCCGCGCCTGTCCCGTCCCGGCCGGCTCCGCGCCGGGGGGACTCTCGACGCTGAGGGAGCCGGAGGCGTGCAGCCGCCAGGCACCCGCGGCGTCGCCCTCGCCCGTCCTGGCGTGGATCGTGAAGGTGGCGCCGCCCGGCGCGTGCTCCACCTCGAGCTGCATCTGGACCTGCACCTGGACTGGGCCCGCCGCCTCCACCGGGGCGACGAGCGTGACGTCCTCCACGACGGGCAGGCCGACCCTCTCACCCGCCGCCAGCGCCAGCTCGACCAGAGCGCTCCCGGGCAGCAGCGCGCGCTCCCCCAGCCGGTGTTGCCGCGCCCACCCTCCGGCCGGCAGCGCGCCCGAGAACAGCACCCTCCCCCCGGCGGCGTCCTCGACGGCGACGCCGAGCACGGGGTGGCCCGTCAGGGGAAGGCCGGTCGGCCCGGCGGACCCTGCGGTGACGGTGTCCAGCCAGTACCGCCGCTCCTGGAAGGCGTACGTGGGAAGGTCGAGCACCTGCCCCGCCGCGAACGGACCCCACTCCACCGGGACGCCGGCCGCGAACAGCGATCCGGCCGAGGTGAGCAGCCGGTCGAGGCCTCCGTCGTCGCGGCGCAGCGTGGCCACCACGTCCGCCTCCACGCCGGCCTCCTCGGCCGTGTCCCGCAGCGGCGCCGCCAGCACCGGGTGCGGGCTGACCTCCAGGAAGCACCGGTGGCCCGCGGAGATCAGGGCGGCCACGGTCTCGCTGAGCCGCACCGGCTCGCGCAGGTTGTCGTACCAGTACGCGGCGTCGAGCGTGGCGCCGTCCAGCTCAGCGGCCACCACCGTCGAGTGGAAGGGCGTCCCGCCGGAGCGGGGACGGATGCCCGAGAGGCGGGCGAGCAGGGTCTCGCGCAACGGCTCCACGGCGGGCGAGTGGGACGCGTAGTCCACGGGCACGAGCCGGGCCCGTACGCCCTCGGCCTCGCACCGGGCGACCAGCTCGCGCACCGCGCCCGCCTCGCCCGACACGACGGTGGCGGCGGGCCCGTTCAGAGCCGCCACCGCGACGCCGTCGAGGTCGCCGAAGCGGCGGCCGACTTCGGCGGCGGGCAGCTCGACCGACGCCATCGCCCCGCCGCCCGCGATGTCCGCGATGGCGCGGCTGCGCCGGGCGACCAGGGCCGCGGCGTCGGCCAGGTCCAGGACGCCGGCCGCGTACGCCGCCGCGATCTCGCCCTGGGAGTGGCCCACCACCGCGGCCGGTTCGACGCCGAGGGACCGCCAGGCGGCGGTCAGCGAGGCCATCACCGCGAACAGGGCCGGCTGCACCACGTCGACCCTGTTCAGGAGGTCGGCCGCGCCGCCCTCGGGCGAGGTCACCACCTCGACGAGGTCCCAGTCGACATGGGGGGCGAGGGCGGCGGCGCACCGCAGCATCTCCTCCCGGAACGGCTCGGAGACGGCGAACAGCTCGCGGGCCATCCCGGCCCACTGGGATCCCTGGCCGGGGAAGACGAACACCGGCCGCGACGGGGCCTGCGCCTCCCCCGCCACGGCACGCGGGGATGGCAGGCCCTCCTCCAGCGCGGCCAGTCCTCCGGTCAGTCCGCGCAGGTCCGTCCCCACCACGACCGCGCGGTGCGCGAGGTCGGCCCGGGCCGTACGCAGCGTGTGGGCGACGTCGGCCGGGTCGGCGCCGGGGTGGTCCTCCGCCCACCGCCGCAACCGGCCGACCTGGGCGCGCAGGGCGGCCTCGGTGTGCCCGGACACCGTCCAGACCACCGGCCGCCCCGCACCGGCCACCTCCGGCACCGCGCCGGACGTGGCCTCCTCGGAGGACGGGGCCGCCGGTGGGAGGGCGTCCCCCGCGCCGGCGTCATCCCCGCCGGTTTCTCCCTCGCCCGGCTCCCCCGGCGGAGAGGGCGTCCCGGTCTCGGCCGGGGGCTGCTCGACGATCACGTGGGCGTTGGTGCCGCTGATGCCGAAGGAGGAGATCGCGGCCCGGCGGGGGCGGACCCGATCGGGCCAGGGGCGGGCGGCCGTGAGCGGGGCGAGACCGCCGGCGGCCCAGTCGACGTGCGGGGTGGGCTCGTCGATGTGCAGGCTCGCGGGGAGGACGCCGTGCCGCATGGCCAGCGCCATCTTGATGACGCCGCCGACACCCGCGGCCGCCTGCGAGTGCCCGATGTTGGACTTGAGCGAGCCCAGCCACACCGGGTCGTCGGCGGCGCGGGCCCTGCCGTACACCTCCATCAGCGCGTTCGCCTCGATGGGGTCGCCGAGGCCGGTGCCGGTGCCGTGCCCCTCGACCGCGTCCACCTCCTCGGGGCCGAGACCGGCGTCGGCGAGCGCGGCCCGGATGACCCGCTGCTGCGCCGCGCCGTTGGGCGCGGACAGGCGGCTGCTCGCGCCGTCGGAGTTGACCGCGCTGCCGCGCAGGACCGCGACGACCGGGTGGCCCCTGCGCCGGGCCTCCGACAGCCGCTCCACGAGCACCAGCCCGACGCCCTCGGCCCAGCCGGTGCCGTCGGCCGCCGCCGCGTACGCCTTGCAGCGGCCGTCGGGGGCGAGCCCGCGCTGGCGGCTGAACTCGACGAACGTGCCCGGGGTCGCCATGACGGTCGCGCCTCCGGCCACGGCCAAGTCGCAGTCCCCCCGGCGGACCGCCTGCGCGGCGTAGTGGAGGGCGACCAGCGACGACGAACACGCCGTGTCCAGGGTGACGGCCGGCCCCTGCAGGCCGAAGGCGTAGGCGATGCGGCCGGAGGCGATGCTCCCCGCGCTGCCGGTGCCGATGAACCCCTCGAATCCCTCGGGGGCGCGCACATGGCGGGAGCCGTAGTCGGAGTACATGACCCCCACGAACACCCCGATCCGCTCGCCCGACAACCCGCGCGGGTCGAGCCCGGCCCGTTCGAAGACCTCCCAGGCGGCCTGGAGGAGCAGCCGCTGCTGAGGGTCGACGGCCAGGGCCTCGCGCGGGCTGATGCCGAACAGCTCCGCGTCGAAGCCCGCGGCGTCGTGCAGGAACCCGCCCTCGAAGGCGTAGCTCGTACCCTCCCGGTCCGGGTCGGGGTCGAACAGCTCGTGGAGTGGCCACCCCCGGTCCCGGGGGAAGGGGGTGATCGCGTCGGTGCCCGACTCGACCAGCCGCCACAGGTCCTCGGGCGTCCGCACACCGCCGGGGTAGCGGCAGGCCATGGCGACGATCGCCAGCGGCTCGTGCGCGGCCTGTTCGAGCCGCTCCAGCTCCGCGCGGGCGCGCAGCAGGTCGGCCGTGGTCCGCCGGAGATAGTCGCGCAGCTTGTCTTCATTCGCCATGGATGAACCGCTCTCCGTCCTGAGGATCCGTGGTTCTGCGGGAAAGGGCGTGCGGCGGGGTCACTCGCTCAGCTCCCGGTCGAGCAGGCCGAACAGCTCGTCGTCGGAGGCCGCCTCGACTCCGGCCATGGAGTCGCCGCCGCCGGCGGCCTGCCGTCCTCCGGCGGGGTCGAGGACGCTGAGCGCGCCGCGCAGCGCCCGTACGAGCTCGGCCCGCTGCCGGTCGCCGCCGGTGAGACCGGAGGCGGCCGACACCCAGACGTCCAGCGCCGCCGGGTCGAACACCGGCCGCTCCCCGTGCACGCGGTCGAGCAGGTACGCGGTCAGCTCCCGTACGGTCGGGTGGTCGAACAGCACGGTCGCCGGGAGCCGCTCGCCCGCCTCCTCGCCGAGCCGGTTGCGCAGCTCGATCGCCGTGAGCGAGTCGAGACCGAGATCGAACAGCCCGCGATCCTCGGGCACGCGCGCCCCGCCGGGCAGGCCGAGCACCTCCGCGACCCGGCTCGCGACGACGCCGCGCACCAGGGCCCGGGCCGCCTCCTCGTCCAGCCCGTCGAGACGCCGGGCCAGCGGCACGGCCCGTCCGGCGGGCGCGGAGGGAGCGGAGGGGGCGGAGAGCGCGAGGTCGGCGAGCACCTCGGGCAGTTCGCCGTGCCGCCGGGCGAGCGCGGCCCGGTCGAACCGCGCAGGAACGAGCACGGCGGGGCCGGCCGCCAGCGCGTGGTCGAGCAGGCCGAGCGCCTCCTCCGTGTCCAGCGGGCGGATGCCCATCCGGTCGAGCCGGGCCCGCGCGGCCGCGCTCAGCTCGGCGGCCATGCCGGCGCCGCTGTCCCACAGGCCCCAGGCGAGCGACAGGCCCGGCAGCCCGGCGGCCCGCCTGTGCCGGGCGAGCGCGTCCAGGAACGCGTTGGCCGCGGCGTAGCCCGCCTGCCCCGCGTTGCCCAGCACCCCCGCGACGGACGAGAACAGCACGAACGCCCTCAGCGGCAGGTGCGCGGTGAGCCGGTGGAGGTTCCAGGCCGCGTCCACCTTCGGGCGCAGGACCCGGTCGAGCCTGTCGGGGGTCGTGTTCTCCAGCACGGCGTCGTCGAGCGCGCCCGCCGCGTGGACCACCGCGACGAGGTCGCCGGCCACCCCGGCGACGAGCGCCTCCGCCGCCACGGGGTCGGCGACGTCGCAGGCGGCCGTACGAACCTCGGCGCCGTCCCGTGCCGCCAGTTCTGCGGCGAGGGCGCGCAGTCCGGGATCGGCGTCGCCACGCCGGCTCACGAGCAGGAGCCTGCGGGCTCCATGGTGGGCGGCCAGGTGCCGCACGACCTCGCCGCCGAGCGCGCCGCCGGCCCCGGTGACCAGGACCGTGCCTGAGCCCAGGTCCGGTGCGTCGCCGGGTGCGCCGGTCAGGGCGCGCAGGCGGGGGCGTACGGCCTCGCCCCGGCGGAGGGCGAGCTGGCCGGGCCGGGCCGCCAGGGCGTGGGGCAGCTCGGCCGGCGACTCCGGACTGCCGTCGAGGTCGACCACGCCGACCCTGCCGGGAAACTCCTGGACCGCCGCACGGACGAGGCCCCACAGCGCCGCCCCGATGAGTCCGGTGAAGTCGCCCGGCCCGCCGGCACCCGGTCCCGCAAGACCCGGTGCCCGAAGACCCGGTGCCCCGGCATCCGTCGGACGGCCGGAGCCCTCCGGTTCGCGGGCGGGCGGTCCCTCGTCTCCGGTGGCTCCCCGGGTCACCACGACGAGGTGACCGTCGTCGGGCAGCCCGAGGATGGCCGCGCGCGCCGCGTCCAGGGCCGCGCGGACCGCCGCGCCCGGGCCGTCCGGGGACGCGGCGCGGCCTTCCGGTCCGCCGCCGGGGTTCCCTGCGTCGCCGTACGCGCCGGTCGAGTAGGTGACGACAGGGTAGGGCGCGTCCGCGATAAGCCCTTCGGGGGCCAGGACGACCGTGGGCCCCCCGGTCGCGGGCGTGCCGTCGAGCGGGGCCGGGACCCAGACGACCTCGTACGGCCGCGGGCCGGCTCCGCCCGCGCTCAGCAGCGCGCGCTCCTCGACCGGGCGTACACGGACCTCCGCCACCGACAGCACCGGGGCTCCCCCGGCGTCGGCCGCGTCGAGCGCGAACGTCTCCTCTCCGGTGTGCCGGATCCTGACCAGCAACCTCCCCAGGGGCTCGGCGTGGAGACGCACGCCGCGGAAGGCGTAGGGGACGGGGATGCGCCCCTCCCGGTGCTCTCCGGCGCCGGTGATCCACGGGTGCAGGGCCGCGTCGAGCAGCCCGGGGACGATCTCGCTCTCGACCTCGGCGTACAGCTCGTTCTCGGTCCGCCACAGGGCGCGCAGCCCCTGGAAGGCGGGGCCGTACTCGTAGCCGTGCGTGGCGAACTCGGCGTACGCGCCGGTCACGTCCACGGACGCGGCCTCGGGCGGGCGGCGGCCGGACCAGCCGGGCCCGGGATCGTCGTCGCCGAGCACCGCCTCGGCGTGCAGGGTCCACTCCCCGGCCCCGGAGGGACGGCCGTGAACGCGGACCCGGGCGCCGTCGACCGTGATCCGCAGGTGGACCTCCCCTTCCGCGGGGATCGGCACCGGGGAGCGCAGCTCCAGTTCCCGCACCCCGGCGGCTCCGTGCCGGGCCGCGAGCCAGGCGGTCACGTCGAGGAGGGCGGCGGCCGGGAGCACCGGGATCCCCGCCAGCGCGTGGTCGGCCAGCCAGGGCTGCCGCCCGACCGACAGCACGCCGGTGTAGACGGTCTGCCCGCCGTCGGGGACGGTGACGGCGGCCATGAGCAGCGGGTGGCCCGGATCGTCCGCGCCGACGCCGGTCGCGGTCGCGCCCGCCGCGGGGGCCGCGAGCCACAGGCGCTCGCGGCGGAAGGGGTAGGTGGGCAGCGGGACCACGGCGCCGCCGCCCAGCAGCGCCCGCCAGTCCCAGGCGACCCCGGCCACGAAGGCGTGGGCCACGAACGTGTACAGCGCCGTCACCTCGCCGGTTCCACGCCCGAGCGCGGCCGCCGCGACGGCGTCCTCGCCCAGGTCGCACTGGCGGACCATCGCGGTGAGCGCCGCGTCGGGACCGATCTCCAGGAAGCGGGCGGCGCCGAGGCCGCGCAGCCGCGCGACCGCGTCGGCGAAGCGCACGGTTCCCCGCACCTGGTCCGCCCAGTGGTCCGGCGACCCCAGCGTGCCGGCGCCGGCCTCCTCGGCGGTGAGCGTCGACACGAGCGTGCGGTGCGGGGCCGACGCGGCCAGGTCCGCGATCTCCGCCCTGAAGGGCGCCAGCATCGGCTCCATGCGGGCCGAGTGGAAGGCGTGGCTCACGGTGAGCCGTTTGACGCGATGCCCGCGCTCGGACAGGATCGCGGCCAGCCTCTCCACGGGCTCGGCGTCTCCGGAGATCACCACCGAGCCGGGCGCGTTGACGGCGGCGACGTCCACGGGCGTCTCCGCCTCCCTCGCCACCCGTTCCACCGTCGCCCGGTCGGCCTGCACGGCCACCATCGACCCGCCTTCCGGCAGTTCCTGCATGAGCCGCCCGCGTGCGGCCACGAGCGCCGCCGCGTCCGGCAGGGTCAACGCCCCGGCGACGTGCGCGGCGGCGACCTCGCCCACCGAGTGCCCCGCGAGGGCGTCGGCCGGCAGGCCCCAGGACTCCAGCAGGCGGAAGAGGGCGACCTCCAGCGCGAACAGCGACGCCTGCGTGTAGCGGGTCCGGTCGATGAGCCCCGGCTCGCCCTCCCCCGCGATCACCGCCGCCACGTCGACGCCGTCGATCCGGCGCAGCTCCGCGCACACCTCGTCGAAGGCCCGCGCGTACGCGGGGAACCGACGGTACAGTTCGGCGCCCATGCCGGTCCGCTGGCCGCCCTGGCCGGCGAAGAGCACGGCGGTCCGGCCGCGCACCGCCGTACCGGTGACGACGACGGGGAAGCCTTCGGCCGGCGGCCGCGTCCCCGCGACGAGGTGGTCGAGCCCGGCGATCAGCTCGGCGCGGTCCCGGCCGAGCACGACGGCCCGCCGGTCGAACGCGGTGCGGGTGGTGGCGAGCGACAGGGCGACGTCGGCGATCCGCAGCCCGGGGTCGGCGAGCACGTGCCGCCTCAGGCGGGCCGCCTGCTCGCGCAGCGCCTCGTCGGTGCGGGCGCTGAGCACCCACGGCACGACCCGCGTCTCCGGCGGTTCCCCGTCGGGTGCGTCGCCGGACGCGCGGGGCTCGTCGCCCATCTCGAGGATGACGTGGGCGTTGGTGCCGCTGATGCCGAACGAGGAGACCGCGGCCCGGCGCGGCCCGGGGGTGCCGGGCCAGGGAACCGGCTCGGCGGGCACGGCGACCGCGCCGCCGGACCAGTCGACGTGCTCGCTGGGCCGGGCCAGGTGCAGGGTGGCGGGCACCCGCCCGTGGCGCATGGCCAGCACCATCTTGATGATCCCGGCCACCCCGGCCGCCGCCTGGGTGTGGCCGATGTTCGACTTGACCGAGCCCATCAGCAGCGGCGCGCGCCCGTCCCGGTCCCGGCCGTACGTGCCGAGCACGGCGCCCGCCTCGATCGGGTCGCCGAGCCGGGTGCCGGTGCCGTGGGCCTCGAGCACGTCGACGTCCGACGGCCGCAGACCGGCGCCGCGCAGGGCGGCCCGGATCACCCGCTCCTGGGCCGGGCCGTTGGGCGCGGTGAGTCCGTTGCTCGCGCCGTCCTGGTTGACCGCGGAGCCGCGGACCAGCGCGAGCACGCGGTGGCCGTTGCGCCGCGCGTCGGAGAGGCGCTCCAGCACGAGCAGCCCGACGCCCTCGCCCCACGCCGTGCCGTCGGCGTCGGCGGAGAACGGCTTGCAGCGGCCGTCGGGCGCCAGCCCGCGCTGGCGGCTGAACTCGATGAACGTGGCAGGGCTCGCCATCACGGTCGCGCCTCCGGCGAGGGCCAGGGCGCACTCGCCCAGGCGGAGCGCCTGCGCCGCCTGGTGGACGGCGACCAGCGAGGACGAGCAGGCGGTGTCCACCGTCACCGCCGGGCCCTCGAGCCCGAGCGTGTAGGAGATGCGGCCGGACGCGACGCTGCCCGCGCTGCCGCTGACCAGGTAGCCCTCCAGGTCGCGGGCCGCGCCGCGGCGCTGGTGAACGCGCGCCCCGTAGTCGGAGTACATGACGCCGACGAACACCCCGCTCTGGGAGCCGCGCAGCGTCGCCGGGTCGATCCCCGCGTCCTCGACCGCCTCCCAGGCGGTCTGCAGCAGCAGGCGCTGCTGCGGGTCGACGGCCAGGGCCTCCCGGTGGCCGATCCCGAAGAACTCGGGGTCGAACTCGGCGGCGTCGTGCAGGAACCCGCCGTACCGGGTGATCGACGTACCCGGATGGTCGGGATCGGGGTCGAACAGGTCGGGGTCCCAGCCTCGGTCGGCGGGGAACTCGGTGATGGCGTCGGCGCCCGAGGCGAGCAGCTCCCACAGCTCCGCCGGTGTCCGTACGCCGCCGGGGAACCGGCAGGCCATGCCGACGATCGCGACCGCGTCGTCGTCCGGCCCGTACGGCTCCCGCGGCCCCTCGGCCTGGTCACCGCGCGTGTCCGGGCCGGCGAGAAGGCCGTCCAGATGGGCGATCAGGGCGGCCGGCGTGGGGTGGTCGAACACCACCGCGGCGGGCAGGCGGACGCCGAGGTCGTCGCCGAGCCGGTTGCGCAGCTCGACCGCGGTCAGCGAGTCGAACCCGAGATCCGTGAACGCCCGCTCCGGATCGATCTCCGAGCCGCCGTCGTGCCCCAGCACGGCGGCCACCGCGTCGAGCACCGCCCGAGCGGTGTCCGGTCCGTCGGGCCGGGCGCTGTCCGGACCTCCGGGCCGAGCGTCGGGGGCGGCGACTCGTGCGGCGGTGGGGCGGATCCTCCGCAGCGCGGCCGGGAGGTCGAGGCTGCCCGCCACCACGACGGGAGCGTCCAGCCGCAGGGCGCGGTCGAACAGGCCGAGCCCGTCCGCCGGGGCCATGGGCCTGATGCCGGCCCGCCCGAGCCGGGCGACGTCCCGCCCCGCCAGACCGCCGCTCATCCCGTCGCCGACGTCCCACAGGCCCCAGTGCACGGTCAGCCCGGGCCGGCCGGCCCGCCGCCTGCGCCGCACCACCGCCTCCAGCCCGGCGTTCGCGGCGGCGTACGCGCCCTGACCCGCGGTGCCGAGGACGCCGGCCACCGAGCCGAACAGCACGAACGCGTCGAGATCCGCGTCGCGGGTCGCCTCGTCGAGGGCGCGGGCGGCCGCGAGCTTGGCGTCGAGCACCCGCCGCAGGGCCGGCGCGGTGAGCCCTTCGATGACGGCGTCCTCCGCGACGCCCGCCGCGTGGACGACGCCCGTCAGCGGTCCGTCGAGGCCGCCGAGCAGGGCGGCCAGGGCCTGCGGGTCCGCCGGATCGCAGGACCGTACGGCGACGGCGGCGCCGAGCGCGGTCAGTTCCGCCTGGATCGCGGCGGCGTCCGGGTGGTGCTCGCCCCGGCGGCTCACCAGGAGCAGGTTCCGCACGCCGTGCCGGGTGACCAGGTGAGCGGCGATCCGCCGGCCGAGCGCGCCGAGACCGCCGGTCACGAGCACCGTGCCGCCCGCGGCGCTGCGGGGCCACAGGGGCGGCGTTCCGGAAGCCGGTGCTGCGGGCTCGGCGACGAGTCGTGGCACCAGCGGCGCTCCCCTGCGGATCGCGGCCTCGGGGAACGCCGCGCCGACCGCCGCGAGCAGCCCCGGATCGAGGTCCCCCGGCCCGGCATCTTCCCGGACGGCGTCTTCCAGCCCTGCCGCAACCGGGCCGGCTTCTCCCCGGCCGATGTCGAGCAGGGCGAACCTGCCGGGATGCTCGGCCCGGGCCGACCTGACCAGGCCCCACAGGGCGGTGGTGGACGGCCTCGCGTCCTCGGCGCCGTCCACGGCGAGACCACGCGTCAGCACCACCAGGCGGGCGTCACCGGCCGCGGGGTCGGCGAGCCACCGCTGCAGCACCTCGCGGGCCGCGTCCAGCGCGGCGTACGGGTCGTCGGAGCGGTCGAGCCCGTCCAGCAGCACGAGCGGCGGCGGGTTTTCGGGGAGCTCGGTGACGAGAGCGAAGTCCGCGACCGGGGCGGGCGGCGGCGCCGCCTCCCAGCTCAGGCCGTACAGCGCGGCGGCGGCCGGGAGCGGGCGCAGCCGCAGCCGCTCCACCGTTAGCACCTCCCGCCCGTCGTCGCCGATGAGGTCCACCCGGTAGGCGTCGGGGTCGAGCGGGGTGAGCCGGGCGCGGACGCGGGTGGGAAGCGTCCGCGAGGGCCGCGCACGAGCCGCCCCGGATGCCACATTCGCCCGCGCCTCGGATTCCGGAAGCGTTCGTGCTTGGGATGCCGGATGCGTCCGGACCCCGCTCAGCGCGTACGGCACCCGCCGGGGGCCGTCGAGCCCGTCCAGTGAGAGCACGTGCAGGGCGGCGTCCAGCAGAGCCGGGTGCGCGGCGTACCCGGCGGCCTCGGCGCGGAGCGACGGCGGCAGGGCCACCTCGGCGTACAGGTCGCCCTCGTCGCGCCAGGCGGCGACCAGCCCCTGGAACGCCGGGCCGTACTCGTAGCCGTGGTCGGCGAGCAGGCGGTAGGTGTCCTCGGGCGTGCCCGCATCGAGGCGGGTGCCCGGACCGGACGCGACCGGCCGGCCGGGGAGGACCTGCTTCTCGGTGAGCGTGGCCGTGGCGTTGACGGTCCATTCCGACGGCTCCGCGGCGCGGCTGCGAACCGTGAGGTCACCGCTCGCCGACACGGCCACCTGGAGGCGGACCTCCCCCGTGCCCCGCAGCTCGATCGGCGCGTGGATCACGAACTCGCCCAGCGTTGGACGGCCGGCCGTCGCGCCCACGGCGAGGGCCAGCTCGACCAGGGCCATGGCCGGGACCAGCACCCGCCCGCCGACCCGGTGGTGGGCCAGCCACGGCTGACGGCGGGTGGACAGCACTCCGGTGAAGAGCCGGCCGCCGTCCGGCAGCTCGGTCGCACCGGCCAGCAGGGGGTGTGGGGACGTGTCCAGCCCGTACGCCGACGGCCGGTCGTCGTCCGCGGGCGGCAGCAGCCAGTAGCGCCTGGTCTCGAACGGATACGTGGGCAGGTCCGTGAGCCGGCCGCCTTCCACGAGCGGCCCGAACTCGACCGGCACGCCCGCCACGTGCAGTCGGGCGAGCGCGGCCCGGAACGCCTCCTCGTCCGAACGGCCGGGCCTGAGCAGCGGCACCGCGAGCACCGCGCCAGCGATCCCCGTACCGACGGTCCCCACGCCGGCAGTCCCCGCGCCGACGGTCCCCGCTCCGTCGGTTTCGGCGCCCGCGGTTCCCGCGTCATCGGTTTCCGGGCCACCCGTCTCCTGAGCGAGCGCGGCGAGCGACCCGTCCGGGCCCAGCTCCGCGAACCGGGTCACGCCCGCCTCCCGCGCCGTGCGGACCGCGTCCGCGAAGCGCACGGCGCCACGCATCTGCGCCACCCAGTAGTCCGGCGACGACATCTCCCGCTCTCCGGCAAGCTTCCCGGTCGCCGTGGAGACGACGGGCATCTGGGCGGGGCCGAACGTCAGCCCCGCCACCACCTGGCGGAACTCCTCCAGCACGCCGTCCATGTGGGCCGAGTGGAAGGCGTGGCTCACCTTGAGCCGGGTGGCCTTGCGCCCGGCGGCCTTCCACCGCGCCGCGAGCCGGTCGACCTCGTCCGCGTCGCCCGACAGCACCACCGACGCCGGTCCGTTGATCGCGGCGATCTCGACGCCACCGCCCGCCGACGCGGCCAGTTCGGCCGCCTCCTGCGGCGTGGCGGCGAACGCGGTCATGGCGCCCCCCTCCCTGGCCGACTGCATCAGCCGGCCGCGGGCGGCCACCAGCGCGCAGGCGGAGGCGAGGTCGAGCACCCCCGCGACGTGCGCGGCGGCGAGTTCGCCGACCGAGTGCCCGATCAGGAAGTCGGGCCGCAGCCCGTACGACGCGGCGAGCCGGTGAAGCGCGACCTCCACCGCGAACAGCGCCGGCTGCGCGTACCGCGTCTGTCCCAGCCGCTCCGGGTCGGCCAGCAGGTCCCGCAGGGCGACGCCGATGTGCGGCTCCAGCAGCGCGGAGATCTCGTCGAACGCGGCGGCGTACACCGTGGAGGTCTCCAGCAGCCCGGCGCCCATGCCGGCCCGCTGCGCCCCCTGCCCGGAGAAGAGGAAGGCGAGCCGCTGGTCCGGCACCGCGCGCCCGGTGATCACCCCGGGATGGCGCGCGCCGTCACGGAGGGCGGCCAGCGCCTGAGCGGGGTCCGCCGCCGGACCGGTGTCCACGACGGCCCGGTGCTCCAGCCGCGGTCTGCGGGTCAGCGTGAACGCGACGTCGCGCGGCGCCGCGGATCCCGCGGCGAGGACGTCGTGCACGAGGCCCGCCTGGGCGCGCAGGGCGGTCTCCGTCTTCGCCGACAGCACGAACGGCAGGCCTCCGCCGCGGCTCGCTCCCGCTCGGCCGGGGACCTCGGTTGCCGTGTCCCCGGCCTCCGGCCCCGCCGCTTCGTGAGCGCCGGTGTCGGTTCCGGGGGTGTCGGTTTCGGGGGTGCCGGGGTGTCCGGCGGTGTCGGTCGTGGCGGCGACGTGCCGGGTGCCCTTGCCCGTGCCGGGGGTGCTGGTTTCGGGGGTGTCGGTTTCAGGGGTGCTGGTGCTGGTTTCGGGGGTGTCGGTGGGGGGTTGCTGGAGGATGAGATGGGCGTTGGTGCCGCTGATGCCGAAAGACGACACCGCCGCCCGGCGAGGACGCCCCGGCCAGGCCCACTGCACCGGACGGGTCAGCAACGCCACACCCGACCCGTCCCAGTCCACATGCGGACTCGGCTCATCCACATGCAACGTCGCCGGCAACTGCCGATGCCGCAGGGCCATCACCATCTTGATGACCCCGCCCACCCCCGCCGCCGCCTGAGCATGCCCGATGTTCGACTTCAACGACCCCACCCACAACGGCACCCGCCGGTCCCGCCCATACGCCGCGATCAGCGCCTGCGCCTCGATCGGATCCCCCAACCGGGTCCCCGTCCCATGCGCCTCCACCACATCCACATCACCCGGACCCAGCCCCGCCTCCGCCAAAGCCCGCCCGATCACCTGCTCCTGCGCCCGCCCGTTCGGCGCCGTCAACCCGTTACTCGCCCCGTCCTGATTCACCGCCGAACCCGCCACCACCGCCAAAACCCGATGCCCCAACGCCCGCGCCCGCGACAGCCGCTCGACCACCACCACCCCGGCACCCTCGGCCCACCCCGTGCCATCGGCCGACGCCGAAAACGCCCGGCACCGCCCATCCACCGACAACCCCCGCTGCCGCGAGAACTCCACGAACATCCCCGGCGAGGCCATCACCGCCACCCCACCGGCCAACGCCAGCGAACACTCCCCCGACCGCACCGCCCGCACCGCCAGATCCAACGCCACCAACGACGACGAACACGCCGTGTCCACCGTCAACGCCGGACCCCGCAACCCCAGCACATACGCGATCCGCCCCGACGCCACGCTGACGCTGCCCCCGGTGAGGAGGTAGCCGTCGGCACCGCCGCCTCCCTCGTGGAGCCGGGGTGTGTAGTCCGAGGCCGTCGCGCCGACGAACACGCCGGTGTCGCTCTCCTTCAGCGACAGCGGATCGATCCCCGCCCGCTCCAACGCCTCCCACGACACCTGCAACAACAACCGCTGCTGCGGATCGGTCGCCAGCGCCTCCCGAGGGCTCATCCCGAAGAACGCCGCGTCGAACTCGCCCGCGTCGTACAGGAAGCCGCCCCTGCGCGTGTAGGCGGTGCCCCGGTGGTCGGGATCGGGATGATAAAGCCGGTCCAGGTCCCAGCCCCGGTCGTCGGGGAAGTCCCCCGTCGCGTCGATTCCGTTGGCGACCAGGTCCCACAGGTCCTCCGGCGAGGCCACCCCACCGGGGAACCGGCACCCCATCCCCACGATCACCACCGGATCGTCGTCCGCCGCCCGCACGGCCGCGACGGACGAAGTTCCCGGGTCCTCCGCCGTGAGGAGCCCGAGCAGGTGCCCGGCGAGCGCGGTGACCGTGGGGAACTCGAAGACGACGGTGGCGGGCAGGGTCAGCCCGGTCAGTGTGTTGAGCCGGTTGCGCAGCTCGACCGCGGTCAGCGAGTCGAAGCCGAGCTCCTTCAGCGGGCGGTCGCCGGGCACCTCGGCCGGGTTCGCGTGGCCGAGGACAGCCGCGGCCTGCTCGCGGACCAGCCGGGTGACGAGGTGGACGCGCTCCTGGGGCCGCTCGGCCCGCACCCGGCTCGCCCAGGCTCCCCCGGCCGTGCGCCGGGCGTTACGCGGGAACGCCACCAGACGGGAGAACAGGGCGGGCAGCCGGCCTGCCGCGGCCTCCTCCCGCAGCACGGCGTCGTCGAGGGGCGACACGACCACGTACGGCTCGCACGCCCGGTCGAACGCGTCCAGCGCCGTGGTGGTGGCGAGCGTGCCGACGCCGTACCGGGCGAGCCGGGCCAGCCCCGCGGCGTCCAGGCCGCCGGTCATGGCGCTGGCCTCGTCCCAGACGCCCCAGGCGATCGAGGTGGCGGGCAGGCCGAGGCCCGTGCGGTGCTCGGCCAGGGCGTCGAGGAACGCGTTGGCCGCGGCGTAGTTGGCCTGCCCCGGCGCGCCGAAGGCGGCCACGGCGGAGGAGAACAGTACGAAGCGGTCCAGCGGCAGGCCCGCGGTCAGCTCGTGCAGATGCCAGGCCGCGTCGACCTTCGGCCGCAGCACGGCGGCCAGCGCGTCCGGGGTCAGCTCGGTGAGGGTGGCGTCAGCGAGCACGCCCGCCGTGTGCACCACGCCGCGCAGCGGGCGGCCGGCGGGGACGGCGGCCAGCAGTTCCGCCAGAGCGTCCCGATCGGTGACGTCGCAGGCCGCCACGGTGACCTCCGCCCCGGCCGCGCGCAGGTCGCGGGCGAGCGCGTCCGCACCCGGGGTGTCCGGTCCGGAGCGGCTCACCAGCAGCAGGTGCGGGGGCCGGGCCGAACCGGCCAGCCTGCGGGCGACGAGCGCCCCCAGCGTGCCTGTGCCGCCCGTGATGAGCACCGTCCCAGGGTCCGCGTCCACCTCATCCGAGGCGTCCCTTCCGCCCCCCGGGGCCGGGCCGTCTGCGCCGGACGCGCCGTTGTCCGGGTCGGCACCTGCCGTGCCGTCTACGCCGGGCGCCGCCGCCTCTGCCACCGCCTTCTCCGCCACCGCCGGACCTGCCGGGCCGAGATCCTGCGGGACGAGCCTGGGGACCAGGACCATCCCGTCGCGTACGCTCACCTCGCGCTCACCGTGGCCGGCGGCGAGCAGCGCCACCGGCGCGGGGCCGTCCACGACCGCGAGCGAGAACCGGCCGGGGTGTTCGGCGGCGGCGGTGCGGACCAGGCCCCTGATCGCGGCGGAAGACAGATCCCGTCCGTCGACGACGACGGTCAGCAGGGCGCCGTCGGGCGCGGGATCGGCGA
Organism: Microbispora sitophila; assembly: GCF_014892245.1. NCBI lineage: Bacteria > Bacillati > Actinomycetota > Actinomycetes > Streptosporangiales > Streptosporangiaceae > Microbispora > Microbispora sitophila. The sequence goes on along the minus strand of NZ_JADBGC010000022.1, from coordinate 127,221 downwards.
GCCACCGCCGCACCAGGGACAGGACGGCGGCGGTCCGGGCGTGCGCCTCCTCCACCGGTCCCGCCGAGGGCCCGGAGCCGGACGGGGAGGCGCCGACCGGCGCCAGCACCGTTGCGGCCCCGGCCACGGCTCCGAGGTCGGCGAGGACGTCCACGCCCATGCCGTCACCGACATCCAGCAGGTCTCCGACCCGGCCGAACCCCTCCAGCACGGCGACGGCCCGGCGCAGGACCGGGATCGGCGAGGGGTTCCCAGGTCAGGGCGTACGCCTCGGGGACTGCCCGGCCGCCGGTGAGGTCGGCGCGCGACGCGGGCCGGAAGGCCAGCGACTCCACTCCCCCGATGACCCGTCCGCTCTCGCCGGCGAACAGGTACCGGAACCGGTGGCCGCCGAGCGGCTCGATCCGGGCCCGCAGTGTGCGCCCCGCCTCGCCGGTGAGGCGCAGGCCCTCGAACGCGAACGGCAGGAGCGGCGCTCCCGCGTCCGGGACGGTGAGACCGGCGAGACCGGCCACCACGGGGTGGAGCGCCGCGTCGAGCAGCGCCGGATGCGGCGCGAAGTCGTCCGTCCCCGCCGGAGAGTCCGCGTCGCCGGGAACGTTCAGTTCGGCGTACACCGTGCCGCCGTCCCGCCAGGCGGCGGCGAGGCCCTGGAACGCCGGGCCGTAGTCGTACCCCAGCCGGTACAGGTGGGCGTAGACGTCGGACACGTCGACCGCCTCGGCCCCGAGGGGCGGCCAGGGCAGGAGGTCCTCGCCGACCCGCGTGACCGCGACTTCCCCAGCGAAGGCCGGATTCGCGGGCGTGTCATCGGCCTCCGCCAGTACGCCGGAGGCGTGACGGATCCACGGCTCGTCGTCGCCGGTCCGAGCGTGCACGTCGATGCCGCGCCGCCCGTCCCCGTCGGGCGTCCCGACGAGCACCTGCACCTGCGCGGTACGACCGGCGTCCAGGGTGAGGGGAGCCTCGACGGCCAGCTCCCGCACGTCGAGGCCGCCGGCGAGACGACCCGCGTGCGCGGCCAGTTCGGCGAAGGCCGTCCCCGGCAGCAGCACGGTGCCCAGGACCCGGTGGTCGGCGAGCCAGCCCTGCGCGGCCGGGTCGATCTGCCCGGTCAGGACGGCGCCGCCGTCCGCGAGGGTGACCATGGCGCCGAGGATCGGGTGCCGGGCCGCGGCGAGGCCGAGCCTGGCCGCCTGGGCCGGCCCCGCGGGGGGTGTCAGCCAGTAACGCTCGCGTTCGAACCGGTAGGTCGGCAGGTCCACCGTCGTCGCCCCGCGAACCGGCCATGTGACGGAGGCCCCGGCGAGGTGGGCCACCGCCAGGGCCCGGCGGAACGCGTCCGCGCCGCCCTCGCCCCGCCTGAGGGTGCCCGTGGCGAGGCCGCCAACGCCCCGCGCGGCCAGGATCTCCTCCACGGCGACAGTGAGCACCGGGTGCGGGCTGATCTCGATGAACCTGCGGTGGCCGGTGGCGGCCAGCCCGGCGACGACGGCGTCGAAGCGGACGGTCTCCCGGAGGTTGCGGTACCAGTAGGAAGCGTCGAGCGTGGCCGTGTCGACCGGCTCGCCGGTGACCGCCGAGTGGAACGCCACCTCGGCCTGGCGCGGCGTCAGCCCGGCGAACGTCTCCAGCAGTTCTTCGCGCAGCGGCTCGACGTACCGGGTGTGGGAGGCGTAGTCCACCGGGACCCGGCGGGCGCGCACGCCGTTCTCCTCGCACCACGCGAGCAGTTCGGCGAGCGCGGCGGCGTCCCCGGCGACGACGGTCGAGCGCGGCCCGTTGCGTACGGCGACCTCGACGGCCCCGCCCCAGCGGGCCGCGAGCTCGGCCGCCTCCCCGGCGCCGAGCGCCACTGACACCATGCCGCCGTCTCCGGCGATGCGGACGATGGCCCGGCTGCGCAACGTGACCAGCCGCGCCGCGTCCGCCAGGGACAGCGCGCCCGCGACGTACGCGGCGGCGATCTCGCCCTGGGAGTGCCCGGCCACCGCGTCCGGCCGGACGCCGGCGGCGCGCCACATCGCGGCCAGCGACACCATCACCGCGAACAGCACCGGCTGCACGACGTCGACCCGCTCCAGCGAAGGGGCGCCTGGGTCGCCGCGCAGCACGGCGTGCAGCGACCAGCCGACGTGGGCGGCGAACGCCTCGGCGCAGGCGTCGATCTCGGCGGCGAAGACCGGATCGGCGGCCAGCAGCGCACGGGCCATCTCGGGCCACTGCGACCCCTGCCCGGGAAAGACGAAGACCGTGCGGCCGGTGATCCGCTCGCCGGTCACGGCCGACTCGTGGACCTCTCCCCCGGCCAGCGCCCGCAGAGCGGCCTGATGGTCGTCCAGTACGGCGGCGCCGTGCGCGAGCCGCGCCCGCGTCGTGAGCGTCGCGGCCACGTCGCGCAGGTCGAGCTCCGGATGGTCGCGCAGGTGGCCGGCGAGCGCCGCGGCCTGCCTGCGCAACGCCGCGGCGTCGGTCCCCGACAGAAACAGCGGCACTTCCCCGGCCTGCGAATCCGCCTCGCCGTCACGTGCGCTCTTCCGGCCGGGGACCTCGGTTGCCGTGTCCCCGGCCTCCGGCCCCGCCGCTTCGTGAGCGCCGGTGTCGGTTCCGGGGGTGTCGGTTTCGGGGGTGCCGGGATGTCCGGCGGTGTCGGTCGTGGCGGCGACGTGCCGGGTGCCCTTGCCCGTGCCGGGGGCGCTGGTTTCGGGGGTGTCGGTTTCAGGGGTGCTGGTGCTGGTTTCGGGGGTGTCGGTGGGGGGTTGCTGGAGGATGAGATGGGCGTTGGTGCCGCTGATGCCGAAGGACGACACCGCCGCCCGGCGAGGACGCCCCGGCCAGGCCCACTGCACCGGACGGGTCAGCAACGCCACACCCGACCCGTCCCAGTCCACATGCGGACTCGGCTCATCCACATGCAACGTCGCCGGCAACTGCCGATGCCGCAGGGCCATCACCATCTTGATGACCCCGCCCACCCCCGCCGCCGCCTGAGCATGCCCGATGTTCGACTTCAACGACCCCACCCACAACGGCACCCGCCGGTCCCGCCCATACGCCGCGATCAGCGCCTGCGCCTCGATCGGATCCCCCAACCGGGTCCCCGTCCCATGCGCCTCCACCACATCCACATCACCCGGACCCAGCCCCGCCTCCGCCAAAGCCCGCCCGATCACCTGCTCCTGCGCCCGCCCGTTCGGCGCCGTCAACCCGTTACTCGCCCCGTCCTGATTCACCGCCGAACCCGCCACCACCGCCAAAACCCGATGCCCCAACGCCCGCGCCCGCGACAGCCGCTCGACCACCACCACCCCGGCACCCTCGGCCCACCCCGTGCCATCGGCCGACGCCGAAAACGCCCGGCACCGCCCATCCACCGACAACCCCCGCTGCCGCGAGAACTCCACGAACATCCCCGGCGAGGCCATCACCGCCACCCCACCGGCCAACGCCAGCGAACACTCCCCCGACCGCACCGCCCGCACCGCCAGATCCAACGCCACCAACGACGACGAACACGCCGTGTCCACCGTCAACGCCGGACCCCGCAACCCCAGCACATACGCGATCCGCCCCGACGCCACGCTGACGCTGCCCCCGGTGAGGAGGTAGCCGTCGGCACCGCCGCCTCCCTCGTGGAGCCGGGGTGTGTAGTCCGAGGCCGTCGCGCCGACGAACACGCCGGTGTCGCTCTCCTTCAGCGACAGCGGATCGATCCCCGCCCGCTCCAACGCCTCCCACGACACCTGCAACAACAACCGCTGCTGCGGATCGGTCGCCAGCGCCTCCCGAGGGCTCATCCCGAAGAACGCCGCGTCGAACTCGGCGGCGTCCCGCAGGAACCCGCCGTGCCGGGTGTACGAGGTGCCGGGCCGTTCGGGGTCGGGGTCGAAGAGGGCGGCGAGGTCCCAGCCGCGGTCGGCGGGGAACTCGCCGATGGCGTCGACCCCGTCGGCGACCAGGTCCCACAGGTCCTCCGGCGAGGCCACCCCACCGGGGAACCGGCACCCCATCCCCACGATCACCACCGGATCGTCGTCCGCCGCCCGCACGGCCGCGACGGGCGCGTCCGAACGGGGGCCGCCGGCCAGGTGGCGGGCCAGGGCGGCGGGGGTCGGGTGGCTGAACAGCGCGGCGGCCGGCAGGTCGGCGCCGAAGGCGGCGTTCAGCCGGTCGCGCAGCTCGACCAGGCCCAGCGAGTCGAGGCCGAGGTCGCGGAACGTCGTCTCGGAATCGACGCGTCCCGGATCGGCGAAGCCGAGCACCGCCGCCACTTCCTCGATGACGCGGCGCTCCCCGGCCCCGGTGGAGGGGACGGCGGGAAGGGCGGTGGAAAGGGCGGGCGGCGCGGGAACCGGCGCGGGAACCTGAACGGAGACCGGAACGGGAGCGGAGACGGCCGGTACGTCCCCGCCCGGGGCCAGCCAGTGATGCTCGCGCTGGAAGGGATACGTGGGCAGCGCGACCCGGGGGCCGCCGGGTGGGAAGACGGCGTCCCAGTCGAGGCGCACCCCGGCGGTGAAGAGCCGGCCGACGGCGGCTTCCAGGTCGTCGTCCTTGCCGAGGACCGGCACGAACGCCGCCTCCGCGCCCAGGGTCTCGCGCCCGGCCGCGCTCAGCGCCGTCCCCGGCCCCGCCTCGACGAAGATCCCGGCGCCCAGCGCGCGCAGCCGGGTCAGGCCGTCGGCGAAGCGGACCGCACGACGGGCGTGCTCCACCCAGTAGCCGGCCCAGGCGTCCGCGCCGGCGAGGTCGAGCGGTTCGCCGGTCACCGTCGACACGAACGGGATGCGGGCCGTGCCGTACGTGAGCCCGTCGAGCACCGCGCGGAACTCGCCGAGCGCGGGATCCATCAGCGGCGAGTGGAAGGCGTGGCTCACCGGGAGCCGCCGGGTCCGGTGCCCGCGCGCGGCGGCGAGGGCGGCGACGGCGTCGAGCGCCGCGTCCTCCCCCGCGACGACGACCGACCGCGGACCGTTCACGGCGGCGACGACCGCGAGGCCGTCCACCTCCGCGAGGAGCCCCTCCGCCTCGTCCTCCGGGGCGCCGACCGCGAGCATCCCGCCGCCGGAGGGCAGCGCGTCCATCAGCCGTCCCCTGGCCGCGATGAGTTCGGCGGCGGACAACAGGTCGAGCACGCCCGCGACGTGCGCGGCGGCCACCTCCCCGATGGAGTGACCGGCGACGAAGGACGGCTCGACCCCGAGCGCCTCCAGCAGGCGGAAGGTCGCCACCTCGACCGCGAAGATCGCGGGCTGGGTGAAGGCCGTACGGTCGAGGAGCCGGGCCTCCTCTCCGCCCGGCTCGGACCAGACGACCTCCCGGAGCGGCCGGGGCAGCCGCTCGCCGAGCGCCGCCGCGGCCTCGTCGAACGCGGCCCGGAAGGCGGGGTGGTCGCGGTGGGCCCCCCGTCCCATGCCGGGCCGCTGGCTGCCCTGCCCCGGGAACAGCACCGCGACGGGCGCGGTCCTGGCCCTGCCCGTGACCAGGCCGGCCGCGGGACGTCCCTCGGCCAGCGCCGCCAGCCCGGCCGTCACGTCGCCCGTGATCGCCGCCCGGTGGTCGAAGGCGGTCCGGGTGGTCGCGAGGCTCCGCGCCAGGCCCGCCGCACGCTGCCCAGCGAACGGCTCCGACTCGCCGGACGGCTCCGACCCACCGGAAACATCGTTCACGGTGGGAGCCACAGCCTCGCCGGAAGCCTCGCGCTCGGCGGAAACCCCGCGCTCGGCGGAGATCTCGGGTGCGGCGGAAACCTCGGGCGCGGCCGAGTTGTCCGGTCCGTCGGGGAGGTCCTGCCCGGTCAGGAGGTCGTGCAGCCTTGCCGCCTGCTCGCGCAGCGCCGCGCCAGTGCGCGCGCTGAGCACGAGCGGGGCGTGTGTGAGCGAGGTGCCCATACCCTTCTCGAGGGGGACGGCTCCCGGCGATCCGGCCTGTCGGGTGGAGGGTGCCTCGCTCTCCTGCCGAGGCGGTTCGGCGACCACGATGTGGCAGTTCGTGCCGCCCATGCCGAACGAGCTGACGCCCGCGACGAGCCGCTCGCCCTCGCGGGGCCACGCCCCGCCCGCGCTCCGTACGGACAGGCCCCAGCCGTCGAAGTCGATCTCCGGATTCGGTTCTGCGAAGTTGAGGCTCGCGGGCAGCCGCCGCCGGTCGACGCTCAACACGGTCTTGATCAGCCCGGCGACGCCGGCCGCGCCCTCCAGGTGCCCGATGTTCGTCTTCACGGACCCGACCTGGAGGACCGGCCCGTCACCGGGGCGGGCCAGGGCCAGGCCCCGCGCCTCCACCGGGTCGCCGACCCGGGTGCCGGTGCCGTGCAGTTCGACGTACTGCACCGCCGAGGGCGCGACGCCGGCGGCCGCCCACGCCCGCCGGAGCACCTCGGCCTGGGCGCGCGCGCTGGGCGTGGTGAGGCCGTCGGTGCCGCCGTCGTTGTTGACCGCGCCGCCGAGCAGCACGGCGTAGATCCGGTCGCCGTCCTCGACGGCGTCGTCCAGCGCCTTGAGCAGCACCAGCCCGGCGCCCTCGCCCCGGACGTAGCCGTTGGCCCGGCGGTCGAAGGTGTGGCACCGGCCGTCCGGCGACAGCCCGCCGAACCGGGCCACCGCCGCCGTCCCGGCCGGGTCGACGATCAGGTTGACGCCGCCCGCGAGCGCGAGGCGCGACTCCCCGCGCCGCACGCTCTCCGCCGCGAGGTGGACGGCGACCAGCGACGACGACTGCGCGGTGTCGACCGCGACGCTCGGCCCGCGCAGCCCGAGCGTGTACGACACGCGGTTGGCGATGATGGCGCGGGTGGTGCCGGTGAGAGTGTGGCGGCCGATCGCGGAGGCCCGCGACAGCGTGGCGTACTCGTCGGCGATGGAGCCGACGAACACGCCGGCCGGCGTGTCGCGCAGCGTGGCGGGCACCACCCCGGCGTCCTCCAGCGCCTCCCAGGCCAGTTCCAGGACGAGCCGCTGCTGAGGGTCCATGGCCGCGGCCTCGCGCGGGGAGATCCCGAAGAACTCCGCGTCGAATCCGGCGATGTCGTCGAGGTAGCCGCCGTACCGCACGCCGGGGTGCTCGCGGGCGAGGTCGTCCAGCAGCGCGGACCGTGCCCGCCCCTCGGGCACCTCGCGGACGGCCGTTCGGCCCTCCTCCAGCAGCCGCCACAGCGCGCCGGGGCCGGACGCCCCGGGACCAGATGCACCGGGCAGACGGCACGCCACTCCGACGACCGCGACGGGCCGGGACACCTGCTGGTCGGGGCTGATCACGTCGTGCCTCACTCTCAGTCGGGGTGCGGGGGGCCGGCGAGGGAGATCAGACGGGTACGGCGAGCCCTCGCCGTACGGTCTCCGCGACGTCCTCCAGCCGCCGGGTCAGGTAGAAGTGGTCTCCGGGCAGGACCGTGAGCCGGAAGGGGCCGGTGGTGTGCTCCCGCCACCGGTCGGCCTGGGCGACCGTCACCCGCGGGTCGCGGTCGCCGACCAGCGCCGTGATCGGGCAGCGGACCCGGGCGCCGGGCTCGGGCAGGTAGGCGCGCAGCGCCCGGTAGTCGCCGCGCAGCGCGGGCAGCACGAGCTCGCGCAGGTCCGCGCTCTCCAGCACCTGCCGGGAGGTGGCGCCGAGGAACAGCACCTCCTCCAGCAAGGAGCGGTCGTCCCGCAGGATCGCCGGGTCCACGCGGGTGAGGGCGGGGGCCCGCCCGCCGGAGACGAACAGCCGCTCCGGGGGCGTGCCGAGACCCCGCTCGGCCAGCAGCGCCGTCTCGAACGCGACCAGGGAGCCCATGCTGTGCCCGAAGAACGCCATGCGGGCGCCGTCCGGCTCCCCCGCGATCACCTCGGCCACCCGGCGGGCCAGCGCGCGCACGTCCTCCACGGCGGGCTCGCGGCGCCGGTCCAGGCGTCCGGGGTACTGCACGGCGAGCACGCGCACCGCCGGGGCGAGGGCCCGCGCGAGCGGGACGAAGAAGCCCGCCGAGCCTCCGGCGTGCGGGAACGCCACCACGCAGGGGGCGTCCTGCGCGGCCGGGGCGTACTCGCGCAGCCAGTCGCCCCGGACCCGCTCGGCGGCGCCGGTCACCGGCCCGCTCCCGCGCGGGCGGCCTCCAGGGCCGCGGTCAGCGCCGCGATCACCTCCGGATCGGCGTCGGGCCGCATCCGCTGCACGGCGAGCAGGCTCCACACCCGGGTCTCGGCGAGGTGGGAGGGGGCGCCGTGCACGTCGTCGTGCTCGACCAGCCGCAGGTCCCGTACGTGCCGCTTCAGGCGTTCGACGTCGCCGGGAGGGATGATCTCGTCGCGCCTGGCGGTCACCGCGGCGAGCGGCACGGTGAGCGCGGCCAGGTCGGCGTCGCCGAGGGCCCAGTCCCGCACGTGGGCGAACACGGCCTCCGGCGGCACTCCGGTGAGATGCGCGAGCGTGTCGCGAGTGATCTTCGGCACCCGGGCCTGCCAGGCGGCGTCGGTGAAGAAGTCGTTGATCGGCGGGCCGTTGCCGACCACGCCCCGCACCCGCGGGTCGCGCAGCGCGGCGGTGATCGCCGCGTGGCCGCTGAAGCTCAGCGCGAGCAGGTACGTCTCGCTCACCCGGGCCCGGCCCTCCAGCGCGTCGAGGATCGCCGGGAACAGGGTCCAGGCGTCGGGGCCGTACCGGAGCGGGCTCTCGCCCACGCCGGGCAGGTCGGCCACGACCCCGGCCATGCCGAAGGACGCGATCTGCGGCAGCACCGCGCCCCACTGCTCCTTGGGGCTCACGATGCCGCCGGTCATCACCAGCAGCGGCCGCGGTCGCTCGGCCGACAGCCCCGCGGCCCACACCCGCACCGGGACCCCGCCGGCCTCCACGACGACCGGTTCCAGGCCCGGCACGCCGCGCCGCCACCGGTCGAAGGCGTCCAGGCCGCGGGACAGCGCCCGTTTGCGGCCCGGACCGTCGACGTACGGGAACCGGCCCATCGTGTAGTACTGGGCGGCGAGGGCCGTCTGTCCCGCCGCGTCCCACTCGTCGCCGGCGCGGATCCACTCGTACGGCCAGGAGCCCGGCTCGTCGCCCGCGTCCGTGGTGACGCGGTCCAGCAGGGCCGCGTAGTGGTCGGCGGGCAGGCCCTGCGAGATCGCGTGCGCCACGACGAACCGCTTGAGCTCGGTCAGGTCGTTCATTCCTCGTACGCCTCCAGCGCGTCCTTGATCTCGGTGAGCACGTCGGCGGCCTCCGCGCCGTCGATCACGCGATGGTCGAAGGCCAGCGACAGGCGCATGACCGGGGCGATCACCACCGCCCCTTCCCTGGCCACCGGGCGATCGGCGATCCGGCCCACTCCGAGGGTGATCGTGGTCCCGCCGACCGAGTGGAAGCCGTCCACCGCGCGGTGGCCGAGCGAGGTGACGCTGAACGTGCCGGTGATCGCGGGCCGGCGGTCGAGCAGCCCGGCCGCCTCGCGGAACCGGTCGAGCGCCTCCCGCCAGGGCAACCGCCGCAGCGCGCGGATGCCGGCGAACTCCTCGGCGGTGCCGGGGTCGGCCGCCGCCGCCCGGTCCAGGTGGGCCTGCACGTCGGCGAGCGACACCGACTCCAGCCCGGGGATCACGGTCGCGAGCACGACCCGGCGGCCCTCCCACGTCTTGTCGAGGGTGACCTTGGCCGCCACGGTGTCGTAGGACGCGACGACCGGGTCGAGCCCGCCGTGGATCGCGGCGTTGGCCTCCGGGTGCTTGGCCAGGACGGCGGCGGCCGCGTGCACGACATAGGAGACGACCGAGCGGCGCTCTCCCGCCCGGCGGGCCCGCTCGCGCCCGGCGACTATGGCGGTGGCGTCCACCTCCGTGTCGAGGAAGACCGGCGAGAAGTCGCGGATCTGGTCGAGGAAGAACAGGGTGTGCCTGCGCTGGGAAGGGAACGGCTGCCCGGTCATCGGTTCACCAACTCGTAGATCGTCTCCAGGCTGGCGGCGTCGAGGAAGTCGGGCAGCGACAGCGGACGGCTGACCCGCTTCTCCAGCAGCACGAGCATGGTCAGCAGGTGCAGCGAGTCCCAGCCCGGCACCTCGTCGAACGTCCGGCCCAGGTCCTCGGCGGCCACGGCGAGGCCGATCTCGTCCCGCAACAGGTCCACGAACTCCGCGCGGCTGATCGCGGCCGTCATCACACACGCTCCAGGGCGAGACCGGACCTGATCCACTTGCTCGACTCGATGGCGACCGCGATCGCCCGCGACGGCCGCGCCATCGCGGGCAGCAGCCGGTCGAGCTGGAAGAACAGCAGGGCGTTGCCGTTGTTGCCGGTCTCGGCGACGCAGGAGACCTCCTCGGCCGCCGGGAAGGCGAGCCTCGCGGTGATCTTCGCGGTCATCGTGACGGACAACTGCGGCGGCAGGAGGTAGCCGACCTCCGAGCGATCCCAGCCGAGGTCGTCCAGCAGTTCGTCGGCCGTCTCCTCGGCGAGCACCGGCACGTGCTCCTCGATCGCCTTGTAGTCCTCGCTGGCCGGCGCCTCGCTCCCATCGCGGTCGGCCAGGCCGTACCAGCGCAGGGTCTGGCCGGGCGCGCGGCCGAGGCCGGACAGCCGGGTGAGCACCGACCGCAGCACCGGCGCCTCCGGGTGGTCGCCCACGGCGAGTACGGCGGCGCCCGCGCCGTCGCCGAACAGCACGTAGTTGACCAGTTCGTCCGGCGGCAGCGCCGTCAGGTCCGCCTTGACGTCGTAGTGTTTGGCGATCACGTCGCCGCCGATCACCAGTGCCGTGCGATACCGGCCGGTGGACAGCAGCGAGGCCGCGACGTCGAAGGTCTGCACCGCCCCCGAGCAGCCCGACTGGAGCTGGAACGTCGGCACGCCGTCGATGCGGAGCCGGTCGGCGACGACGTTCACGGTCGCCGGCATCAGCGTGTCGGGAGTGGCTGTGCCGAACACGACCACGTCCACGTCCTCGGCGGACACGCCGGCCCGGGCGAGCGCCTGGGCCGCGGCGCGCTCACCGAGATCGGCCAGGCCCTCCCGCCGCTCGCCGGTGGACAGGTCGACAGCCAGGTGACGCGTCCGGGTCCCGATGAACGTGTCGACCCACTGCCGCCACACCTGGTCCATGCCGAACGCCGCGGCCAGGGCGGCGGTGTCGATGGGCGGGCCGGGCAGCGCCGTCCCCACCGACAGAAGTCGTACCGGTATGTCCCCCATGCGCTCCTCCAACGAGCCGCGTCCGCGCCGCCCGCGCACTGCGCGGGCACGGCCGGGATGGTGACCCGGATTCGCTGATCACTGCTCAAACGCTAAGAGCGACCACTAAAGCAGCCCTAAGCCCCGGATTTCGGGCACAGGGGTCACCGCGAGCGCAGTCACCGGAGCCGGGACCAGGCGGTGGAGAGTCGCGCGAGCCGGGAGAAGGAATCGCGTCAGGAAGAGGAGGGCTGCGGGACGGCCACCGAGGTCGCGACCAACCCGTTCGTGACGATCCCCTGACCGGTGAAGCCGGTCAGGGGGCGTCCGGGCGACGTCCGGATCGGGAGCGGGCAGGGGCCGTCCCCGTCGTCGAACTCCTCCGCGCCGGGCACCCCTGCGGGCAGGATCCGTTCGATCACGGGACCGGCAGGATCTGGCGCGGGCGGCCCGGAGGGGTCGCCCGGAGCTTCCACTCGCGCGGGTATCCCACCGAGACCTCCTCGAAGCGGACCCCGTCGTGCCAGGTGGTCCTCGGGATGTGCAGGTGGCCGTACACGACCGTGGCCGCGCGGAAGTGCAGGTGCCAGTCGGCGGTGGCCTCGGTGCCGCACCAGATGGCGAACTGCGGGTACCGCAGGATCCGGGTCGGCTCGCGGACCAGGGGGTAGTGGTTGACCAGGATCGCGGACAGGCCGTCCGGCAGGTCACGCAGCCGCCGCTCGGTCTCCTCCAGCCGCGCGGCACACCACGCCTGGCGGGACGGGTACGGGTCGGGGTGCAGGAACATCTCGTCGCTGCACACCACCCCGGTCTCGTACGCGAGGGCGAGCGCCTCCTCCGCGGTCCGCACGCCGGGGGTGCGGAACGTGTAGTCGTACAGGACGAACAGCGGGGCGATCACGACGGGTCCGCCGGCGCCCTCCCAGACGGGATACGGGTCCTCGGGGGTCGTCACGCCCAGCGAACGGCACACTTCGACCAGGCGGCGGTAGCGCGCGTCCCCGCGTAAGGTGACCGGGTCGCCGGGATGGGTCCACAACTCGTGGTTGCCGGGCACCCACACGACCCTCGCCCAGCGTTCGGACAGCAGGCGCATCGCCCACTCGAAGTCGGCCAGGAACTCACACACGTCGCCGGCCACCAGCAGCCAGTCGTCCGGCGAGGACGGCCGCAGGCCTTCCAGGATCGCCCGGTTCTCCGGGTAGCCGATGTGAAGGTCGCTGATGGCGAAGAGCCGTGCGCTAGACAACGGCGGCCTCCGCGGGCGCCCTCGCCGGAACGCGCGGAGCGCGGAGGATCGACTCGCCGATCGCCACTTCCGCCTCCCGCCGTCGCCATTCGGACTGCCGGTCCGATCTTACTCGCGCCTGACCGGACCGACGGTCCAGTTGACGCGGCCCCACTCGCGCGAGGTCCGGCGGTCGACTTCTCCGCTACGGCGGGTGAGGAGGTCTCAGGGCTGGATGTTCTCCAGGTCCTCGAGGAGGCTGAGGTGCGTGGGCTGCCATCCGAGGACCTCGCGGGTGTGGGCGCTGGAGGCCGGCTGGTCCATGGCGAAGATCGGGCCGAATGGGCCGAAGTTCTCCTGCGGCACCGCCTCGACCGGCAGGCCGAGTCGCCGGCCGATGACGGTCGCGATGTCTCGCACCGCGTCGCCCTCGTCGGCCACGGCGTGCCAGGCCGTCCCGGCGGGTGCCGACTCGAGAGCCAGGCGGAACAGGACCGCCGCGTCGAGCGCGTGTACGGCCGGCCAGCGCTGGGCGCCGTCGCCGGGGTAGCCGGACACGCCGGTGCGGCGCGCCTGATCCGTCAACAGGCCGGCGAATCCGCCCTTGCCCTCGTTGTGCACCGTGCGCGGCATGCGGACCGCCGTGGCGCGGACACCGCGCGAGGCCAGCTCCAGCAGGGCATTGACCGAACGGCCTCGGCCGCCCACCGGTCCGTCGGTCGGCGCGGGGTCGGTCTCGGTGGAGGGGCGGCCCGGCACCCAGGGCGTGCCCGAGACGGTGACGATCGGACGACCGCTGCCGAGCAGTTCCTCGCCCAGAGCGGCGAGAGCGGCGCTCTCCTCGGCGATCGACCGCGCGAGGGCCTCGTCGGTGCTGTAGTCGCTGCCGAACGCCAGGCTGATCACGCCGTCGGACTGCGCGGCGCCGGCCCGCAGGACGTCGAGGTCGGCCAGCCGTCCGCGCAGCACCTGGGCGCCGGCGTCTGTGAGGGCCTGCGCGGACTTGTCCGAGCGGGCCAGCGCGAGAACGGTGTGACCGTTGGCGAGCAGTTCGGCGACGACGGCGGAGCCGATGGTGCCGGTACCGCCGGTGACGAAAACGTGCATGAAACTCTCCCGAAGCGACGAGACCGTTGTCCCATCACCCTACACACCGACGGGACAACTATCCCATCACCTATGATGTCGTCCATGGCCCGATGGCAACCGGAGACGGCCCAGCGACTCGTCGTCGCGGCCGTCGACCTGTTCACCGAGCAGGGGTACGACGCGACCACGGTGGCGCAGATCGCCGAGCGCGCCGGCGTCACCAAGAGCACCTTCTTCCGGCACTTCTCCGACAAGCGTGAGGTGCTGGTCGCCGGCCAGGAGACCCTGAGCCGGTTGCTCGCCGAGGGGATCGCCGAGGCGCCCCCGAACGCCAGCCCGCTCGAGGCGGTCGCAGCCGGTCTCGAACGCGCGTCCAGCGCCATGGGGCCGACGAACCGCGAACTCGGTCCCCGGCTGAAAGCAGCCGTAGCGGCCAGCACGGAACTTCAGGAGCGAGACGCCCTCAAGAGCGTCGGTCTCGCTGCCGCCATGACCGCCGCGCTCATCGCCCGCGGTGTCCCCGACCCGACCGCGCACCTCGCGGCCGAGCTCGGAGTCCTTGCCTTCAAGCGGGGCTACGCCCAGTGGTCCGAGGACGATCGTGATGACGCACGAGGGCTCGCGCACCATGCGTTGGCCGCCCTGCAGGATCTGCGCACGGCAACGGCGTCGCTGGGTTGACCGACTCTGTGCCGGCCAGGAACCGGGGTAGGCCGTTCGTGGCGATCATGCCCTCGCCGGGCTGATCCGGTGCGCGCAGGAGGACGCTGATCCTGAAGCTGACAGCCTGGGAGGCGCCCGAAACCCCGAAAGGCGTTGAACCGGGGATAAGAGCGCCATCCGGTTACTGTTGCTTCGCATGACTCACACCGAGATCGTGATCAGTGCGGAGTTGGTGCGGGATCTGCTGCGCGACCAGCACCCCGACCTGGCCGATCGCCCTTTGCGGCTCGGCGCACATGGCTGGGACAACCAGCTGTGGCGGCTCGGCGACGACCTCGCCGTCCGGTTGCCCTGGGCGACGCGGTCCGCGGACGCGCTGCTACGCAAGGAGTACGCCTGGCTGCCCCTCCTCGCCCCGCGCCTTCCTCTGCCGGTTCCCGTCCCGCAGCGCCTCGGCGAGCCCTCGGCTCTGTTTCCACGACCCTGGATCGTCACCACCTGGGTGCCGGGCGAGCCTGCCGACCGCGCCCCCGTCACGCGCGCCGCGGAGGCGGCCGACGCCTTGGCCGCCTTCCTGACGGCTTTGCATCAACCCGCCCCCGATGAGGCGCCCGCCGACCGCTTCGGCCGCGGGGGGCCGCTGGCCGACCGCTCCGAGGGGTTCGCCAAGCAGCTCGCCTCGGCCACGGAGATGGGGCTCATCCCCGACCCGGACGCCGTCCGCGCGGTCTGGGACGACGCCGCCGCGCCCGACTGGGCAGGCCCGGCGCTATGGCTCCACGGAGACCTGCATCCCGCCAACGTCCTCACCGCGGACGGCACCTTCTGCGGTGTGATCGACTTCGGCGACCTCTGCGCGGGCGACCCGGCCTGCGACCTCGCCGCCGCCTGGATTCTGCTGCCGGACGGCGCCGCCGACCGTTTCAATGACGCCTACCGGCCGGCCCCGGACGCCGCGACCCTGCGCCGCGCCCGCGGATGGGCGGTGCTGCACGCCCTGAGCGGCATCCTCATCGGTGAAGCCGGCGTCCGCGGCCGCCCAGGCGGCAAGGCCACGTGGGGCCCACCCGCCCACGCGGCCCTGCGACGCCTCATCGCAACGGCCCGTCGCTGATCGATCACCTCCACACGCTCGGCCAAGAGCTCCTGACGCAATGAGCTGAGGCTGCGCAAGCAGATCAGGGCGCAGCCTGCCCGCGTACGGGCGCCGACAGGCGGCCGTGCCACCCCGGGCGGTGACGGCGGCCACGAGGTCGGCGTCGAACTCCGCCAGCAGCACGTGGCCGTGGAAGTCCGCGTCCAGGTCCGGCCGCGCTGGAGGCGGGTCTGCGGGCCCGGCGACCGCGCCGCCGTTCCGGCTTTCCGCCGCACCGCCGCCGGCCGCGGTCGCAGGCTGTGCCTCACGCCTCCTCCGTGTCCAGGCGGAGTGCGTGGAGGGGCACGGCGCCCAGCACGGTGCCCAGACCGCCGGACGCCCGGCCTCCGGCCCGGACCTGCTCGTGTGGATCTCTCTCAAGTCGGCTCCAACCTGATCGCAAGTCGCCGTCACTAGAACAGGCCGTCGATATGTCACCTGTCGGTTCTGGGGGTCCGGTGTCGAGGCGGCGATTGATCAGCGCGCTGTGCGCTCTAGGGATGATGGCGGGTCTGGTCACCGGCCTGCCGCAGGCCGCGTCGGCGGACGCGCAACGGGATGAGGAGACCACCGCGCTCGTGTCCGCGGTCGAGCGCTTCGCCGCCGTCGGCAGGGGCATGGCGGCGCTCGGCCCGATGGGCGAGCAGTTACCCCTCGTCGGCCTGGTCCCCGGCGGGGAGGACGGCCTGGGCCTGGGCGACCTGTTCGACGTCGCGGTGTACGACCAGCTCAAGAACCTCACCAGCCTGTCCGGCCTGGAGGACGAGTATCCGCTCTCCGGTCCGCGCACCGGCCGGTTGCTGGCGAAGGCGAGCACGCAGGGCGACGTCAGGCACCTCGACCTGACCCTGGAGGTGACCAGGACGGTCGCCAACAGGCCGGCCTCCGTCAGCAGCGCACAGCCCAGGGTCTCGCTGGCCACCTCGGGTGGAGTGGACGTCACGCTGAAGCTCGGCGCGAAGCTGCCCTTCGCCTACGACCCCGCCACCAAGACCGCCTGGCTGGGCAAGGACGCCGTGGTGACGGTGCAGGCCGACGGGCGGCTGGCGGCGGGGGCCAAGCCCTCGGCCGCCTTCGGCATCCTCGGCGTCGACCTGTCCGCGGGCTCGTCGCTCTCCTTCACCTCCACGTTCACCGCCACCGCCTCGGACCCGGATGGCGACGGCAGGCTCGACCTGCGCGAGCTGGGCGCGGACGGCGCCGCGGCCGGGCTGTTCACCTTCTCCAGGAAGGGCTCGGCGACCGCCAGGCTCGCGGTCACCGCGCAGCCGTTCGCCGGCGCCCAGGTCGAGGGCGCCACCGCGACCGTCGACGTGAACTGGCCCGACCTCGCGACGGGCGAGCCGCAGGTGAGCGTGAGCCAGCCCGACCTGGACCGGCTGAACCGCTTCCAGACGCTCACGCCGAAGGACCTGCTCGACGGGCTGACGCATCTGTCCGGCGCGATCACCGCCGTGCAGCGGAGCCGCTGGGGCGGCCAGGGCGACCTGGACCTGCCGTTCATGCGGGGTTCCCTGGCCGACGCGGTGCGCATCTCCGAGGCGATCGACAAATTCGTCGCCGACAGCGTCGACCGGAACACCGGCCAGCCCACCTTCACCTCGATCCAGGACATGTTCGCCGCGCTCGGCAGGGCGCGCGGCCTGCCCGGCGGCGCGATCATCAAGGTCGCCGACGCGGGCTACGACGACGCCACCAAGAAGATCGCCTTCACGCTCGTGATCGACCGCCCCGTCAACCCCGCGCCCGAGCCGCTCAACCCCGCCGGGCAGGCCACCAGCGGCGCGGGCACCGGCGTCACCTACACAGCCACGACGCTCAGGCACGCCGGCCAGAAGTGGACGCCCGGAGAGTTCGCCGGCCGCACGATCACCGCGGGCACCTCGACCGGCATGGTGGCCGACAACACCGCCGACGTCGTCACGCTGACCGGCGACGGCTGGCGCGGAGGCGTGCCGGCGGCCGGGGCGGCCTACCGCATCGCCGCCGCCGACCCCATGATCGGCCAGGTCGCCTTCGGCGACACCTTCAAGGCCCGCGCGGGCCTCGCCCAGGCCAACGCGACCACCTCGGTCGCCGGGGTGATGCGCGGCTACCACGCCGCCGCCACGGTCGTGCTCGACCTCGGCGACCCGGCCACCGGCCAGGAGTGCGCCACCCGGCCGGACGGCCAGCAGAAGGCGTGCCCCTACAAGCACGTCAACCCCGACGGCAGTGCGACCGTGGTCACCGAGCTGCCCCGGCCCGCCGACCGGATCATGCTGCGTACCGGCCGCGACCTGTTCGGCGCGCGCATGTCCGTCGTCACCTCGGTCAACGTGGACGCCGTCGTCGGCTACCTGGGCGTACGGCTCACCGGCGACCTGTCCCTGTCGAGCCGAGCCGGTGGCGACGTGGTGAAGGTCGCGCTCAAGGACGTCGGGGACGTGCCGCTGACGCGGCTGTTCGAGCGTCTGGCGAGCGACCCCTCGGACATCCTCACCTCCCAGGTGGACGCCGCGGCCCGGGCCAGGCTCACCCTCGGCGTTCCCGGGCTGGCCGACTTCTTCGGCGGCAAGGTCACCGGTGACGTGGAGATGCCGGACATCCGTACGCCGGACACCCTGGTCTTCCGCGGCTTCGACCAGATCGGCAAGGTCAAGGAGTTCGCCTTCGACCCCGACAACCCGCAGGCGCTGTTCGGCGCGCTGGTCAAGTCGCTGGGCGCGCTGGCCACCTACCTCGACCACGTCCAGCCCAGCGGCCCCGTCGGCACGGCGATGACGGCGAAGCTGCCGCTCCTCGGCCGTTCGCTGTCCGACCTCGTCGCCGCCGACGAGATGGGCTCGGGCCCCGGCGTCGTGTACGGCGACGGCGCCTGCGGAAGCGAGAACGGCTTCGTCACGGATCCCTCCCGGACGTTCACCCAGGCGCACATCGGGCGCGGCGTCGTGATCGGCACACGTGTGATGACCGTCCTGGCCGTCTGCGGCGAGCACACCATGGCGTTCACCGCGAAGTTCGGCCAGGCTCGTCCCGAGCCGGGCACCGCGTACGCGCTGCGTTCGCCGCTCAGGGACGCGATCGACCGGCTGACCGCGGCCCCGCCGGACACCGTGCAGGCGCTGGTGGCCGAGCTGAACAAGGCGCTGGGCGGCCAGGTCCGCATCGGCTACGAGGACGGCGCGCTGCACCTGTCGCTCGCGTACGACAAGAAGGCGGCGCTGAAGGAGCCGCTGCGCTTCTCCTTCGGGGACAGCAGCCTGGTCGCCGCCTCCGGTTCCGGCACGCTCGACGCCTCCGTCGGCGGGCAGATCCGGCTGGGGATGCGGGTGGCGCTCAAGCGCGACTTCGATCTCGCCCGAGACCTGCTCATCGACACCGACTCCGGCCTCGACCTGGAGGCGAGCGCCCGGCTCGACGGCACGATCAAGGCGAACATCGGCCCGCTGCCCGTCTCCGTCGGCAAGGCGGACGACGACCCGATGCAGGCCAGGCTCGCGTACGGCGTGAACCTCCGTTACGACGGCGGGTCGCAGGAGGCCGTGCCGCCGGCCGACTTCTTCGCCGGGCTCGACCTGTCGCTCAACGAGACGACCGAGCCGGTCACCTGCGACCGCGACCCCCGGCGCGACGAGACCGACCTGGCGCTGTGCGCGGTGCTGCCCGCCTACGTCAACGGCAGCCCGATCACGGCGGACGGCAGGCACGCGCTCGTCCTGCGCCTGCCCAGGGCCGCTCCGCTCGCGGACATGTTCGACCTGACGAAGAAGCTGCCCGGCGACATCGACCGGCTCGAGGTGCCCGACTTCGACTTCTCCACCCTGCCCGCGGGGCTGGAGCTCGACTGGACCAACCTGGGCGACGGCATCGACCGCTACCTCACCGCGCTGGAGACAGGCATGCGCACGGCCTCCTACGGCGGCAGGCTGCCCCTGGTCGGCGACGACCTGCAGCAGGGCGCGGACTTCGTCGGCGCCAGGCGCCAGGAGATCAAGGCGGCGATCGCCAAGCTGCCGAACGGCGGCCGGGTGCCCACCGGCAAGGACCTGCGCGAGTGGTACAACGCCGAGCTGGCCCCCAAGGTCGGCCCCGGCGTGCAACCGGTGATCACCTGTGTGCAGGCGCCGGAGCCCGCGGACCCCACCGCGTGCGACGCCGCCAAGGGCACCGAGCTGACCGGCGTGAAGTTCACGATGAGCATCGGCAAGGGCGTGGTCGACCCGCAGCAGGGCTGCGTGGAGGGTTGCGCGGCCCTGGAACGACAACTGGACATCGGCGTCCCCGGCCTGGCACTGCGTCAGGGCCCGGGCAAGGGCGTGCGGGCTGAGATCGGCTGGCACGTGCAGGTGACCGTGGGCCTCGACCGGACCAACGGCTTCTACATCGACGCCACGCCCGACAAGCGGCCGCAGGCCACCGTGGGCGTCAACGTGTCGCTGCCCGAGGAGATCAACGCCAAGCTGTCCATCCTCGACGTCACGGTGAAGAACCGCTCGCCGCAGTCTCCCGACCTGTTCGCCGGCACGTTCACCGTCGGGCTCAAGCCGGTCGGCCGGATCGGCCTGGCGCGGCTCTCCGACGCCTCCGACCTGGTGGAGACGTCGCTGCACGCCAACGTGGCCGTCGACTGGCGCTTCACGGTGACACCCGGATCGCCGATGCTGCCGGGGCTGTTCGGCGACTTCCACCTGGCCTGGGACCTCACCAAGGGCGGCTCTCCCGACCCGGCCGACCTGTCCATCGCCTTCACCGACGTGAACCTGGAGGCCGGCGACTTCTTCCGCTCCGTTCTCGGCCCGGTGGTGACCCAGGTCAAGCGGGTCACCGACCCGGTGCGGCCGGTCGTCGACCAGCTGTACGCGCCCATTCCTGTGCTCTCGGACCTCAGCCGGGCCGCGGGCGGCGGCGACGTGAACCTGATGACGATCGCCAAGAAGTTCAACACCCTGGGCGGCAACAGCACGACCCAGTTCATCGAGCGGATGATCGAGATCACCAAGCTGGTCACCTCGCTGCCCGACTGCCGGGGTGAGCTGCACATCCCGATCGGAAGCTTCACCGTGGCCGGCGACAAGGCGCTCACCACGGAGAACTCTCCGGACGTGGCGGACTCCCTGATCGCGGACGTGTCGCCGACGACGGACGACCTGTTCGCGGCGCTCGACCAGGGCGCCAGGACATGCGACAAGGGCAAGGCCGCGAAGGCCGGGGCCGAGGCCGAGCAGGGGCCCATGCAGCAGTCCGCGAAGTCCGGCTTCAGCTTCCCCGTGCTCGAGAACGCCGGGCGGTCGATCTTCAGCCTGCTGATGGGCAAGGACGTCGAGCTTGTCGCGTACGACTCCGGCCCGCTGCGCCTGGGCTTCACCTACAGCCAGTCGTTCGGCCCGGTCTACGCGCCGCCGCCCATCATGGTGGTCATCTCCGGCACCGCCGGGGTCGAGGCGCGGATCAGGGCGGGCTTCGACACCTACGGCATCCGCAAGGCCATCGAGCAGGGCAAGGTGGACCTCCAGATCCTCGACAGCCTGTATCTGAAGACCACCGACGAGCGTGGCCGTCCCCTGCCGGCGATCAAGCTGTACGGAACGCTGGAAGCGGGTGCCGGGGTCGACCTGCTGCTCGTCAAGGCAGGCGTGAGCGGAGGGATCTCCCTGGACATCGCGATGCTCTGGGCCGACCCCACCAACGACGGCAAGTTCAGGTTCTTCGAGTTCGCGGGAATCCTGCTGCGCAACCCGTTGTGCCTGTTCACCATGGACGGCAAGCTCAAGGTCTATCTCAAGGCCTGGGTGGAGATCGGCATCTCGATCTTCAAGAAGCGGTTCGACTGGACGATCGTCGAGGCCACACTGCTCGACTTCTCGGCCAAACCCAAGTGCGACGAGGCCCCGCCCAAGCTCGCCACGGTCAGCGGCGACGCCCTGGTGCTGCACATCGGCCCGATGCGCGCGGCCAGAGGAGGCAGCACCGCCAAGCCGAGCGACGACGCCGAGCAGTGGACGGTCAGCCAACTCCCCGGCGACGAAGGGTTCGTGGTCAACGCCCTCGGCGTCCGCGAGGAGCACCACACGGCGGGCCTCGACCGGGTGCTGGCCGACGGCCGCGGCGCGAAGGGCGGCCTCAGGCTCGTCTTCCAGGGATACGCCGACGCCTCAGGCGCGCCGTTCCCGTTCGACCGGAAGATCGTCGCCTTCGGCGGCGACGGCGACGACATGATCCTCGCCGGCGCCGGGAGGAACGTGATCGACGGCGGCAAGGGCGACGACCAGATCACCAGCGCCGACCAGTACGACGAGCAGGGCGGAACGGCCCCGATCGTGGCCGGAGGCCCGGGCGACGACTACCTGACCGTGGGCGGCGCGGGCGGCTGGGTGGCCGGTGACGGCCGCCTCACCCCCGCGGCCCGGAAGGTCGGCACGGTCGAGGTCGCCGACTGGAAGGCCGAGGGCCTGCCCGGCGCGCCGGACGACGGCCCGGGCGACGGCGACGACCGCATCGCCGCCGGACTCGGCGCGAACCGGCTGTGGGGCAACGGCGGGAACGACACCATCGGCGTCGCCTCCGACAACCCGCTCGCCGCTACCGACCCCTCGCCCCGCTACCGCGCCCAGCCGAGCCTGCTGGTCGGCGGGCCCGGCGGCGACATCCTCACCGGCGGCTCCGCCGCCGACGAGATCTACACCGGGCCGCAGGACGAGTTCGGGCCCGACGCGAACGGACCGGCCGACTCGGGACCGAACTACGTCGACACCGGCGCGGGTGCCGACACGGTGTACGGCGGTCAGGCCGTCGATCTGGTCGCCGGACACTCCCACCCCGGCGAGACCGTACGGATCCTCGGCGGCGGCGGCGAGGACGTCCTCGCGGGCGGCCACGGCAAGGACGAGATCTTCGGCGGCCCCGGCGACGACTGGGTGATCGCCGAGCCGTCCGACGTGAGCGAGGCGCAGGGCCGCGACGAGTACGGCCCGGCCAGGCGGGTGCGCCACCTGCCGTTGCCCGCGGGCGTCGAGCCCTCGGCCAAGCTGCTGGTCGGCGGCGACGGCGACGACCACATCGTGGGCGGCGACGGCGGCGCCACCGTCTTCGGCGACAGGCCGCGTGACGAGCCGTGCACCGAAACCGGCACAGGGACCGGCGCGGACGGCGACGGCCGCGACCTCGTCCTCGGCGGCTCCGGCAAGGAGATCGTCTCCGCCGGTGGGGGCGCCGACCGGGTCGAGGCGGGCGGCGGTCAGGACCGCGTCTGCGGTGAGAAGGGCGACGACGTCCTGTACGGCGGGGCGGGCGACGACGACGTCAGCGGCGGCTCCGGCGACGACACCGCCTACGGCGACGACGGAGCCGACGAGGTCACCGGCGGCAGCGGCGACGACACCCTGTACGGCGGAGCCCAGGACGACGTGGTCGCGGGCGAGGCCGGCGAGGACACCGCGTTCGGCGGGTCCGGTGACGACCTGCTCGTCGGCGGGTCCCGCATCGCCGGGAAGGCCGACGCGGGCGACACGCTCTACGGCGACGCCGGAGCCGACCGCCTCGTGGGTGACAACGGAGACGCCACCGGCTCCTTCGACCTGGACGGGACGCCGGAGGAGGCCGGCGGGCCCGACGTGATCCACGGCGGGGCCGACGCCGACACCGCCTTCGGCGGGATCGGTGCCGACGAGGTGCACGGCGACGCCGGTGACGACCACCTGGAGGGCGGAAACGGCGCCGACCGGGTCTTCGGCGAGGCCGGGGAGGACGAACTCGCCGGCGGCGGCTCCGGGCCGCATCCCGACGCGGGCGACACCCTGCTCGGCGGTGACGGACCCGACGTGATCGCCGGTGACAACGCCGTCCTGAGCACGTCCGGCACGGCCACCCCCGTCGCCGTACGGCCCGGCCAGCTCCGCACCCATCGGGTGGAGCCGCTGGCGGGCGGATCCGGCGCGGACGTCGCCGACGGCGGCGCGGGCAACGACGCGATCTTCGGCCAGGGCGGCGCCGACCGGCTCCGCGGCCAGGCGGGCGACGACTACGCCGAGGGCGGTCCCGGCGTCGACTGGGTCGAGGGCGACCAGGGCGACGACGACATCGTGGGCGGCTCGCACGCCGCGGCCGACGACGCCGCCGACGCGCTGTTCGGCGGCCCCGGCGACGACGTCGTCGCGGGCGACAACGCCGTGGTGACGCTGGCGGGCACCCCGGCCAGGGCGACGGTCCGCCTGGGCTCGGGCGGCACGCCGATGACCCCGCGGGCGGTCACGCTCCTGAGCGAGGGCCCGGGAGACGAGTCGGGCGACGACCGCGTCTCCGGCGGCTCGGGCGTCGACGTGCTGTGGGGACAGGACGGCGACGACCACATCTCCGGCGGCGGTCAGGGCGACCACGCCGAGGGCGGTGGCGGCGCCGACCAGATCCGCGGCGACCTCCCGCTGTCGGCCGCCTCCACTCAGACGACCAGCGAGCCGCTCGCCGACCCCGGGTGGAAGGGGAACCCGAGCGAACCCGCGGAACTGGAGGGCGACGACGCCACTCCCGGCCAGGACGACCTGATCGGCGGCTCGGCCACGCCGGGCGCACCCGACAAGGGCGACGCGATCGAGGGCGGCGGCGCGGCCGACGTGCTGCTCGGCGACAACGGCTCGCTCGTCCGCACGCTGACCGGGAACACCGAGCGTGTCTACACCGAGCGCTACCCGGCGGGCCAGGCGCCCGCGGACGCGACGCGCAGCCGTACGCACGACCCGGCCCTGCCCGGCGACTCCACCCGGTTCTGCACCCAGGCCCGGCCGACGTGCGAGCCGGAGGGCTCCTTCGGCGCCGACCGCCTCTACGGGGACGAGGGCGACGACGGGCTGTGGGGCCAGGACGGCGACGACCGGCTGTACGGCGGCGCGGGCGACGACGACATGTTCGGCGAGCTCGGCGACGACGAGATGGACGGCGGCGACGGCGAGGACGCCATGCTGGGCGACCGCGGCGGCGTGGTGAACGAGCGCATCGACGCGGGCGACGCCCAGCGGCTCGGCTTCACCGTCAGCCTCAACGCCCCGCCGAAGGAGACCTACCGCGGCTTCCCGGCCGGCTCCTACGACCGCCGTACCGACCTGATGCACGACGCGGACGGCGACACCTGGGTGGCCGCGGCCCTGCCGCACGACGGCTTCGCCACGGGCGGCGACGACCGCATGCGCGGCGGGCCGGGCCGCGACAGCATGCACGGCGGCGCGGGCGACGACCTGATCAACGGCGACAGCGGCGGCGACGAGGTCTTCGGCGACGACGGCGACGACGTCGTCTGGGGCGGCAAGGGCTGCGACCCCGTCCTGGATGCGGCGACCGCCGACTGCCTCAGCGGCGGCGCGTTCGACCCGGCCGCCCGGGGCACCGGCGACCGGTTCGTCGACCACGTCTTCGGCGGCGCCGGGGCGGACCTGCTCGACTACAACCCGCGCGGTTCCTACCCGGGCGACTGCGCCCCCGGCCGCATGCCCGAGGGCACGCTCACCACCGTCGTCGACCCGTGCCTGTGGTTCCGGATGACGGACAAGGACAACGCGTCCGCCGCCGACGACCAGCACCACCAGGGCGTCGACTGGCAGTACGGCGGTGCGGACCGCGACGTGCTGCAGGGCGACCGCACCGCGAACGGGCCCAACCCGGGCGACAAGATGATCGACTGGAACGGGTCGTTCAACCTGTACACCCACTGTGGTCCGGCCAACGGCGGGCACAACATCGTCCGCCAGCACTCGCCCGCGATGCGCGACTTCCTCGCCAAGGTGGCCTGGGGCGCCGGCGCGGGCCGCGCCCAGGGCGACCCCTCCGCCGAGCGGGAGCTGGCGATCCCCGCAGACGACAACGGCTCGCCCTACCCCACCTCACCCGGACACTTCGACTCGCCCGTCGCCTGCGCGGGCTGATCAGGAGAAATGAATGCTACGCCGACTGATGGCGGCCGCCCTGGCCGCCACCGGACTGGCCGCGGCGGGTCTCGCCGCGGCCCCGGCCCACGCGGCCCCCGCGAAGCCGCCCTCGTGTGATCCGGGGAACTGCTTCACCGTCGACGTGGGACTCGACCGCGCCCCGGCCGTGGGACAGACGGCGACGCTCACGGTGGAGGTCACCGCGAGGGAGGACGTGCCGGACGCGACGACGATCATCGAGTTGCCGGAGAACCTGCGCTGGGTGCGCCCGCCCGCCGGGCTCGCCCGCGCCGCGGCGACGATCGGCCGCAGCCCCGTGGACCGCGCGAGCCGTACGGAGAGGGTATTGCGCGGCAGGCCGGTCCAATACGAGGGCGTGGTCACCGCGGTCGCCCCCGGGCCCGCCTCGATCCGCGTCCAGGCGCGCGACGGGCGGCCCGGCCCGGGCAGTGAAGGGCTCGCCTATCTCACCATCGGGGAGAAGTCGTCGGTCTTCGGCAGGCCGCGCGACGGCCGGCCGCGACCCGCGCCGCCGCAGGCGTCCATGACCGCCCTCGCCGGTGACACCTGCGTGCACGGACGCGTCACCCACGTGAAGGCGGACGACGGCGCTGTCAGGGGCGTGCCCAAAGTCACCGTGGAGGCGTGGGACAAGGACCCGGAACGAAGCAACCTGCTCGGGCAGGCCCTGACCGACGACGCGGGGGACTACAAGGTGTGCTTCCCCGGGACCGATGAAGACGGCGGCGAGCAGGACGTCTATCTCCAGGTGCACACGGTCAGCCCGCTCTGGAAGGTGGTGGAGCCGGGCGCCGGCGACAACCTGTTCTACTTCGACTACAGCACCGTGGTGAACGACGTGCCCAGGGGCACCGACAAGACGACCCTCGACTACGCGGCCAAGCCCGGCGACGAGATGGAGGGCGCGTTACGGATCCTCACCGCGGCCTACGACACGTGGAAGGCCTACACCCGGTGGCTGAACCAGCCGGGTGACGACTGCTGGAAACCAGGCGAGGCCGCCTGCCGGCAGGTGGTCGTGAAATGGGCCCCCGACCAGGTGCTCGCTCGCTCGTACTACTGCCCGGCCGTCATCGCCGGCAAATGCACCAGCCGGTTCCAGATCCACCTGAGCGCATCGGCCCACCTGCAGAAGATGACAGTCGCCCACGAGCTGGGGCACTTCATCATGGACTACACCCACGACCGCCTGCCGCCCTACGACGCCTCCTGTGAAGACCACTACATCAAGACCTCGGAGAGCCCGGCCTGTGCCTGGTCCGAGGGATGGGCCGACTGGGTCGCCGTCCAGACCTACGACGACACGCACTACCGGTGGGGCCCGACCGACACCCCGGTCGACATCGAGAGCCCGACCTGGTTCAGCGAGGGCTGGTCCAACGGGGCCGAGGTCGAGGGTCGCGTGGCCGGCGCCCTCCTCGACCTGGCCGACTCCGGCCCGCGCGACGAGAAGTACTGGGACGTCGGCGGCCTGGGCCCGGCCGCGGTCGTGGCCGCCTTCAGGAAGGCGCCGGCAAACGACATCGACCAGTTCCTGGCCGGGCTGAGCGCACAGGACAAGGTTCTCGCGGAGCAGGTGCTGTTCCAGAACGCCATCCGCCACACGCGCTACGAGGACCTCTTCGACCGGAAGATCGCGCACTGGCCCGCCAACGTCCCGCTTTTTCCGGTCTTCCCCACCACGACCGGCAAGTGGTCCGTAGTGGCGGCGGTCGCCTCGCCGGCGAACGGCGCGAACGTCGATCTCGACGCGTACCCCGTCGATCACGGTAAGGTGCCGCTCGCGAGCTCGGACGGGGTCGCCTCCAACCCGGACTTCATCGCCGTGCAGCCCGCCTCCGACGACGACGCCTACGTCGCCAGCGTCCCCTCGGACGTCGACTATCAGGAGTACGCGCTGGAGGTGGCCGAGGCGCCCGACGGCGACCTCCAGAAGGGAACCCCGCAGGAGATCACGATGGGCGCCGACCGGCTGGTCGAGATTCGTACGACCCGGATCGAGCCGGGCGAGCCCGCGACGTTCATCGCCACGCCCCGCGACGGGCAGGACATCGACCTTTTCGTGATGACGCCGAATCCCAGCGTGTGGGGCTTGCCTCGCGCCAAGGCCAGCCGTTCCGCCAGCGGAGGGCCGGGCAAGGCCGAACGCGTCTCGATCCAGGATCCCAAGGTGTCCGGTGTCTACGCGATCATCGTGATCAGGAAGAGCGGCGCGGGAAACCTCCTCCTCACCCGCACCTGATCGGTCCCACGCCCGAGCGGCGGCCTTCCCGATCGAGCGGGAAAGGCCGCCGCTTCGTCGTGCCGGCACGGCGTGGACGTCCACCGCAGGGATGGAATGGAGCCGATGAGCCTTCGTCAGTTCGAGTACGCCCTGGCCGTTGCCGAGGACGGCTCGGTGACGGCGGCGGCGGAGCGGCTGCACGTCGCCCAACCGTCGGTGTCCCAGCAGATCCGCAGCCTGGAGCGGGAACTCGGCGTGAAACTGTTCGCCCGCACGCCGGCCGGACTGGTGCCCACCGTGGCCGGCCGAGCGTTCCTGCGGGAGGCGGAGGTCGCGGTGCGGGCGTCGCGGCGGGCGAGGGCGACGGCGCGGGCCCATGCCGACGAGCTGGTGGGCGAGCTGGTGGTCGCGGTGCAGATGGGCTTCGGCACGCGGCAGCTGCCGGGCGCGCTGCGCCGCCGCTTCCCGCGGCTGGAGGTCACCGTCTTCGAGGAGCCGAGCTCCGCCGAGCTGGAGCGGCTGGGGCGCCGGGGCGTGCTGGACCTCGCCCTGATGGCAGCCTGCGAGCAAGTCCCAGACGTCGACGGCCGTGCGCTGGGCCGCCCACGGGCTGGGGGTGACGCTCGTCCCGGCCTCCGCGGTCGCCGCCGTGTAGTGCAGGAACGGCGCTACCGGGGTGGCGACCGCGGCCAAGGAGACGTGCACGATCACCCCCGAACGGCGTTCCCGCATCGCCGGTGTCAGCAGCGAGTCCAGCCGCACCGACGCCAGGAAGTTCAGGTCCAGCGCGTCCTGCCACTCCTCATGGGGGATGGCCGAGCTCCCCATGTGCGGTCGCGCCCCACCCGCGTTGTGGATCACGATGTCCACGCCGCCGAGCGCCTTCTGCGCGGCCGCGGCGAGCGCCTCCGCTCCAGTCCGTGTCCGTACGTCGGCCTCCACGAAGGTGGCCCCCTCCGGCACCGTGCTCGTCGCCGACCTGGCGGTCGTGAGCACCTCGGCGCCCGCGTCCAGGAGTTGGCGTACGACGGCCGCTCCGATTCCGCGGGAACCACCCGTGACCAGAGCCCGGTCGCGGCGACCCGCTTTTCTGCGGCGCGGGATCGGCGGGACGGGGACGGTCGGCCGGCCGTCCGCCCATCCCGTCCGCCTATCCCGTCCGGCGCCACCGCAGGGCCAGTGCCGCCGCGCATCCCAGGCAGATCACCAGCGAGGCCGCGGACAGCCCGATCGCCCATGAGACCCCCGCGTCCGGCCCGGTCTCGGCCGCGGTGGCCGCCGGTTCAGCAACCGGGGCCGACGCGGCGCCCCCTTTGGCCGTGAGCTTGAGCACCGGCGCGGGCCGCTCCGGCTCCTCGTCGCCGGGGGTCTGCTCCTGGATCCAGCGCACCACTTCGCCGCTGCCGTAGTACTGGAGCGTCTTGAACGTCAGCTGGTCGGTTTCGGGCAGCGGCCCGGCGCTCACCGAGAACTCGTCGTACTCACCCGGCTTGATCGCCGACTCCTCGCCCGACGCGGTCCAGGTGATCTTCGAGGTGACCTCGCCGATCTTCGCGCCGTGCGACTCGATAGGCGTGGCCAGCGTGGTCTTCTCGATCTTGTACGCCCAGCCGGGGTGCGGCTTCACCGAGACCGAGGCCAGCGGGAAGTCGGCCGGGAGCTGAACCTCGATCTTGGTGGTGCTCGCGTCGTCGCGCTCGTTGGGGACCCGGAACGTGAGCGCGGCGTAGCCGCCCTGGACGGCCGCGTCCGCGGTCACCTTCACATGCGCGAACGCCGCGGCCGGCAGGACGGCGACCAGGCAGACCGCCACCGCCGCGATGACCAGCCCGCGTGCCGCGCGGCGCAGCGTGCGCACCCCCCGGGGCGTACGCCGCGCCGCGCCGTCCGCGGCCCCGGCCGGGCCGGAGCCTGCCGGAACGGGTGCCGTGCTCCTGGTGACCGGGTACGCGGGGCCGGCGCCCATCGTGGCGGGTGCCACGCCCATCGGAAGTGCTCTGCCGCTCAACGTTCCTCCTATCGGCGGGACTCCCACCGTTCTCGGACCTGCCATCGGTGATCTCGCCGGGACGACCTAGCCGAGGCGGGCCAGCGTCGTCGTCATCAGGTCCTTGACCTTCTCCTCGGTGTCGGATCGTGCACCCACCTTCTTGATCTGGGTGTAGCCGACGTAGAGGACCGCGTTCGCCTTGTGCACCACGACGGTGACCAGATCGTCATAGGTGTCCGAGCCCAGGCCCGCCGGCGGGGTGTGCACGAGGTGCTGGGCGAATCCCTGCCACCCGTCCAGTTCCAAGGGGCGGCTGCTGGTCTTGTAATCGCCCACGATGGACGGCGGCCCACCGAGAATGGTGAACGTCGCCGGGCACTTGGCCGACTCGGCCGTCACGGCGTCCATCGCGTTGCCGGCGAGCGTGGTGCTCTCGAAGACCACCGCGCCCTGGGTGACGACCGGGAGGGTCTCCGGCCCCACCTTCGGCGGGGCGACGATGAACCGGCCGGTCGGGTTCCCGCCCACCGGCTCGACCGCCGCTTCCACCGGAACCTGGACGTCGTCGGAACGCTGGACGTACGGGCAGGTGGGGATGCTGTTCGGAGGCGTGTAGATGGTATGCGAGGCGTGGTCTTTGTCCTCGAACGCGACCGCGCCCTTGCCCAGGTCGCCGGCGCTGACGAAGCCGGAGCGGATGGTCTCGACGGTGTAGGGCGGCTTGGTCGCCGGTTGCGGCGTCCCGCCGGAGCACCCCGCCAGGACACCGACGGCGATCGCGCCGGCGGCGGCCAGGGCCACCCGCGGCCCGCGAGCCTTGCGGTCAGCGCCTCGCATGCGTGTCACCAGCCTTTCAATGTGCGGTGAACGGGACACGCGCGCGTGTCTCGTCGAAGTCGGAAACGCGGATGTCCAGCCGCAGCACCCACTCCCCCGGGTAGGGGATGGACATCGAGCCCGCCACGTAGTGGCCGGGTTCGGCCGCCGTCACCTTGACGGGCAGCGCCGGTACGGCGCGGTCCCGCGATTCGAGCGCACCGGAGATCTCGGGCACCGGGATCAGCGTGCCGTCCCGTCCGGTCAGGTAGATGTCGGCCGTGTTGCTGCCCGGTCTCGCCGGTTCGATCTTCAGCTGGATCGAGCCGCCGCGCAGCCCGCCGTACGGGCCGGACGCGTTCGCGGCAGCGGCGGGGAACGGGACCGTGGTGTCCACCGGCGGCGCGTAGCTGGTGCGGGCCGGGGCCGTGTCGACCAGGACGGCGGTGATGGAGACGACGACGACCCCGAGCACGACCTCACCGGCGACCGAGCGGCGCAGCCGGCGCACCGCGGCGCCGGGGCCCCGGGGAAGACGGTCGCGTCGCTGTACGAAACGCCGCGCTCCGGAGGCGAGCGCCAGCACGCCGAGCACGGCGGCGAGCTTGCCGAGCAGCAGCCGCCCGAAGTCGGTCCCGCCGAGTGCGCCCCACGTCCCCACCTGCCGCCAGGACAGGTACAGGCCGGTGACAGCGATCACCGCGAAGCAGAGCAGCGCGAGCCGGGAGAACCTGGGGAGCGCGGGCTCCAGAGAAAGGAGCGCGGGGCCCCGCTTGCCGGCCGGGGCGAGCACGCAGACCGCGAGCGCGACCAGGCCGCCCAGCCACAGCGCCATGGCGAGCAGGTGCAGGCTGGTCGCCGGGACGGCCAGCCAGATCTGCGCGCCGCTCTGTGCGTGGTCCGCGAGCGTCCAGGTCAGTGTCAGGGCGACGGCGCCGGCGGCGGCGACCGCGGGCAGCGCGATCCTGCGGGCGGCAGCGGCCGGCTCAAGGTCGGCTGGTTCAAAACCGGCGGACTCGGAACCGGCGGACCCCGGACCAGCCGAGTCCGGACCAGCCGACTCGGGACCAGCCGATGCGGGACCGGTCGTCTCCGGGTCCGTCGTTTCCGAGTCGGTGGTCTCCGGGTCGGTCGTCTGCGTCGTCTCTGGGCCGGCGCCGAGCGGGGGCCGGCCCACCGCGATCAGGAAGACCACGCCGAGGACGACCACGAGCACCAGCCGGGCCAGCAGCGCGTGGCCCAGCCGGGTGGACAGCGTCGCGCCCAGCAGGCTGGGGTCGAACACCGCGGTCAGCGGCCTGCCGTCGGCGTACGGCCCCTGGACGAGCAGCACCACCGCGGTGCCGGCGGCCAGCGCGGCGAGACCCGACCACACGACGCGCCGGCCGCGCCGGTCGTCGCGGCCGGCGGGCCAGAGCGCGGCCACGAACAGCCCGCCGCCGAGGGCGAGGGCCGCTCCGAGGTACGCCACGGCGCGGCCGACCGAGGCGACGACGGGGACCACGCGATCGGTGTCCCGCTCCACGGGGGCGGCGGTCGCACTGGGGTGGCCGACACTGAAGCTGAACGCGCCCGACACCACGTGCGAGTCCACGGACGTGACCCGCCAGGACACCACGTAGGTTCCCTCGGCCAGGTCCCGGGGCAGGGTGGCCCGCGCAGTGTCGATCTTGCCGTCCGCGTACCCCGCGGCGTCGATCGCCAGCTCCTTGCCGGTGGGGTCGAGCAGCTGGATGGACCGCCGGCCCAGGCTCACCGCTTCGTCGAAGCGGAGCCGGACCTCAGCCGGGGGCGAGGCCAGCACCTGGCCGTCGACGGGCGAGCTCTCCAGCAGGTAGGCGTGCGCGTACGCCGGTCGGGCGGCCGTGCCGGGGAAAAGGCCCGCGACCAGTCCGCCGGCGGCCAGGAGCACGACCGCCACGAGCCGCGCGACCAGCCGGGCCGGGCGGGGCCCGGCGATGGGCCCGGCAA
The DNA here is from genome assembly GCF_014892245.1 of Microbispora sitophila. NCBI lineage: Bacteria > Bacillati > Actinomycetota > Actinomycetes > Streptosporangiales > Streptosporangiaceae > Microbispora > Microbispora sitophila. The sequence continues at coordinate 95,050 of NZ_JADBGC010000022.1, read as the reverse complement.
TGGGCGCGGCGGCTCCCGTCCCCCGCGTGCCATGTCGGCGTAGCACCGTCAACCTTCCACTCCATCAGCGGCGAAGCCGGCCCGAGCGGGGTTTCGCGCTCGGGCCGGCTCCGGCTCAGACGGTTACTTGTCGCACGAGTTCCAGCAGATCTTCTCGTCCGGCTCGCCGGCCAGCTTGCCGTCGAACCGCAGCACGTCGACGCCCCGGTTGTAGTCCGCGACGTAGACCAGGCCGTTGTGCCAGTACGCCGCCGACGCCGAGCCGGCGGTCACGCCCGTGCCCGACGGCACCCGGAAGTAGCCGACCTGGGTCGGCTTGGCCGGGTCGGACACGTCGAGGAACCGGGTGCCCTGCCCGTACCACGCTATGGCCACGATGTTGCCGTTCACGGTGAACCAGTGGGCGGAGCAGCTACCGCTGGTGGCCGACCCCTCCTTGCCCCACGGCGACCAGTGGCTGACCAGGTTGAGCCGGAGCGGGTCCTCCGGCGTGGACTTCCAGCCCTCGCCGTCGTAGCTGCCCTTCAGCGAGACGATTTTGAACTCGCCGGCCTTCGAGCAGGTGGTGATGTTCTCGTTGGTCACGTAGACCAGCTCGCCCTTGTCGAAGGAGCCGAGCTTCTCGGTGTTGTGGTAGGCGTTGTGGTCGAAATAGTCGAAGAAGGCGGTGCCCTGCGGGTCGGTCGGGCGGGCCGTGCCACCCGCGTACGGGATCGGGTCGTACGCCGTCGCCACTCGCTTGACCTTCTGCACCGGGTCGTAGTGGTTGCCCCTGGTCCAGTAACCGCGGACGCCGCCCTCGCCGGAGACCCAGGCGACACCGTTCTTGTCGACGTCGACACTGTGCACGTAGTCCGTGACGCCGTCGAACCGGCCGAGGTCGAGCGCCAGGTCCAGGGTCTTCGGGTGCTTGACGTCACGGATGTCGGTCACCCGGACCGGCACGCCCTTCCAGGACGGGTCCTGGCCCGGCGTGCCGGTGTTGGCCGGTCCGACCGACCACAGGTACGAGCAGTCGTTGATGCAGGTGGCCGTGTGGCCGGCCGCGATCGGCTGGAAGACGACGACTTCCGGCTTCCACGGGTTCTTCACGTCGACGATGTAGACACCCGACTGGCCGGTCGAGACGGTGCCGCCGAAGCCCCGCGGGTCCCTGCTGAGGAAGACCAGCTTGCGCTTCGGGTCGACGGTCATGTTCTCGCCTTCCCAGAACCTGTCCTGGGTGTCCCCTGGCTGGCGCAGCTGGGCAGCCGTGACGGTGGAGACCAGCGCCGGGTGCTCGGGGTCCTTCAGCGACCAGACGGCGAGGCCGCCGGTGCCGTTGGCGAACATGAAGTCGTAGCCGTACTTGTCGTAGCTGATGAAGTTCAGCCCTGAGTAGCCACTCACGCCTTTGACGTTGTCAAGGAACGTGACGTTGCTCGCGACGGCGGTCGTCGGGGCGTTGTGGACGTCCTCCAGGACCGGTCCGCCGTGGGCGGAGTTGTCGGACGGACTGGGATCGGACGGCCCATCGGCGAACGCCGGGCCGACTCCGGAGATCTGCAGTGCCGCCGCGGCCAGCAAGGCGACGGCACCCGCTACGAGGGGTTTCGTTCTCACACACCCTCCCTGGGGGGCAGCGACGCGGAGGGGGAAAGCCGCATCGCCGAAGATCATAAGCAAAGTGACTCTAATGATGACGAGTGTGTATGTCACGGGGCAAAGGTTTCAAAAAGGTATCTATAGGAACTCGGCAAGATCTACGGTTTAGGGCCGTCCGGGCACATTTGGCCACCGATGGGCGCTCTGTCGGCCACGGCTCCCTCTGGGTGACAGAGCGCCTCCCGGCCCGCCGGCGTCCCCCGGACCAGGCCGACCCGGTCGAGGACGGCGGCCTCCCGGCCGATCCCCCGGAAGCCGGACTCCGTCGACTTGAGCAGCCTCCCGACTCGGTCATCGTGAACAGCGTCCCGCCGCCCGACGGGATCGGGTCGCAAGCCGCGCCCTTCGGCGGCGACCTGTCCGGCGTCGGCGACCCGCCATGAGGATCGCATCCCATTCGGCGCGCTCCCGAGCTCGTCACATGAGTTGACTGCCGATGAATATGGCCCGTCTTTTGCTTCGACGCTGACCGAGGCGCCGCAGGCCGTAGCCGCTTCCCGGCGACTGGGCCGATGGCCGCGTACGACTCCGGATAGGCCCGGCTTGAAGGCCGCGCGACCGACAGCGGGCCGACCGACGACTCCAACCTCCAGCTCACGAAGGGCCGCGAGTCCGAGGCGTGGTTCAGGAAGAACCCAGGAGACTGAGCACCGCGGCGACCTCCTCCCGCCAGCGCCGCAGCTCACCGGGCGTCGGTGACAGCTCATAGGCGTGGTAGTGACACGCCTGGCTCAGCCCCGACCACAGGGTTGCGCACTGCCGGGCCAACCCGGGTCCGGCATACGCCTCGAGGCAGAGCATCCGTTCGAGCATGGTGCATGTGTTGAGCTCGGGCCGTACGCGCTGGAAGTACTCCCGCAAGCCCTGCTCCAGGGACAACCGCAACAGCAGAGCCGCAGGCCGCGGCCACACTCCCACCGACGTCCTCAGCAGCTGGTCGGCCGAGCTCAGCAGCGCCAGCGCGCTCATGACGACCTCACCAGCGTGGCCAGCCGCGCCGTCCGGCCTACCAGCTCATCGACATCGCCGAACGCGACCGCCTGGTGTGCGGCCTTGTTGCACAACACCACCAGATCCCCCGCCCAGTGGCCGTAGCGCAGGTTCAGCTCCCCCAGCACCTGACTCCACTTCGAGGCGTCCCCGTACAACGCGAGGGCGGCCAGCTCGGTCAGCTTGTGCGCGTCGCCGATCTGCCGCTCCACCAACCCGTGATCCTGTCCGGCGGTCAGCAGCCGATGCCACGCCACCTCCAGGAACGCCGCCTCCAGCGCGGTACGGCACAGCCCAGGCAGCACCTGTCGCACCACATCGGCGGGCACCTTGCCCGACTTGGCCAACGCCCGCGCGTCCCGCAGGGCCCGCGCCACCGGATCGGCGGACTCCTTCAGCTCCACCACGGACCGTTCCTTGCGGACGACCTCGATGATGGTCGCCGGCAGTCGTAGATACTTCAGCGCCTGCGGCAGCCGCGTGTCATGAGTGAACACGACGACCTGCCGCGTCTCGGCGATCATCGCCAGCACTCGGGCCAGCCCGTCGACCTTCGCCGGATCCATGGATTGCACCGGATCGTCGATCACCAGGAAGCTGAACGGACTCTGCCGCGACGCCGCCCGCGGCAGGAACAACGCCAACGCCAACGCGTGCAGCTCCCCCTGGCTCATCACCCCCAGTGCGGGCGCCTCGATCTCGTCGACCGACACGTCCATCACCACCCGACGCTGGGTGGCCGAACCGGCAAGCTGAATCGGGCCAAGCGTGACGTTGCTCTGCTGTCGCAGCATCTCCCAGATCATCTGGGAGGCCTCTCCCAGAGGCGCCATCCGCTCGGCCCGCAGCTCGTCGTGAACGTCACGAAGCCACTTCCGCACCGCCTTCACCTGCTTCAGCTCGGGTCTGGCAGCCTCCGCCCGCCGGGCCGTCACCAGCCATGCCGCGAGCGCCGTCGCGGTCGCCTTCCACCGGCCGTCCAGATCGGCCAGGCGCTTGACCGCCCACTCTCGCGCATCCCGGCAGGCTGTCGCCAGTGCCATGGCCGCCCGGGGCGCCTGCTGCGCCAGTGCGACCGGATCGGCGAGCGTGCGGCAGGCCGTCCACGCCGCCCCCACCTCGGGGGGCATCTCTGCGGGCGGGTTCTCAACCAGCTCCTGTACGGCTTGGGCCGCAGCCCGCAACTCCCGGCGCGCGTCATCGGCGGCGACGGCCTCCCCGCGGAGCCTGGCGACCTCGTCCCGAGCCTGACCGGCCCACACCTCATCCAGCTGCGCGCCCCCGCAGACCGGGCATGCCTGGCCGCAAAAGCGCGCCAGCGCCCGCTCCAGCAGCTCGGCCCGGTGCCGCGCGTCCTCTGCCGACGTCCCGCGTACCTGCTCGGCGGCGGCGAGAGCCGTGCGCAGCCGCACCACTCGCTCCTCGACAGCGGCCACGTCCGGCCCGGACAGTTCCGCCTGCCGCCGCAGCCGGACCAGCTCGGCGTCGTCTGCGGTGTGGTCACCCGCGACCAGCTCAGCCAGCCGGTCGAGGTCCGGCTTCCTGCTCTGCAGTATGGCGTGCGCCGCCTGAGCCCGTGGGTCATCGGTGTCCGTCAGGTCGGGTAGTTCGGCCTCGGCCTGCTTGATCACCTTTTCCAGGTCTCCGGCCCGGTCGCGCAGGTTCTTGTCGGCGGTGGCCAGCAGTTCCAGGCCGAGGATCGTCGCGACCGCGTCGTACATCTCGCTCGGCCTGCCGCTGATCATCTGACCGAGCTCGGAGTAGGACAGGAACGGCCGGTACAGCGCCAGGTCCGGCCCCCACCCCAGCTCCGCCAGCGGCACCGGATCGCCGCCCAGGCGCTCCACCTCGGCGCGGGACTCGCCCACGTCGTCGCCGGTCCACTCGCGTACCACGGTGCTCGGCTCGGTGTCGCCTTCCATGAGCAGCTCCACCGCCACCTGCGGGGTCGCGGACTCGTGCAGGTTGCGCCAGCTCCGCCGCCAGATGTCCGACTTCGAGCTCCAGCGGGCGTTGTCTCCGGTGAGCGCGATCTCCACGGCTTCGGCGAAGCTGGACTTGCCGCTGCCGTTCCGGCCCACCACCAGGGTCAGCCCTGGCCGGGGCGCGAGCGGGAGCCGTGCGGTACGGCCGATGCCGCGGAAGCCGCTGACCGTCACCGACTGCAGATATGCCCGCCGGATCGGGCGCCCCCGGTCTGCGGCGTCCTCGCCCAGCGCCTCGAGCAGGATCCGCCGTGCGGCGGGATCGAGCATGGAGGCCGCCAGGCGGGCGGCCACCAGGTCACGCAGGGTCTCGGACACGGCACTCCTCGAAGTTGGCTCCAGGGGGATATCAAGGGGGCCGCTCTCGGTGTTACCGGGCTCTGACGTGCGCGGTTATTTCGTCCCATTCGTCGGGGGACCCCGGCGCTACCGCCATGAGCCGGGCCATGGGCCGGACCAGGGCGGCTGTTGTGATCGTTAACATGGTCGAGGGCCGTCAGCCCTTAAGATGGACATCCCTCGCATTGGTATCGTTCACATCGGCAGGGTCGGTGGGGAAAGGGTGTCTTGTGGCAGGTAGCCGTCGCTCGGGACGTCCAGCGGTGATCGGGGACGTCGCACGACTGGCCGGGGTCTCCAACCAGACCGTCTCCCGGGTGCTCAACGAGCATCCGAATGTCCGGCCGGACACCCGCGATCGGGTCCTGGACGCGATGCGGAGGCTCGATTATCGCCCCAACCTCATGGCCCGCGGTCTGGTTCGGCAGAAATCACACATGCTGGGTGTGATCAGCTTCGACTCGGTGCTGTTCGGACCGGCCACGACCCTGCTCGGTATCGGGCGCGCCGCCCGGGCCCGCGGGTATGGGGTGACGATCCTCACTCCGGAGAGCGGCGACCGGTCCAGCATCGTCGACACAGCCGCCTCGCTGGCGAGCCAGGCGGTCGCCGGGGTGGTCGTCGTCTTCCCGTCCCAGGCGGCCACGACGACCGCGCTGCTCAGCCTCCCCGCGGGGCTCCCCGCCGTCGCCGTCGAAGCGGCCCCGGACGACGCGATCCCGACCGTGCGAATCGACCAGGGAACGGGGGCTCGGATCGCCGTCCAGCACCTGCTGGAGCTCGGCCACGAGACGGTATGGCACGTCTCCGGCCCGCGCGACAGGCTGGACGCCCAGGCCCGGGTCGACGGATGGCGTGCCACGCTCGAGGAGGCCGGCCGCACGACGCCTCCGGTCGTCGTGGGCGACTGGAGCGCGGAGTCGGGCTATCGGGCCGGCCTCGAACTCGCCGAGCGGCCGGGCATCACGGCCGTCTTCGCCGCGAACGACCACATGGCCCTCGGCCTGCTGCGCGCGTTCCACGAGCGGGGCATCCGGGTTCCGGAGGATGTGAGCGTCGTGGGCTTCGACGACATCCCGGAGGCGGGTTACCTGATTCCCCCGCTGACCACCATACGGCCCGATCACGAGGAGGTCGGGCGCCTGGCCGTGACGACCCTGCTCGGTCTCGTCGACGAGACCGAGCAGGACGCCACCGCTCCCCCGTACGTCGTCCCTACGCTGGTGCGACGCCGCAGCACCGCCGCACGCTGACGGGCCTTACTGGATGCCTTCCTTCACGAGGGTCCACTGCTGGCAGGCGCAGCCGGTGTCGCCCCACTGGTCGGCGATGGCGCCGTCCGCCGTGGAGTTCTGGTAGATCTCCAGCAGCTTCCCGCTGTTGCGATTGGGGACCTTGTAGTAGCCGCTGTCGGTCGGGGTCAGCGACCAGTGCTGGTAGGTGGCGCCGTTGGAGGACCGCTGGTCGGCCTGGGTGCCGTCGGCGGTCGAGCCGGACGGGATCTCCAGCAGTTTGCCGCTGTTCTTGTTGGTGAAGGTGTAGTAGCCGGCGGTGCCGGTCGACGAGACCTTCCAGATCTGGGTCATGTGGTCGGTGTCGCCCCACTGCCCTGCCCCGGCCCCGTCCGTGGTCAGGGCGGACGCGATCTCGAGGTATTTGCCGCTGCCGCGGTTGACGATCTTGAACTCGCCCGGGGCCGCGACTCCGGACCGGTGGACGTCGATGAAGTCCAGCTCGGCGTAGGTGCCGTTGTAGGAGAACCGGATGGTGTTCGTGCCGGCGTTCAGGGCGGTGGTGAACTGCGCCCAGCGGAACCGGCCCCAGTCGTACGTCGGCGGGTACGACAGGGTGAAGGCGGTGCCTCCGTTGACGCTCACGAGGTGGCTGCTCGTCGCGCCGGTCCCGTTGTCGTAGCGGACGTTGACCGTGTACGTCCCGGTTGCCGGAGCCTTCACGTCGAACTGCACGTAGCTGGTCGAGTAGTTGATGTTGCCGATCTTGGCGCCGTTCGAGGCGTCGGCGTGGGTGACGGTCGAGACGTTGTTCACCGTGGCCCGCTCGGCCTCGTAGTGGTCGGCGTTCAGCGGGATCGTGCCGACCCGGATGTCGTTGTACGTCGTGGAGGCGTTCTCCACGTTGGTCGCCTGGTAGAGCGTCGTGCCGTCGGGGCTGACGTCGATGCCCTGGGCGAAGCCGGAGAAGAATCCGCCCTGGGTGTCGGAGGCGTCGTAGGTCACCGCGAACGGGAGCCGTTCCCAGTTGCCGAGCCCCAGGTTGTAGTTGACGAAGAAGTCCTGGCCGCCGTTGATATTGCCTGAGCTGTCCAGGCCCCACTTCGACGCCACGACGATCATGCCGTTCGGGCCGCCGGCCGGCACCCAGCGCACGTACGGCGAGGAGCCGATGCCCCGGCCGTCGGCGAGCTTGATCTGCGTGCCCAGCCCGCTGGGCCAGGTGACGCCGTCGTCGGACAGCTTGTAGTAGACGGGGGCCGTGTTCAGCGTCTGGCTCGGCCGGTTGACCACCTCGTACGTGGCGATGTACTTGCCGTTGGGCAGCTTGGCCACAGTGATCATGCCGGGCCTGTCGCTCTTGTTGCCGACGGCGGCCACGTTCACGACCGGGCCCCAGGTCAGCCCGCCGTCGGTGGACTTGCGGTAGACGACCGCCTGCAGGATCCCGGACGCCTTCTGCCGCTCGTCCGAGAAGTAGCAGACGAGGTTGCCCGACGCGTCGATGATGAGGGACGGCTCCCACACCGTGGTGGTCGTCGACGTCGGGCTCGGGTCGTAGACGGCGGGACCGCCGGTGTCGACCGTGCTCAGGTACGTCCAGGTGGAGCCGCGGTCGGTGCTCTTGTAGAGCACGATCCTGCTGCTGGACCTGTCGGCCGGCATGAGGTTGCCGGCCAGCAGGACGGTGCCCGCCGCGAGGCCGCCCACGGCCTGCGGCAGCTCGTACAGGAACGGCTGCGAGGTCAGCGTGAGCGAGGGGAACGTCGAACTGGGGACGACGTCCGAGACGTGCGACCAGGTCGAGCCGCCGTCCGTGCTGCGGTAGATGGGATAGACCTGGTGGCCGCTCACGTAGACGAGCTGGTCGTAGGTGACGAGCAGCTCGCCGTTGTGCGTCCCGTTGTTCTTCAGCGCGATGATCTTCGCGTACGTGGTGCCCGCGGCGTCGAAGGCGCTTCCCGCGGGAGGCGAGTAGACGAGGGAGCCGTTGCCGGTCGTCACGGCCTGCGCCGTGGGGACCGGCACCAGTAACGCGGCCAGCAGCACGAGCGTGGTGAGGATCGCTTTCACACGGTGTCCTTCCGTTCCATTCGAAGGGCGGTCCACGACTCGGGGGCGAGCCGCAGGATGGTGGCGCCGGCGTCGCCGGCGGCGTGCGCGGTGAAGGTCCCGGGTTCACCCGAGCCGGCGGCCGTGAGCGTCCAGCCGTCGAGCACGGCCAGCCGTCCCGGACCGGCCTGGGAGAGGCGCACCTCGGCGGGCTCGTCCGCCCGGTTGGTGACGAAGACCGCCAGTTCCTCGGTCTCCTCGTCGTACGTGGCGGCGACGGCCACGGCCGGGACGTCCCCGTGCCGTACGGTCGCGACCTCAGGGCAGGAGACGACCGTACGCAGGCTCAGGCCGTGGGCGAGCCGGGCCGCCAGCGCCGTGGGGTAGAAGATGGTCTGCCGCCGGGCGGCACCGCCCGCCTCGGTGAGGATCGGCGCGCTGACGTTGACCAGCAGGGACAGGCACCCGATCTTGACCCGGTCGGCGTTGTTCAGCAGTGCCACCAGCAGGTCCCCGACCACGACCGCGTCCAGCGGGGTGTAGACGTGCTCGGTGATCGGGACGGCCACGTCCAGTTCCCGGGCCGAGATGTCGACCACAGGGTCGCGGGTCCACACGTTCCATTCGTCGCAGGACAGGTTGATCTTCTTGCGCCGGCCGAGCCGTGCGCCGACCGCGTCGGCGGTCGCCACGACGTCCTGGATGAAGCCGTCGAGGGCGGCGCCGGACCCGAGATACCCCGCACGCTCCCCGTCGTTGAGGTAGTACGCGTGCAGGGAGACGTAGTCGGCGACGTCGTAGGTCTGCTCCAGGACGTCGGCCTCCCAGTAGCCGAACGTCGGCATGTGGCGGTGGCTGCTGCCGCAGACGACCACCTCGATCTCCGGGTCGATCATCTTCATGGCCTTGCCGGCCTCGCGGGCCAACCGGCCGTACTCGGTGGCGCTGGTGTGCCCCGTCTGCCAGGGACCGTCCATCTCGTTGCCCAGGCACCACAGCGGGACCCGGTGCGGCTGCGGCGTGCCGTACGATCTGCGCAGGTCGGACCAGCGGGTGCCGCCCTCGACGTTGCAGTACTCGACCAGGTTCGCGGCGTCCTGGACGCCCCGGGTGCCGAGGTTCACCGCCATCATCGGGATCAGGCCGCCGCGCCGCGCCCAGCCGAGGAACTCGTCGGTGCCCACCTCGTTGGGCTCGATGCCACGCCAGGCCAGGTCGATGGTCCGGGGACGGTCCGCGACCGGCCCGACCCCGTCCTCCCAGCGGTAGCCCGACACGAAGTTCCCACCGGGGTAGCGGACCAGCGTGGTCCCCAGCTCGCGGACCAGGTCGGCCACGTCCGTCCGGAATCCGTGGGGATCGGCACCGGGATGGCCGGGCTCGTAGATCCCGGTGTAGACGCACCGGCCCATGTGTTCGACGAACGACCCGAACAGCCGCCGGTCGACCGGACCACGGTGGAACTGGGTGCTGAGCGTGATGTCAGCGGTGAGCAATGAGACTCCCGGTTACTTGACGCTCCCGGCCAGCAGCCCCTTGATGAAGTGGCGCTGGACGAGCAGGAAGATGATCACGGTGGGGATCGTCGCGATGGTGCAGGCCGCCATGAGCTGGCCCCACAGGTCGAAGCCGCTGGAGGTGGACCCGCCGGTGACATTGGTGGCCAGGCCCGCCAGCAGCACCGACACCGTCTGCCGCGCCGGGTCGTTGACCGCGACGATGGGCCAGACCAGGTCGTTGTAGATGTTGAAGAAGGTCAGCACGGCGAGCGCGGCCAGGCCCGGCCGGATCACCGGGACCACGACCGACCAGAACGTCCGCAGCGTGCCCGCGGCGTCGATGGCGGCCGCGTCCAGCAGTTCGTCGGGCACCTGGCTGATCGTCTGCCGCATGTAGAAGACGCTGAAGGCGTCCACCGCGCCGGGCAGGATCAGGGCCTGGTAGGTGTTGATCCAGCCGAGCTGCTTCATCTCCAGCAGCAGCGGGATGACCAGCGTCAGCGTCGGCAGCATGAGGGTCAGCAGGACGACGCCGAACAGCAGTTCCTTGAAACGGAAGCTGTACTTGGCGAATCCGTACCCGGCGAGGGGGCACAGGATCATCGTGATCGCGCCCTTGATCGCGACGACCAGGACCGTGTTGCCCAGCGCCTGGCCGATCGGCACCGAGCCGAACATCGCCCGGAAGTTGTCCAGCGTGAAGGGGCCGACGCCGAGCGGGTCGTTCAGGATGCTCGCGCCCGGTTTGAGCGAAGAGACGACCATCCACCAGATCGGGTACAGGAAGACGACGACCGCCAGCGCGACGAGCAGGTAGCCGGCGCCACGCCGCAGGCCGGTCATCTCGACTCCCGGAAGACACGCACGGCCGCCAGCGAGAGGCCGAGCACCATGATCACCAACAGGAAGGTGTTGGCCGCTCCGGTGCCGAGGTCCGAGGCGCCGATGTGCTGGAAGAGGTACAACCCGGTGGTGGTGCTGCTGTTGTAGGGGCCGCCCCCGGTCAGCACGTACGGTTCCAGGAACATCTGTGAGATCCCCAGGGTCGAGATGACCACGAAGAACGCGATCGCGTGCCGCATCAGCGGGACGGTGACGGACCAGAAGGTGCGGACGGGGCCCGCGCCGTCGAGCGCGGCCGCCTCGTAGACCTCGCCGGGGATGCCCTGGATCGCGGCGAGCATGATGATCAGCGCGAAGCCGCTGCTCTTCCACAGCACCAGCAGCGCGATGGTCACCTTGGACCAGCCGGTCGAGGTCAGCCACTCCACGGACGGCAGGCCGGCCAGCCCCAGCAGGTGGTTGACCACGCCGTAGTCCCGGTCGAAGATCAACACGAAGGCCTGGGCCATCGCCGCGAGCGGCGTCACGTACGGGATGATCACGGCGGTGCGCAGCAGCCGTTTGAAACGGAGCTTCGCCCTGGACAGCGCCCCGGCGGCCACGATCGCACCGATCGTCTGAGCCGGCACGATGAGCAGCCAGATGATCGCGCTGTTCCCCAGTGCGCCCCAGAAGTCCGGATTGGTCAGCAGGTAGGTGTAGTTACTCAGGCCCACCCACCTGTACGTGGCCCCGCCATGCCAGTCGATGAAGCTGAGCTGGAGGGCGTAATAGAGCGGATAGGCGCCGAAGGCCGCGAAGAACACGAAGAACGGGGCCACCAGCAGCGGCCCCCTCCAGCCCGTGCGCGGCCCGCGCCGGGCGGGTCGCTTGGGCAGGGCGGCCACCTGTCGTGGGGCCGCGCGGTTCGCCAGGAGGGACACGGCCGGTCAGTTCCTGTCGATGAGGTTCTTCTTGATGTCGGCCGTCGATCTGGAGATCACCTCGTCGACCGACATCTTGCCGTCCATGAGCCGCTGGAGGTTCGCGCCCAGATACTTGGCCGCCTGGCCGTACCAGGTGGGGGCGGTGTAGCCGGCCGGGATGTCGAGCGCGGCTTTGGTGCTGATCGCCCAGTTGTCCACTCCCCCGAGCTGGGGGAGCCTCTCGACCAGCGGCTTGGCCGGGTCGAGGGCCGACTTGACGGACGGCACGACCGTGTTGAGACCGGTGGGGTAGACCGAGTTCTTGGAGAACACCTTGCGGTAGCCCTCGGGGTCGTAGACGGCGAACTCGTAGAACAGCCAGGCGAGCTCGGGGTTCTTCGCCTTGGCGGGGATGACGAACGAGCTGCCGCCCATCAGCCCGGACCGCGCGCCGCCCTGGGTCCATGCGGGCAGGTTGGCCACCCGCCACTGCCCGGTGGTCTTCTTCAGACCCGACTGCGGGATGAAGATGAACCAGATCGCCCAGGGGACGAGGGAGATGATCTGCTCGTCCAGCATGGTGATCTGGGCGGTGCTCGCGAACTTCTGCCGCGCGCCGAGCCCCTCGTCGACGACGGTCTTGATCCAGGTGAGGGCGCGCCGGGAGGCCTCCCCGTCCAGGGTCAGGTTGCCGGAGGGGTCGACCAGTCCGTGTCCCTGCTGCTGGTTCAGGAACATCGTGTACCACATCATGCCGAGCGTGTCGTCCTGCTCCAGCGGGATGGGGCGCGCCTTCGGGTTCTTCGCCTTGATCGCGCGTGCCGCGTCGAGCAGGGCGTCGTAGCTGGTCAGCGAGGCGGGGTCGACGCCGGCTCCGGACAGGACCGCGTCGTTGTAGTAGAGCAGACCGGGGTCGGTGTCCCACGGGACGCCGATGAGCCGTCCGTCCTGGGTGAGGACGTCGAGCTTGAACTGGATCGTGTCGTCCCGGTACTTCGCCATAAGGGCGGTCAGGTCGTAGAGGTGCTCGCCGTGCTGGCCGATCTGGTCGTCCTCCCAGAAGGACCCGTCGGGCAGCCCGGCACCGCTGATCAGCGCCGGCGGGAGCTTGGTGTTGATGTCGACCCCCTTGAGGTCGACCTTCACGTTCGGATATCTGGCGTTGAACGCGGGGACGACCGTGCGGAAGACCTTCAGCAGGTCGTCGTCGCGCATCCAGAGCGTCACCTGGCCGCGTACGTCGGCACCGGCGGACGGGGCCGTCGACGAGCCGAGCGCCGCCGGCTTGTCCGATCCCGTCGGCACCCCGCAGGCCGCGAGCAGGCTCCCGGCCGTGAGGACGCCGAGGCCTCGCAGCACGTCCCGGCGCGACGTTAGCGATAACAATTGATCATGAGGATAGGCCACGGCGATCTCCCTGATTACTGACGGATGGCGAACCCGGCCTCTGGTTCACACGGCCCAACCCGGCCGTTGAGGCTCGATTGTTAACGATGCCAAACAGGAGCGTCAAGGGCTCGTTTCCTCAGGTTTACCGGGGTGCCCGTCGTTGTTATCGTTATCAACCGTTGCCTTGACCCCGGGATGTCCCCGCTTGATGCTGGCGGGCGTGACGTCCGTGTCCCCTCTGGAGCGCAAGTGCTGGAAGCACGCATCACGATCGATCCCGCATTCCGCGTCGCCCCCGTACGGCGGCGGACGTTCGGCACGTTCGTCGAACATCTGGGCCGCTGCGTCTACACCGGCATCTACGAACCCGGCCACCCCACCGCCGACGAGGACGGCTTCCGCACCGACGTCCTCGCCCTGACCCGCGAACTCGGCGTCACCACGGTCCGCTATCCCGGCGGCAACTTCGTCTCCGGTCACCGCTGGGAGGACGCCGTCGGCCCGGTCGAGCGGCGCCCGGCCCGGCTCGACCTCGCCTGGCACAGCACCGAGCCGAACCGCGTCGGCGTCGACGAGTTCATGCGCTGGTGCCGCAAGGCGGACCTCGAACCGATGATGGCCGTCAACCTGGGCACCCGCGGCGTGGGCGAGGCCCTGGCCCTGCTCGAGTACTGCAACCATCCGCACGGCACCGCCTGGTCCGACCTGCGCGTCGCCAACGGAGCCAAGCGTCCGTACGACGTGCGGATGTGGTGCCTGGGCAACGAGATGGACGGGCCCTGGCAGATCGGCCACAAGAACGCGGCCGAATACGGCCGCCTGGCCGCCGAGACCGCCCGGGCCATGCGGATGTACGACCCGGCTCTCGAACTGGTCGCCTGCGGCAGCTCCAGCTCCGGCATGCCCACCTTCGGCGCCTGGGAGGCCACCGTCCTGGAACACACCTACGACCTGGTGGACTACATCTCCTGCCACGCCTACTACGAGGAGAAGGACGGGGATCTCGGCTCGTTCCTCGCCTGCGCGACCGACATGCAGCACTTCATCGACTCGGTGACCGCGACCGCCGACGCCGTCGGCGCGAAGCTGAAGTCACGCAAGAAGATCAACCTGAGCTTCGACGAGTGGAACGTCTGGTATCAGTCCCGCTTCCAGAACGCGCCGGTCCCCGCCGACTGGCCCGTGGCACCCCGGCTGCTGGAGGACCACTACCACCTCGCCGACGCCGTGGCCGTCGGCTCCCTGCTGATCACCCTGCTCGCCAACAGCGACCGCGTCACCGCCGCCTGCCTCGCGCAGCTCGTCAACGTCATCGCCCCGATCATGACCGAGCCCGGCGGTCCCGCCTGGCGGCAGACCACCTTCCACCCCTTCGCCCAGGCCGCCCGCCACGCCACCGGCGACGTCCTGCGGGTCGAGACCGTCAGCCCCACCTACGACACCGCCGGCTACGGCGAGGTTCCGCTGCTGCACGCCACCGCGACCACCACCGGGGACCAGACCGTCGTCTTCGCCGTCAACCGATCCGTGGACCGGCCGCTCTCGGTCACCGTCGACGGCCCCATCACGCGGGTCGTCGACGCCACCACCCTGACCGACCCCGACGTCTACGCCCGCAACAGCGCCGACACCCCGGACCGGGTCACCCCCCGCCCCCTGCCGGCCGACGGTACGACCGTCACCCTGCCGCCCGTCTCCTGGAACGTCATCCGGCTCGCCTAGCGGGCGGGCCGACCCGCTCGACCAGCCGGCACCGGCAGAGGCCGACGCCAGGCCGACGCAGGTCGGCACAGGTCGGCACAGGTCGGCGGTCCGCGCAGGTCGGCATGCGTCGGACAGGCGCCGTAGGAAGCCGCGAAACGAGGACGATGTCATGACGCCGGTCGATCCCGAGCCCGCTCCACCATCCCGTGCCGCGGTGATGGGCGACGTGGCCGCCCTGGCAGGCGTGTCGGCGATGACGGTCTCACGCGTGCTCAACTCCCCTCAGAAGGTGCGGCCCGAGACCCGGGCCCGGGTGCTGGCAGCCGTACGGGAGCTCGGCTACCTCCCCAACTTCGCGGCCCGCGTGCTGGCCACCGGGCGCTCCGGGATGCTGGGCGTGGTCAGCTTCGACACGACACAGTACGGCCCGGCGTCCATCCTGCGCGCCATCGAACACGCCGCGATCGAACACGACTACCTGGTGAACATCGCCAGCCTCAGGGCCCTCACCCGCGGGTCGATCGAGGAGGGCGTGGAGCGGCTGCGCCGGCAGTCGGTCGACGGGATCGTCGTCATCGCGCCGTACGAGTCGGCGGCCGAGGGCCTTCGGCACCTGCCCTCGGACCTGCCGGTGGTCAGCGTCGGCGGTGGCGAGGAAGTCCCGGTTCCCACCGTCGCGGTCGATCAGCACGCCGGGGCGGCGCGGGCCACCCGGCATCTGCTCGGCCTCGGCCACCACACGGTCTGGCACGTGGCGGGGCCGCCGAACTGGATCGACGCGCGGGAGCGGGTCAGCGGCTGGCGGGGCACCTTGGAGGCCGAGGGGCGGGAGATCCCCGAGCCACTGGTCGGCGATTGGAGTCCCGGAACCGGTTACGAGCTGGGCCGGCGCCTGGCCCGGCGCTCGGAGGTCACCGCGATCCTCGTGGCCAACGACGAGATGGCCATGGGCCTGCTGCGGGCGCTGCGGGAGAACGGGCGGCGGGCGCCGGGGGATGTCAGCGTCGCCGGCTTCGACGACATTCCCCAGGCGGCGTACTTCTGGCCACCGCTCACCACGGTGCGGCAGAACTTCGCCGACGTCGGCCGGCACGCGTTCGCGCTCCTGCGCGAACGCATCGCCGGCGGCCAGCCGGCCCGCCGCCGCCTGGTCGAGCCCGAGCTGGTCGTCCGGGAGAGCACCGGCCCCGCCCGGATCGGCCACGACCGCGATCCCCGGCAGCAGGTTCGGAGCTGAGAGCAGGCAGGTGTTGAACCTCGGCCGATCAGGCTGAAGGAGCGGAGGCCGTGTCCGCGTCCGAGTCCCGGCCTTTCACGCTCGCCAACGCCTGCTCCAACGTGTCATGCACCTCGAACAATTGGTGCAGACCTGTGGTGGTGAGCATGCGGCGCAGAAAAGCCGGTGGAGCCGCCAAAGCCATCCGGATGTTGCGCTCCTGGCACCCCCTGAACGCAGTGATCATCTGGCTGATGCCCGAGGAGTCACAGAAGGTCATCGAGGCGAGAGCGAGAATCAAAGTGCCACCGGCCAGCGACTCCCACAGGCGTTCTACGGTGACCCGCAACGCGGCAGACCTGGTCCAGTCCAGATCTCCCGCCACGTGGACAACCGCCCACTTGCCAAAGGCTCCATGGTCCACCTCGAAGGAGATCCCTTTGGGAGGCATCGCGATCACCGCCCCCTGGTGTGAAGCGCCCCACCGCACGTCCTGGTAATGCCGATAACGAAGGTACGGCAAGACCACCATGTGCGGCGGCTGCCGCGATGCACCAGACGCACATCACTACCCAGGACTCGCCGCATCACGCCTCGGGCGGGCACCTCCGACTCCGAGGTGATCCCCTGGCACGCGAGGAGCGGGATAGGGGACGTGACCGGCTCCGTGGGCCGTGCACGGCATAGCGTCGCTCTGCGACGGCTGGCGGAGCTCCGGTCACAACGCGGAGCCGGCGGTGACTTCGAGCCCGCGGGCCGCCACCACCTGGGCGCTGCCGTCGGCCAGGCGATAGCACAGGCCCACGACGGCGGCCTGGCCGGCGCCGACCCGTTCGGCGAGCACCCGAGAGCGGTCCAACAGCAGGTCAACGGTGTGTCTTACGTGCTCAGCCAGGATCTCGTCGGCCTCCACTCGACCTGAAGCCCGCGCCGCGAGCACACTGGGCGTCACCCGCTCGACGACGTCCCGGACGTACCCGGCCGGCACCATCCCGTCCTCCAGCGCGGCGCACGCGGCGCCGACCGCGCCGCACGAGTCATGGCCCAGGACCACCACCAGCGGGCAGTCCAGCACGTCCACCCCGTACTCGATGCTGCCCAGCACCTCCGCGCCCATCACGTGGCCCGCGGTGCGTACCACGAACAGATCGCCCAGGCCACGATCGAAGATGATCTCGGCGGCCAACCGGGAGTCGGAACACCCGAACAGGACGGCGAACGGGCGCTGGCCCGGTGCGATCTCGGCGCGGCGTGCCGCATCCTGGTTCGGGTGTTCGGGGGCGCCGGCAACGAAGCGCTGGTTGCCGGCCAGCAGCAGCTCGAAGGCTTCCTTGGGAGTCGGAGACTTGATCTCGGCCATGGCCGAAGCCTAGGCCAAGCCCCCGCCCGTCGCATCGCCCGGTCTTCCCAGCGCCTGCCGAGGCTTCGTCGTCACCCCGGGCGCTCGGCTTCGACCCGGATTCAGCCACGTCATCGCCGAGCCTCCTTCCTCAGGGCTGTCGATCGACGGATTTGGACCGAAAGTCCCACGATCAGGGGACTTCGAGACGACCGGCGCGTGCCGTACGGCTCCTGCGGCACGGCCGGTGATCGCGGTTTCCTTGAGATGTCGAAAGAGAAAAGACGTTGAAAGGGGCCGGCAATGGCCATCACCGAAGGGCGCAACCAGAGGCACCGCCTCCACGCCGCCGCTCCCACCGCGGTCACCGTCCCCGCCCCCCGCGTGCACGGCGAGACGATCCCCACCACCGGCGCCGGCCCGGTCCGGTACGTGTGGGCCGCCGCCCGCATCGCGATCGGCTGGGTGTTCCTGTGGGCCTTCCTGGACAAACTGTTCGGCTGGGGCTTCGCCACCCCCGCCGCCAAGGCCTGGATCAACGGCGGCAGCCCGACCACCGGCTTCCTGAAGGGCACCGCCGACCACACCCTCGGCGGCCTGTTCACCACCCTCGCGGGCCAGGCCTGGATCGACTGGCTGTTCATGACCGGCCTCGCCGGCATCGGCGCCGCCCTCATCCTCGGCGTGGGCATGCGCATCGCCGCCACCACCGGCGGACTGCTCCTGCTCACGATGTGGGCCGCCGAACTGCCCCTGACCACCAACCCCTTCATGGACGAGCACATCGTCTACGCCATCGTCCTGGCAGGCCTCGCCCTCGCAGGCGCCGGCACCACCCTCGGCCTCGGCACGTGGTGGGCCACCACCCCCCTCGTCCGCCGCCTCCCGATCCTCACGTAGACCTCGCCCTGATCTCACGGCCCGTCAACTCCAGTGCCCGCCCCCGCTGCCGGGGGTGGGCACCGGCATGTCTGCGATGCGAAACTTCGCATCGTGATGGGGAAGGAGCCCTCTTCGCTGATTCCCAGCATGCGGTCGGACGATCTTCTGACCGAGCTGCAGAGCCGTCGGGAGGCGGTGCCGACCACTCGGGATGGGGTATACGCACTGCTCGAAGTACGGCGCAGCCGCCTTCTCTGACTCTTCGCCCTCGCGTTCACGATCGCCGCCGCGATGTTCGGGCTGTTCATGTTCATGCTCCAGGACCCCCAACGCACGGGCCATCGGCCTGCTGGGTGACTCACCACACCCTTCGGGCCGGCCACCGGCGTCGGCCGCGGCTACCTCGCCGGATTCGGGAGGCCCGGGCCAGGCGGCGCCCCGGCCCGGACTCCGGAGGACGCGCTCAGACGCAAGCCGTCAGGAACGGAGATCCGGCCAGGGACCTGTGGTCCTGCCGCCGTCACTCCCGGCTGAGACCGATGTTCAACGTGCGGGAGCACCTTCAGATCCGCACCCTCCTGTTGCTTTTCATCTATTTCAGTAGATACTGAAACAGCTAAAGGAGAGGTGGATGACTGAGCAGGATCAACTACTGGAATGGGCCGAACGGGTGGCCATGTACCTGGCGCGCGACGGTGTGCCGCCGATCGCCGGCCGTGTGCTGGGCTGGCTCATGATCTGCGACCCGCCGGAGCAGTCGGCCGGCCAGATCAGCGAAGCCATCGGCGCCAGCCGCGCCTCGCTGACCTCGAACCTGCGGCTGCTGACCGGCATGGGCTTCCTCACCTGGCGGACCAGGCCAGGTGAGCGCACCGTGTACTACCGCATGGCCGACGAAGCCTGGGGTGTCGTGGTACGCCGACAGGTCGCCGGGATCGCCGCGTTCCTCGACATCACTCGTCAGGGGCTCGATCTGGTCGGCGCAGGCAACGATCGAGCCGCCCGGATTCGCCAGGCGCACGCCACCTTCGAGTGGATGGCCAAGGTCTTCGACAACGCACCGCCCCTGCAGGAGGAGCGATGACCTCGAACGCCGTCGTGATCGGCGGCGGCATCGGCGGTCTGGCCGCGGCCCTGGCACTGCACCGGATCGGCTGGCACGCCACCGTCCTCGAACGCGCGCCCGAACTACGCGAGATCGGCGCAGGAATGTCCCAGGCACCGAACGCGCTGCGCGCGCTCGACGAACTCGGTGTCGGCGAGCGAGCCCGGGCAGTGGGTGTGCCGACATACGCGACCGGCAACCTGCGCACACCCGATGGGCGCTACCTGCAGCGTGCCCACCCGGGTGATCCGGCCCCGCTGCTCGGATTCCACCGAGCCGACCTGCACCGGGTCTTGCTGGAAGCCATCCCATCGGGATGGATCCGGCCAGGTGCCGAGGTCACCGCCATCAGGCAGGACAAGGAGAGCGTCACGGTCCGATGCGGCGACGACGAGCTGAGCGCCGGCCTCGTCATCGCCGCCGACGGCATCCGCAGCACGGCCCGCCGCCTGCTGTGGCCGGATGCACCGCCGCCGCGATTCCTCGGCCGTACCGCCTGGCTGGGCATCTCCGAAACCCCCGGCATGCCGGGCAGCATGACCCTCGGCCCCGGCGGCTACTTCCTCATCCACCCGGTCGCCCGTGACCGCGCCTACTGGGCCTACGTCACCTCCGCCGACCGGCCAGGCATCCGCTACGACTCAGAGAAGGGAGAACTCCTCGAGCGCGTCGGCGACTGGCACGACCCCGTCCCGGCCATGGTCGAGGCCACCGCGCCCGAAAGGGTGATCCGCATCGACATCCACGACCTCGATCCCCTGCCGACATACGTCAAGGGCCGGGTCGTCCTGCTCGGCGACGCGGCACACGCGATGAGCCCGGACCGCGGCCAGGGCGCGGGCCAATCCCTGGAGGACGCGGTGGTACTCGCCGCGGCAATCGCCAACGAGCCGACCGTCGACGACGCGTTGCGCTGTTACGACGCCGAGCGCCGCCCTCGCACGCAGGCCACTGCCATGGGCGCGCGCAAGGACGGCGCCCGCAGCACCTTCAAGGGTGCATATCGGCTGATGACGCCGATGCTGCGTCTGGTGCCCGCATCGCTCTGGCGTAGGGGTACCTCGCCTGATGGAAACCCCACCTGGCGATGGCAGCCTCCGCGATTGACCTGACTCCCGTTCAGCAGGGGACGACAAGCATGATCCGCGCCCAGATGAACAGCGCACCCTGAATGACTAGTGCCGCGTCACGCAGCGTTCGTTCTGTTGACCACGTGGCAGGTACTGATCGTCAGGGTGGGCGTCGTCATGTTGACGATGGTCTGGGAGGTTGCCGGCGACCTCGATAGACCGGACCGCATATCCACGCTTCGCGCGGGTGATCTCGGTGCGAGAGTTGGCGGAGAACTTCACACCGTCCGATGCCGAGTGGGCTGGGCTCGCGGCCACCCCCAGGATGAGCATCATCTGTTGATGTTGGTGGTGTGGTTGAAGTCCTACCAGCGGCTGGGACACTTCCCGAAGATCACTGAGGTGCCGGTCGCTGTGGCCGGGCATGTGCGCGGGGCGCTCGGGCTGGCCGATGAGGTGGAGCTGCGGCAGGCCGCGTCGATGACGGCCAGCCGCCATCGGGCGTTCGTCCGCCAGCGCATGGGCGTGTCGTATGAGGCGGCTCGGGTCCGGCGGGTCGCCGAGGAAGCTGTCCGGAAGGCCGTGCAGTCCAAGGACAACCCGGCCGATCTGATCAACGTGGCGCTGCGGCGGAGCGGGCCGGGCGCCTGGTACCGAAGACGTTGGAGCGCGCCGGTGGCGTGGAGGCGCTGGCGGGCGTGCATGAGGCGCTCTCGGAGGCGATTGGGCTGGAGGCCACCACGGCCGAGCGCAGCGTGCTGGAGGCGGTGGACTTCGTGCGCGCGTTGCGTGGCGCCAAGACCATGTTCGTCCCTGAAGAGCTCATGGTGGCGCGGCCAGTGCCTGCGGGCGATCCGGTCGCGGCGACATCGACGATCAACGTGGATGCCTTCGCCTCGGGACAGTCGCGCAAGATCCTTCGGGACAAGAACCGGCCGGGAATGCTGGTGCGGCGTCATCTGGAGGTGTGCTGATCGCGAAGTGCGTCATTTACTCCACCGCCTGCGACATCACCGACGCCGCCAAACGACATCACCGCCGAAGGCAGGACCGTCCACCTGGACGACCTGGCCACCATCTCGCCCTACATCACCCACACCGTGCGCAGGTTCGGTAACTGGACCCTTGATCTGACGCCACCCGAGCAGACCCCGGTGACCCGGCTCGACCTCGAACACGCGTGCTGTTCCCGGCCTCACCGCCAGAGGCGAGCGCCTGCACCTCACTCGAGCTCGCCATCGAGCACTGCCCGTCTCGGCCGTCGGAGTGTGCGCGAACGGACGTACGCCAAGGCCCGTTCGCCCAGGTCACTGATAGCGTGCGATCTCGTTGGGCGGGCGCACTCGCGTACGTTTCCGTTCCATCACCCCAGCGCCTTCGGGCGGCACGTCCACAACCTGAAGGAACGCCGCTTGTCGCCACCGCCGCCCGCACGGGCTCAGAACCGGTAGCGGAGAATGCGTGCCCCTTGCCGAGACAAGGCCGTGCTGCGGGCGGTGAGACGGGTCAGCGCGCGTAGGGGTTGCGGAAACCGGGCTATTTCCGGTGCGCGGGTGAGGATCTGCTCCTCGATCAGTTCGAGGCCGGCGTCCCAGGACTCTGGTTCGTGTGGGTCGTCGAAGCCCTGGGCGGCATTGATACCGAGTGCCTTGATGGTCGGGTGGTACTTCATGGCCCAGGCCGCGAAGCGGGTGTAGCCGTTGAGCGCGAACTCGCCCGAAGGGAAATGGCCGGCCAGCGCGCGGGTCATCGCCTGGAAGGAGTCGCCGGGCATGAAGGGGAGCAGCCCCTCGGCGACGATCATCGCCGGCCGGTCACCGGGGATGGCTGTAAGCCAGTCGGAGCTGGTGAGGTCGGCTCCGACCAGGTGGGAACGTCCGGGCAGACATTCGGCCCGCAGGTGCACCACTTCCGGGAAGTCGATGTCGTACCAGTCGACGCCGGGCGGGGGATCACAGCGGAACATCCTGGTGTCCAGGCCGCAGCCCAGGTCGAGCACCACGCATCCGGGATGAGCGGCGATGTAGGCGCGGACGACGCCGTCGAGCTTCTTGGCGCGCAGTGCCGTGGTGAGGACGAGGTTGGGCTTGACCTTGAGCTTGCCGAAGTCGTAATCGATGTTGCCGGCCAGGTCGGCGGAGAGCGTATCGCCGAGGATCGGGCTGGGCTGCCCGGCGTCCAGGGCTCTGGCGTGGAGAGTGAGCAGCAGCGTTTCCTGGATCAGCCCGAGTTTGGGTCGCCAGCGGTGCATGGGGATTCCTTAACGGCGTAGCGGATGGCGGGCCGCGAGGTTCTGCAGCCACGTCAGGGAGTCGTGGGCGGCCTTGATGCGCTCGGTGCGGTGCCCCTCGCCGCCCACGATGTCGAGCCCTTCGTCGGCGATCTCGCCGAACGCGCTCAGGCTTTCGAGCTTGCGCTGGATGACCTTCTGCCAAGCGTCGTCTTCGATGCGGTAGTAGGAGACGCGATCGCCGGGCCTTCTCACCTTCTTGACCAGGCCGATGGCCGTGAGGAAGCGCATGTTCGAGGTGAGCGAGGCCCGGCTGGCCTGGATGACCTCCGCGATCTCGCCGGCGGACTGCTCGGCCGGATCGCAGATCATGAGCCAGCCGAGGATGCGTCCGGTGATGGGCGGCAGCCCCCACTCCTCGACGCAGAAGGCTGCCACCCGCTCCACCCAGCGGAGCAGCCGGTCCTGCTGTTCCTCAGTGCTCATCGTCGCATCCTCCGTTGTTGATCGTGTGCCGGTTCACTGTGTCATGGCGGCCACCGACTCGTAGGTGGGTGTCGGGGTGATGTCCGCGAGCCGGGTCCTGTGCAGGTAGAGGTCGAACCAGTCGATCGCGAGCGCCATCGCCTCCTCCAGGCCCGGGCCGGTGTAGAGGCCGAGCACGTCGTAGGGCAGCACCGCGAGCCTCTTGGGCTCGCCCGCCTTGGCGAAGGCACTTTGCGCCTCCTCGAGCATGTGGTACGGGTCCCAGCCGCCGTTGGCGATCATCAGCAGTGGCGTCGGCGCGAGCCGGTGGATGAGGTTCTCCGGTGCGAAGGTGAGCAGGTGCTCGGCTGAGTCGAGGGTCTTCTCGTTTCGGTAGGTGGGAAACAGGCGGGTCGACATGTCCGGGGTGTCCTTCACACTGTCGCCCTCCAGCGTCAGGTGCGGCACGCGAGCGCTCTGCCCGCCTTCGTAGCGCCGCTGCCAGTCCTGCTGCAGTTGGTCGCGCAGCGCGTGGACACCGGCACGGCCCAGGAGGCGTTCCATGTACCGCCATCCGTTCCACACGCTGGGGCTCTGCACGACGACGCACTTGATGCGCCGATCGAGCACGGCGGCCTGGGCCGCCACCGAGCCGCCGATGCTCACCCCCCACGCCCCGATCCGCTCCGGCTGCACTTCGGGACGGATCTGCAGGTAGGACACGGCGCTGCGGAAGTCCTCCACCTGCCGCTCCGGGTAGTCCAGGCCGCGCGGCTCGCCTTCGCTGGAGCCGACCGTGCGGTAGTCGATGGCCAGCACCGCGAAGCCGGCCTTGACGAAGTACGGCGCGAAGAACGCCAGCGCCTCTTTGACCATCACCCCGCTGTGCCCGAGCACCAGCCCGGGGACCGGGTCGCTCGTCTCGGGCAGGTAGAGATCGCCCGCGCAGCGGGTGCCGAGGCTGTTGAAGGTCACGTGTTCCATGGCTTGCTCCGTACTTGTTGGCTAGTTATTTCAAACGTGACTGAAATATCTAGCGATGTCAATCCGGAAGGCTGTACAGGGAAGAGGTTGCGCACACCGCCGCTCACTCCGGCGCATCGGCGGCATCTATGAGTGACAGGGAATTTCCATTTGGGCCCAGCGCCAAGACCTCCTGGCCACCAACCCGGCCCGCCGTCTGGAACAGCGCAAGACCACCCGCCGCGGCCGCGCCATCCCCGCCGCCCGGCTGGAGAAGCTGTCCACCGACGACCGCCACCCGCTACGGGAACGGCCCCTGCCTCCGGCCGCCGCGCGCCCGCCGACGTCTGCCCCGTCACCGGACGCGGCCGCCTGTCCTACCGCGCGCCGAGTACCCGTTCAAGACCGCCTCCGCCGAACTCGACCCGCACGGCGACGGCTGGACGCTGCATCAGTACGCCACTCGGCGCTGACCTACCTGGCCGCCGCCGGCCGCACCGCCCCCGAGCTGCAGGCCAAGTCCCGCCACCAGCACCTGGCCAGCCTCGGCCGCTACGTACGCCTGGGCGAGGAGACCTCCGCCCGCATCACCGCTGAGCACGACCCCGCTGCCCGACGGCGCAAGCACTGACACCAAGGCGCCTTCACCACGCGGTGTGTTTCTGTCGTACTCCGGCCGTACGTGCTCAGGACCCGGTGAGGGTGCGGCCGTGGTCGGCCGCGTACGCGGCAAATACCTCCGCGGGTGTCCCATTCGTGTGGAGAAAACGCTGGTCAAGGATGGCGGCGGGCGGGTAGGTGTGTCGGATGCCGAGCAACGCAGGAACAACGTGTCGGCATCCGACAACCAACCCGACTCCTGGTCGTTCACCGGCGCGGAGGACGCGACGGTGAACGACGCGACCGCGACGCCGCGCTCATCGCTGAACCGGAATGCGGGATCAGCAGTGAGGTTGCCCCTCACTGTGATCTAACCCGGCCTCCATCAAACCCGGCGCGGTCCACTCTGTGCCGCATCGAGCCCCCGGCGGCATCACGACCCTGCTGCGCCTCGCCGCCGCCGGCCCACGACCGCGGTCCCTGCGGCTACCGCCACCACCAAGACGGCGGCAACCAGTGCGATGGTCCACCCGCCACCTGATGACGAGGACGCGGCCGGCGACGTGCCTGCCGCCGGGGAAGACGGCGCAGCCCCGGCGGGGGTCGCCACCCCGGCCGGTGACGGGCCGGCAGCCGGACTCGCGACCGTCGGCGTGGCAGAAGGTGGCGCGGGGGCTTTCAGGGTGAAGTGAAGCTCCCCACTGACGGGATGGCCGTCCGAGGACACCACGCGGAAGGCGATCGCATAACGGCCGTTGGGCAGATCTGCGGTCAGCGGCTGGGTGACGACGGGCCCTTTGGTGTTCGGCTTGCCCTTGGTGACCTTCTGCCCGTCCGGACCGGTCACCGCGATGGTGACGAACTGGCGATTGATGCTCTCGGTGAAGACCAGCTCGACGTGGGGGGGCGCCTTTTTCACCGTCGCGCCGTCCTTGGGCGTCGACGACTTCAGCTCCGTGTGTGCGACCGCGGGACCCGTCACTCCGGCAATCACGGCGGTCACGACAGCGGCGGCTGCGAACAAGCGGATGACGATGTGCGCGTATCTCACGGCTTGCCCTTCCAGAGAAAGGGGGAACGCCTAAGGCTATCGGCGATGATCGCCCCTTCCCCTGAGCGCCGCCGTAGTGCCCTTTGGGGCTCTTCACCAGGCGCGTCCGCCGCTGAGGGCCTGCGCTGAGCTGGGTCCGCGCCTTCCTCCTGCCGGGCAGAGAACGGCTCAAGCGAGAGGCGGGGCAGAGCGAGCGGGCCCGTGCGCGAGTTTCGCGGATCACGGACAGGCGTCCCGGTCGCACTTTCGGTGCCGAATACCGATGCCGCGACCTCCGCCCAGTCGGCTGCCCCGGCTACCACCGAGCCCGCTCCCGCGGTCCTCCCACGCCGATCCGTTCGAGGTCTACAGCGACCTCATCGGCAGGCTCGTCCCCGTGCACAGACGCCGCGACGCCGTCGTGGCCTGTCGCAACTCCCTCGACGGCATGGCCGGGCTACAACCTGCACCGGGACTGACCGCACTGGTGGTCGTGCTTGGCGACACCCTCCAGGTCACGGTCATCGTCATCGGCCACGTGCTGGGCACCGTACTGGCCCACGACCGCGCACTGGCCCTGTTCCCCCGGCGAACCGCCGTCCTCGGGCAGATCCCCCTGCTCGTGCTGATGGTGGTCTACACCATCGTGGGCCTGCTCCTCCTGTTCGCCGCCTGAGCCGCGACGGGGAGTTCGCGACGTCCGTGGTCGCGCCCTCTCCGCCGTACGCACCTCAGATCATGTCCACTCACGCTCACCACATCGCGGGTGCGGCAGCCGGAGCCCGGAGTTCCTTGCGGATCCGAGCTCCGGCTTCACAAGCGATGCGCTCAGCCGGTCATCCTGGAGCGGAGCCCGAGCAGGGTGTCGATCACCAGGAACACGGCCAGGGAGATGCCCATCAGGGGCAGGAAGTACCCCACGACGAGGGCGAGCAGGGCCAGCGGCGCCAGGACTCCCCAGTGCACCGCCCGCCAACCGCCGCGCGGGTAGGGCCTGCCGAATCCGCGGGTCGGTCGGCGCTGCCACCACATCCGGTAGCCCAGCACGATCAGCGTGACGAGCCCGGCCGCGATCGCGGCCAGGACGACCTGGTTGACCAGGCCGAACAGCAGCCCCATGTGCGCGTCGATGCCCCATCGGGTGAGCTTGGCGGCCAGCGGGTAGTCGGCGAACCGCAACGCGCCCGCGATGTACCCGGTCGCCGGGTCGACCGCCACCTGGTCCAGCCGCGTGGGCGCGGTCTTGTCGATCTCCTTGACGATGTAGGGGCTTCCGGTTTCGCCAGGCCACGTGATCTCCAGCGGACCGGACAGCCCCGTGCCGGTCGCGACCTCCAGGACCCGGTCAACGCCCACGTCAGAGTTCAGGTCGACATTGTGGTGGCCCATCGCGGCGTGCGCGGCGTGGTCGATGGGAGCCGCGCTGATCGACGGGGTCGCCCAGCCGAAGGCGGTGCGGAGTTCGTCGATGTTCGCTCCGGCGTACTTCGACCAGGTCAGACCGGTGGCGGACAGGAACAGTACGCCCAGCACGGCCCACAGGCCTACCGAGCCGTGCCAGGACAGCGTGCGACGCAGCCCGGTGGCGGCGCGGTCGGGAGTGAGCAGGCCGCGCAGGCGGCGGCCGTCGCGGCGACGCCTGCTCAGCCACAGCGCCAGCCCGCCGAGGGCGACGACCCACAGCCAGCTGGCGGCCAGCTCGCTGTAGATCCGCCCGGGCTCTCCCAGGTGGAGGCGACGGTGCAGGTCGGAGATCCAGGCGCGTACGGGCAGTGCGCCGGAGCTCCCGTAGCTTTCCAGCGTGCCGCGCACCTGACCGGTCCCGGGGTCGACGAAGACCGCCATCTGGGTGCTTTCGGGCAGGTTCGGCACGTCCAGCAGCACCCTGGTGGTCCGGCCGGGCTCGGCCGCGGGCTGTACCGCGGTGACCTTCCCTTCGGGGAGCGTCTGGCGGGCCGCGGTGACCTGCTGACTGAGGGGAAGGCTGCTCTGGCTCACGGGTGCGGTGAGCTCGTGCCGGTAGACGACCTTTTCGATCTGGAAAGAGGCGGCGTACAGCAGGCCCGTGGTCGCGGCCACGAGCAGGAAGGGGGCGACGAGGATTCCGGCGTAGAAGTGCAGGCGGAGCACCAGCGGGCGCAGCGCCGCCCAGGTCGCACGCCTGGGGTGGGGAGGCCGGGCCGGATCGACGGCACGCTGAATGTCAGCGGTAGAAGTCATGGGGGTTCTCCGTTCATGGCGAGCGCACACCGACAGGTACGCGTCACCTGAGTAGGGGGGTTGGGCCGCGGACCGCGTACAGCGCGGTTCAGGGCGGCGAAACGGGCGTACGGCATGGCGAGCCGATGCCGCCGAGGCAGGCGGCAGCCCGTATCAGAGAACGGAGACGGCCAGAGGCGGACCGCGCCGAGCGACCACCACGACGAAGTCGGAGCGACGAGGGACCGGGAGGGGATGTTCCCCCACCGGGCGGGGAGTGGGCGGGGCGATGTCGACCAGCGCACCCGCGAAGACGCGCAACACGGCCCGCAGTCCGCGTACGGGTGTGACGGCCAGATGCACGATCATCGCCAGGGCCGACTCACCGTGTTCCAGCACCCAGGCGGACAAGATCGCCATCGCGGCATGGATCAGCAGCATGCCCAAACCGGTGCCGTGCTCACCCGTCCACGGCGACGGCGACGCGTGCGCGGCGCCGAGAGTGAACAGGTGGTGCATCCCGTACTGCGCACCGAAGGAGGCGCTCAGCAGGACTCCCATGCCCCGCTGACGGCCTGCGAGCAGGAACGCACCCAGCCAGGTCAGCGCCATTGCGGCGACCAGGGTTCCCGGATGCACGGGAGCCCCGCCGGCCAGCATGTGCAGAGCAGCCGAGACCAGCACGCACGCTGCCGCGAACACCGCGGCACGCAACGCACGCAGGGACGACTGGCCGACACACACGGCGCAATCGTCCCATAACGCCCATATGCCTTCCATTCTTGACTTGTTTGATCACCATCGGATATGGGTGTCGATTCCCTCCGTATGGAGGCCTGGCCCGGCTTCACCGCCTGCCGCGGTGACAGCAGAAGGACCTCATTGTCAACGACGCTCGAATTGTGGCTCTGGCACAGATTCCGTGCGTTGACCCGCCTCAGTTTCCCCGGCGGCCGTCGGTCCCACCGAACGCCGGCCCTACAGCGTGCACAACCTGCTCACCAAGTTCACCAAGGCAAAGCCCGTGATCTACCGGGACCAGCGCACGTGCACCGCCTACCCTGGTGGCACATTCTCCAAGACCCACGGCAAGAACCCACCGTCAACGGCGGCGACCCTGGGGTGGTGCACGTGTCCGCGTAGTCGGGGTTCGGCAACTCCTCGTCCTTCAGTTGGACCGCCAACAAGAAGATCCGGAATTGCGGTAATTCGCCGTTAGGCTGGGCCGACCCCGCCTCGCGGTTGCCGAAGCGCACACGTACGCGAGGGCACGCGACGGCTGTTCACCGGCTCGTTTCGAATGCTCCAGGACTTGGGCGATGCGGCGGAACACCCGGCACACACACCTCGGCCGGCGCTCGTAGGGCCTGGGGCGGCCCAGCGCCGGCAGATCGTTCCCACGCGACCATCGTCACCGCCGCTTCGTCCCAGGCCCTCACAGAACCATGACCACGCCCCTAAAGGGGAGGCCGGCTGTCGTTAGTCGGGGACGATGAGCCCGCGCTGATAGGCGCGGACCAGTCGGCGGGGCACCAGGAGTTCGCGTCCGCTCACGGTGATCGGCACCAGATCGGGCGGGGTCGCCTTCCACTGGCTGCGGCGGTGGCGGGTGTTGCTACGCGAGGTTCTGCGCTTGGGGACGGCCATGCTCACCAGCTCGCTTTCGTCACGCCCGGCAGTTCGCCCCGATGGGCCATCTGACGGAACCGGATCCGGGACAGCCCGAAGGTGCCGAGATAGCCCCGCGGGCGGCCGTCGACGGAGTCGCGGTTGCGCACGCGCGTCGCGCTCGCGTCACGCGGCTGGCGCGCCAGCTCGCGTACGGCCGCCGCCCGCTCTTCCGGAGTGCCGGTGCGTGCGATCTTCTTCAGCTCCGCACGCCGTTGGGCGTAGCGGGCCACCACGGCCTTGCGCCTCTCGTTGGCGGCGATCTTGCTCTTCTTGGCCATCAGACCTTCTCTCCCCTGGCGCGGATCCGGGTGACGGCGGCCTCGATGCCGATCTTGTCGACGGTCCTGATCGCCCGGGCGCTGAGCGTCAGCCGGACATAGCGGTTCTCGCTGGGCAGCCAGTAGCGGCGGTGCTGAATATTGGGGTTCCATCGCCGGCGGGTGCGCCGGTGGGAGTGGGAGACGCGGTTGCCGAAGACCGGCGCGGCTCCCGTGAGCTGGCAGTGCGCGGACATCAGGCCCTCCCGTAGCGCTGGTTGAACCGCTCGACGCGGCCGGCGGTGTCGAGCACCCTGCTGCGCCCGGTGTAGAAGGGGTGGCTCGCCGAGGAGACGTCGACGTCCACCACGGGATAGGTGTTGCCGTCCTCCCACTCGATCGTCTTGTCGCTGGTGATGGTCGAGCGGGTGAGGAAGGCGAACCCGGCGCCCGGGTCGCGGAACACGACCGGGTGGTAGCCGGGGTGGATGCCCTTCTTCATCGTTCCTCCCGGAAGGCGACGTGCCTGCGGATGATCGGGTCGTACTTGCGGAGCGTGAGCCTGTCGGGGTCGTTACGCCGGTTCTTGCGGGTCACGTAGGTGTAGCCGGTCCCCGCACTCGATCGCAGCTTGATCACGGGGCGTAGCTCGTTTCTGGCCATGGGCCGTTCCTCTCTCGCCGTCTGCTTGTGCAATGATAACGATAATCATTTCCATCTCCGCAACCCGGAGGCCTCCATGTCCACCCCCGTCGTCCTGGTCGCGGGCCTGCACGCCTCTGCTCGCACGGCCGTCGTCGATCGCCTCCTGCGCGACCATCCCGGCTCCGTCGCCGTCCACCACGATCTGCGGGAGGTGACCGCCGGCCGGGTGGAACGCGTGGTCCGCGACGCCTCCACCGTGCTCGACCTGGCCGACGTACGACTGGCGCACGGCTGTGTCACCTGCACCGTCCGTGAGGACCTTCTCCCTCAGCTGGTGCGGCACGCCGCCACCGCGTCGCTGCTCGTGGTCGACCTGTGGGACTCGGTCGAGCCACGCTCGGTCGCCGAGGCTCTCGATTGCGAGGAGGCCCACGACATCCTGCGGCTGACCTGCGTGCTGACCGCGCTGCACGCCGGGCACATGCCCGTCGACATCACCCGCGGCGACCGCCTCAGCGAGACCGGTCAGCCGGCCGCGGCCGGCGACCAGCGCTATCTCGCCGAAGTCCTGACCCGGCAGATCGAGTACGCCACCGCCCTGACCCTGCACGGCGGCGATGAGGATGACGCGGAGCTCTCCCGCGCCGTGCTCGCCCACCTCGCGCCCTGCACCCCGGTCTTCACCGAGTCGCTGCCGGGCGTGATCGGCGCCCGGCTCTGCTCGCGGGAACTGGCCGAACGCGTCGACCCCGCCACCGCCCAGCTTCCCTGCGACGCGCAGACCGACGAGATCACCACGGTCGTCTGGCGCCGGCTGCGCCCGCTGCACCCCGCTCGCCTGTTCGAGGCCGTGGACGAGCTGGTCACCCGGTCGGTACGCTCCCGCGGGCGGTTCTGGCTGGCCAGCCGGCCCGATCGGTTGCTCGCCTGGGACGCGGTCGCCGGCGTCGTGTCGGTCGAGGATGCCGGGCCCTGGCTGGCCGCGCTGCCGGAGGCCGCCTGGGACATGATCTCCCCCGCCCGCCGCACGGCCGCCGACCTCGACTGGGACCACATCACCGGCGACCGTGTCCAGCACCTGGTGTTCACCGGGCCCGACCTCGACCGCGAGCGCCTCCACGCTCTGCTCGACTCCTGCCTGCTCACCGAGGAGGAGGCCCTGGCGGGCTCCGACGTGTGGGCCGGCTACGACGACCCCTTCGCCCACATCCTCGACCTCAAGGAGATCGCATGAAGCCCCGCCGCACCCTCCGCAAGAAGAGCAACCCGCTGCACGGGGTGAACTACATCGACTACAAGGACACCGACCTGCTACGGAAGTTCATCTCCGACCGCGGCAAGATCCGCAGCCGCCGCGTCACCGGCGTCACGGTGCAGCAACAACGCCAGATCGCCCGCGCCATCAAGAACGCCCGTGAGATGGCCCTGCTCCCCTACGCCTCCCGGCCGCGTTCCTGACCGGCACAGCGGACGGCGTCGTCGGACGTCGGCGACGTCCTCTGACCGGTTGACCGTCGGCCCGTTCGAATCCGCGGCCGTAGCACCACAGTGTGCTGCGGCCGCGGATCGAGCCGGTAGAAGGAGCAGGCCGGCGGGGACGTAGGCATGCTTCCGCCCCGGGGCCGACACCGTGCCGGCGAAGACACATCTGCGGACGCGCGTTCCGCTCAGCCTGCCGCCGCGTCCGGCTGTCGCAGTTCCACAAGCCCATGCCCGAGTTCCCGGGCCGCGAGCCCTGCAGCCGTCGCTTCCGAGACCACGGTCGCCGGGCTCACCGGGAACATCGTGAAACGTACACTGCGATCGTCCAGGGTCTGTCCGTCGCGAACGGCGCGGTAGGTCATGGTCCATTCCATCGCGGTCTGGTCCTTCGGCTGGGCGCTCATCCAGCCCTCGTAGGTCACGTCCCCGACCGTGGTCACGTGATAGCGCTGCGACGGCACGGTGCAGACCTCGGGTGGGTCCTGAACCTCGACCACGGCGAGAGCTCGCGGGGCGAGACGGTCAGCGAGCACCTTCATGAACTCGCGTCGCCCCGCGGCGTCGAAGTGATGCAGGACGCCGATGGCGAGGACGGCGCACAGCCTCTCGGGCAGCACCGCCTCCGAGAGCGGCAGCGGAAGCACGCTGACCCGCCGGCGCAGATCAGGATCAGCGGCGACACGCGTCACCAGCACGGTACGCATGGACGGGGACGGTTCCACCGCGACGATTCGCGCCTGTGGGAGGCTGTGCGCGGCGACGAGCGTCGACAGCCCGGTTCCTGCCCCGACGTCGACGACGGGACCGGTCGCGGGGTCCACCTCGGCCAGGGCGCCGGCCAGCACGGGCCGCAGCACGTCCCAGTAGGGCTCCGACATCAGCTGGTAGTACTCGGCCGTGCAGGCGTAGGAATCGGTCATCGTTCCCTCCAGGGGGCTCGTGCGGGCTGGAGAAGCGCCGTGTGGCCGTCCGATTGCATCCGTGAGACACCGAGCGATCGTCCGGCGAAGGCGAAGAGGCGGCCGGCCGCCAGGCATCCCGATGGATCCCTGGCATCGGTGGAACGAAAATGATTATCGTTGTCTCTTGAGTCGCACTTTACTCCCCTTCGGAAGGACGTGAGCGCATGGACGCGCTGCTCGACGTTGTCGTTGTCGGTGGAGGGCCGGCGGGGTTGAACGCCGCCCTGGTGTCGGGGAGGCAGCGGCGCCGCGTGCTCCTGCTCGACAGCGGCCGGCCGCGCAACGCGCCGGCGCAGGAGACGCACATGCTGCTGAGCCGTGACGGCTTCGGCCCGGCCGCCCTCAGAGAGGTCGCGAGGGCGGATCTGCGTGTCTACCCGACGGTCGAGGTGCGGTCGGCCGAGGTCGTCGACGCGCGGTCCGTCGCCGAGGGGTTCGAGGTGGTCCTGGCGGACGGTTCCCGAGAACGTGCTCGCAAGCTGATCCTCGCCACGGGCCAGACCGATGTCCTCGCGGACGTCCCCGGATTGGCCGAGCGGTTCGGCCGCAGCGTTTTCCACTGCCCCTTCTGCCACGGCTACGAGGCCCGGGATCGGCCGCTCGCCGTTCTGGGGGCGGACTTCCCGAGTGTGATGCTCGCCCTGTACGTGGCCGACCGCTTCTGTGAGGACGTGACGCTATGCACCAACGGGGAGGAACTGCCGCAGGAGCACCGGGATCGCCTGGAGAAGGCCGGCGTTGGGCTGCGGGAGGAGCCGGTCGCGGAGGTACGCGGTGAGCTCGGCTCCCTGGAAGTCGTCTTCACCGCCGGGAAGCCGCTCGCGCGCGGGGCGATGTTCCACCGGACGCGCATCCGTCAGCACGCCGACCTGGCCGAACGACTGGGGTGCGAGCTACTTCCCGACGGGTGCGTACGCGTCAACGAGTTCCAGCAGACCTCGGTGCCCGGCGTCTACGCGGCGGGTGACATGGCCCGCCTGGCAGTCCTCCCGGATGCCTTGACGTTCGTGGTCATGGGCGCGGCCGACGGCGCGCGCGCCGCGATATGGGTGGACCAGGAGCTGTTCCGCGCTGACGCCGGCCTCACCCCGCCGGCGCAGCCCTGACCTCTGGTGGTGCGGTAGGCGACGACGCGCCGGCGCGAGCCCGGTCTCCCGCTTGTCAAGGTGGCGAACAGGAGACCGGGCGAGCGACCGCCAGGGCCGTGGGATGTCACGTGGCCCCGGCGGAATCCGGCCGAGAAGGTCATCGCGGAGAGAGAGACCTCTCGCCGCGGCCCGGTTTCTCGCGGATGGAAGCGGCGAGGCCGGCGACCGTGGGGGCGGCGAGGAACGCTCGAGGTGTCACATGCGGCAGTCCTGAGCGGGCCAGGCGGCTGAGCATCCGTACGGCGTTGAGAGAGTCTCCCCCAAGCGCGAAGAAGTCCGCGGCGCGGTCCAGCGGGACGCCCTCGGGCAGGTCGAGCACCTCGCGCCAGCAGGCCGCCACCGCTCGCTCCAGGTCGTCGCATAGCGGACCCCCGCTCTGCGCCGTCCTGACAGGTGGCCGGGCGTCCAGCCGAAGTGCCGTGTCGTCCGCCGCGGGCTCCAACGCCTGCGGCAGTTCGTGCGCGATCTGCCAGCCTGATGGGCTGACCAGGGACTCCAGCAGGACGGTGAATTCCGAGAACAGGTCGCGGACGACCGAAGGGTGGAAGAGCTCCGCCACCAGCGAGAAGACGATCACGAGCTCGTCGCGCGCCTCGTACAGTCGCGCCTCCAGCGCCACCTGGGGGGTCCGTAGCTCCTGGTGGTGGTCCGTCAGGTCGATCCTGCCCAAGGGGCCGGCCTCGTCGGGAATCGTGCTGCCCATCGCCGCGTCGACGCCGAGGGTGCTCTGGAAGACGACCGGGGCGACCGGCCGGGTGCTGCCCCTACGGCGGGCGAGCTCCCGTGAGACTTCCACTCCGGAGACCAGGTTGTGGGCGAGCGCGTCGCCGATGAGCGTTTGGCAGGCGTGAGCGAGTTCGGCGAGTGTGCCGCGCTCGGGCAGGTCGACCGGCAGGAGCACGGTGGACGAGAACGCGCCGACCATGCGATGCACGTCGGGATGCAGCGGCAGACGGTTGAGCTGGAGGCTGTTGAGGAGGAAGCGCCGATGGCCTGCCGCGCGGGCGAGCGCGACGGCGTAGACGGCGAGCGCCGCAGCCGACGGTGTCACCTGATGCTCGCGGCACAGCTGCTGCAGTCGGGTCCAGCGAGACGCGTCCATCCGCTGGTGCAGGCTCTCCATCACCGGCACCCGTACGGCATCCGGCTCGACGGCCAGAGGAAGGGCCGGCGGCTGGGGGAAGTCGTCGAGCCTGCTCCACCACCAGTCGCGGTCGGCTTGCCACTGGGGCGTTTCGGGCAGCCGCTGGACAGTGGTGACGTAGTCCCCGAAGTCGACGTCGAGCGGAGCCAGGACGGTGTTCCAGTCGGCGGCGAAGGCGAACAGGTCCCGGTAGAACACCCCGGAGGACCAGCCGTCGACAAGGAGCAGACTGGTGGCGGAGTGCAGCCGGCCGCGACCGCCCGGCAGAAGGCTCAGGCGCAGGTCGACGCCGGGCCCGCTCATCGGGTCGGGGCCGTGCCGGCGCATCTCCTCACGCAGCTCGGCGAGGCGCCGTGCGGCCTGCTGCTCACCGAGTCCGCGCCAGTCGTGGACGCGAAGGGGCACGACCGCCGCCGGATCGTCGACGTCGAGGATGTGCTGGCGGCCGTCGGAAAGGATGCGTGCCCTCAGCGTGGGCTGATGCGCGGCCAGCCGGTTCACCGCGTCCTGAAGTGCTTCGGGGGCTTCCTCACCGTCGACACCCACGAGGCCGATGTCCAGGTAGTGATGGGCTGAGTCGTAGGACAGCTCCCAGCCGTCCTGCTGGCCGACGAAGTATCCCTGCTGCAACGGGAGCAGCGGGAACGGTGTGAGCGGGTCGGGCCGTCGCGTGATGTGCAGGTCGGGAGCGTCGGCGGTCCGTCCTGCCGAACGGTCGCGGATGACGTCTGCGAGCTCGGCCAAGGTCTGCTCGACTCTGATGTCGGACAGCGCGAGCACCACTCCAAGCCGTCGCCGCACCAGAGCGGCCATGCGGACGGCCAGTACGGAGTCTCCGCCGAGAGCGAGGAAGCGGTCGCCGGAAGCGATCTCATCCTCCCGGACGTCCAGGACGTCCGCCCAGATCCCGCGCAGCATGACCTCCGCGTCCGCACGGGTGGCACCGTACGAGTTCGAGCGGGGGTCTGGCGTGAGGGCACCGTCTGCGGAGACCGCGTCCGCTGGAGCGGGCGGGTGCATGGGCCTGATCGGCAAGGGCTTCTCCCATCGGGATGAGGGTGACGGTTGTCCGGTGCGAATACGGCGGTCAGCGGGCGCCGGGGCGACGACACGGCGACGTCGCCATGCCGGGGTCCGGGCCGGGGAGGGCATCAACGGACTGGATCTCGCGGAGCGCCAGGTGCAGGGGTAGGCGTTCGGCGGCCGCGGCGAGAAGCGAGCCGGGGTCGGGGCGATGGGCGCCCTCCCCGCGCACGGCACTGAACACGTACTGTCCGGCGGCGGCGAGCGGGTCGTCGGGGTCGGGCCGGACCCGCACGTCCCGGAATCCCACCGCCGCCAGTTGCCGGAGCCATTCGGCGCGGGTGAGGAAGACCCGGTCCTGCCCTTCCCGCAGGTCGGCGAATCCGGTCAGCGGCTCCTCGGCCCGGGGCGACATCAGGAAATGCATCGAGGTCGAGACCAGGTGATGCTCGATACAGGACTCGAGCAGCACCAGCGTCCCTCCGGGCGCGAGCAGGTCACGGAGGGACGCCAGGGTTCGGCCCGTGTGGCGGGCGTTGTGCAGGACGTTCGCCGCCAGGACGATGTCGAAGGGAGCCTCACCGCCGCACTGCGCAGACGACAACCGGGCCGACGACAACCGGGCCGACGACGACCGGGCCGACGACAACTGGGCGGACATCCCGGCGTTGATGTCCAGCAGGGCATAGCGCATTCCGGGCACGTGGCCGAACCGCTCGCGCGCGGCGTCCAGGAAAAAGCCGGAGACGTCGGTGAAGAGGTAATCGAGGGGGACATGGGCGAGGGCGTCGAGGACGAGTTCCGTGGTCGCGCCGACCCCCGCCCCGATCTCCAGCACGCGCAGCCTTCCCTGCGCATCGCGGGCCCAGGACGCTGTGGCGACGGCGGTCGCCGCGAGCGCGTTGAGGTGGCGGCTGACTAGGTTGTCCCGATAGTTGCCCTGCGCCGTACCGGTCTCCCCTCCGGGGAAAAGCAGCGACTGCAGGCTGATCTCGTCGCGGACCAGATGCGGCAGGCTCCGCAGGGCGGTCTGGAAGAACCGGCCCATCGCCGCCGGATACCCCATGCCTCGTCGCCCGGCCTCCAGGTTCCGCATCGCCGCGGCCAGTTCCGGGCGCGACACCGGGCGCAGCCCGTGATGTTCCCCGGCCTCGGAGCGGAGCATTCCTTCGCGGGTCAGAGCGGCGAGCCAGCGGCGGACGATCCAGTGATGGCGAGGGGCCGCCCCGAGCGCGCTGAGGATTTCCCCGGTGGAGTACGAGCGGTCGTCACCGAAGAGCCCGGCGCGGTGCAGGGTGTGGGCCATGGCCAGCAGGGCGGCGTGATCCATGGATGCCAGGCAGTCGGGTACCGCATGAGCGTCGCGGAGGGGACGCGTCCTGGCAACCGCTTCCGCGGGCAGAGGGCTTTCCGGAGGCAGAGGGCTTACCGGGGGGGCTGTGCCGCCGTTCGTGGACGCCGCCCCAACCCCGCAGACCAGCGCCGCCGGAGCCACTTGCCCACCCTCTGTGATGAGAAAGACCTGTGCTTCGGCCACCTCCGGCAGCGCTTCCAGCGCGCTGCGGATGCGTACCAAATCCTCGGTTGTGAAGGGGACGGCAGGCGTGCGGGAATCAGCGGACACCCGCGGTCACCTCCGTTTCCAGGCTGATCTGCGGGAGACGCGCGCTGGGAAGAGCCGACCGCAGGTGGTCGTGCAGCACTTCGGGGAGGCGGCGTGCCACGAAGACGGGCAGCGGTTCGTGGATGAGCGAGCGAGGGTCGGCGCCGTCAGCCAGCGCGGCGACGCTTTCGGCCGCGACTCGGCCGGCCGAGGCGGGCAGTGCGACGGCGAGGCGGGCGGGGTCGGCCGGGTCGAGGAGAACCGCCCCAGGACCGATGCCGTCCGCCCTGTTCGCGAGGGACTCGGCGAGGGCGTGTGGCGTGATCGCATCCGCTGCGTCGTCCAGGAGGGCGTTGCGGATGCCGGTCTGCAGCCCTTGGGTCCCGAGGAGGCCGCGGTCCGGTGCATGTGGCGAGAGCGGCCATGTGGCGGACGGGGACTCCGCGGGGTCGACATGGAGCACCAGGTCATAGCGGTAGCGGGTGAGTTCGGTGTCCTGCGCCATGGTGCGGGCATGGACCGCCAGTGATACGCGGCGGCCCGCTTCGGTGGCGATACGCGCGATCAACCGGGGGTCGATCAGCATCTCCTCTTCCAGCGCGGCGCGGCGCACCGCTCGCCGCTCGACCTCCTCAGGAGCGGCCGACGGTTCCTTGGCGCGCTCGACCCAGCGGCAGTAATGGGTGAGGAGGCCCGCATGGCGGACATCGCCCACGATGACGGTCCCGCCGGGGGCGACGAGATCGATGGCGTCGAGCAGCACAGCTCGCAGATAGCCCAGGTCGGGGAAACACTGGGTGACCGAGTTCAGCAGCACGCAGTCCGGCCGCACGCCGCGCCCCATGGTCTGGGTCAGGGCGTGGGTAACCTGCTCGGAGCGGGCTTCGTGGGCGGCGGCGAGCACGACGGCGGTTCCCGGTGTGCGCACGGCCGAGAGACGTTCGACGGCGGCGGCGGAGACGTCCGTGCCGACGTATGCCGTGAGATGGTCGCGCAGCGCGTGCAGCAGCAGCCCGCTTCCGCAGCCGAGTTCGAGCACACGGACCGGATGACAGCTCAGCACCAGGTCGGTGGTGCGGCGCAGCCAATCGGTCATGTGCGCGGTCGGCAACGGGAGGCCGGTGTCGGACGCCCGCCAGCCGGACAGGTCGAGCCCCGCCGAGTGACGTCCCTCCGCGCTCTCGTACACCCAGTCGTAGACGTCGCTCCAGTGCTCCAGGAACTCGCGCAGCAGGGCACCGGGAACAGGACGTACGGCGAGGGTCTCCGGAGCGGGGGTCACCACGATTCCGTCGGGGCCGCGACGGGCGCCGTCCACCCACGGATGGGTGAGCAACGCACCGAGCAATGCACCGAGCAGCGGGTCGAAGGTCGTTTCATCGGTCACGCGTTCATCACGGACGTGTTCATTACGCACGGGGGTCCTCCGTCGGATCGGCGTGCGGGCTGAGGGACGGGACGGCGACGGGTGCGGCGCCCGTCAGGTCGTGCAGGGCTCCGGCGCCCAGGGAGAGGACGCGGTCCGCGCGGCCGGCGACGGTGCGGTCATGCGTGGCCATCAGTACGGCCAGTCCCTCCGCGCGGAGCACGTCCAGAAGGTCGAGCACGCCCGCGGCGGTGCCGGCGTCCAGCGCCGAGGTGATCTCGTCGGCGAGGAGCACGGCCGCGCCGGGAGCCAGGGCCCGGGCCAGGCAGACCCGTTGACGCTGGCCGCCGGAGAGCCGTCCTGGGCGGAGGCGGGCGTGCGCGGTGTCCAGCCCCACCTCGGTCAGGAGGCGCAGCGCCTCCCGGCGCGCGGGCGCCCGATTCAGTCCCGCGAGGGTACGCAGGGGGCGGGCCACCGCGGTGACGGCGCGGTGCGCGGGGTTCAGCTCGTCCTGCGGGTTCTGGCCGACGAGTTGCACACGGCGCAGTTGGACGCGGTCGCGGTGGGCGGCGTGCGGCGGCAGCACGGTCGGCTCGCCGCCGTTGCCGGGCGGCGTCAGGACCACGGTTCCGGCGGCGGGCGGATGAAGGCCGGCCAGGGCATGCAGGAGGGTGCTCTTGCCGCTGCCGGAAGGACCGAGCAGCGCGACCGACTCCCCCGGATGCAGCGTCAGGTCGGCCGCGGCGAGGAGTGGCGGCCCGCCCGCCGGATGGTCGAGCCGCAGCCCGCGCACGTCGAGGACGGGGGGCCCTGCGACGCCGTGTCGGCGGAGAGGGACGGGACGGTCCGCGGCGGGTGGTGGCGAGCAGGCGAACTCGACCACGTCGTCGGCCAGTTCCGCCACCAGCTCAAGGTTGTGGGTGACCAGGACCGTGACGCAGGCGGAGTCGCCGCCGCGGCGGCGAACGGCCTGGACGACGAGCCGGACGCACTCCGCGTCCAGGCCGCTGG
This sequence comes from Microbispora sitophila, assembly GCF_014892245.1. NCBI lineage: Bacteria > Bacillati > Actinomycetota > Actinomycetes > Streptosporangiales > Streptosporangiaceae > Microbispora > Microbispora sitophila. The sequence continues at coordinate 55,057 of NZ_JADBGC010000022.1, read as the reverse complement.
TCGGCTCGTCGAGCACCAGCAGCGGCGGGTCTCCGACGAGGGCGCGTGCCAGTGCCGCCCGTTGTGCCTGACCGCCGGACAATCGGCCGGGTGGCCTGCCGTGGAGCTCCGGAGCGAGCCCGAGCCGTTCCATAAGAGCGGCCGCTTCGCGGTCTGCCGGCAGAGGGGACGCCCGGTCGGACAGAGCTTCGGCGACCTGTCGGAGCACGGACCGCCGTGGGTCGAGGGCCGAGGCGGGATCCTGTCCGAGCCAGCCGACCTCGGCGAGGCGCCAGCGGCGCCCGGCGCGTCCGGCAGGTACGGGGCTACCCTGCCATCGCACCGTTCCGGACGCGATCCGCAGGCCGGGAGGCAGGCAGCCGAGCATGGCCCGCAGGGCCGTGGTCTTACCGCTGCCCGAGGGACCGGTCAGGGCGAGGACCCGGCCGGGGGCGGCATGCGTGTCGAGACCGTCGACGATCACGCGTTCCGCGAGGTCGACGACACGTAGGCGCCGGGCACGAAGCCCACTTTCTCCGATGGGCGCCCTCACCATGTCTCTCCTGTTCCGAAGGCGTGGCGGACCCCGGTGTGCGCCGCGGCGGCGACGGTCAGGGCGAGCACGGCGAGAAGCAGGGCGGGAACGACGAGGGCGGCGGGGTTGAGTGCCGCCCCCGGCAGGTTCTCCCTGAGCATCACGGCCCAGCTTCCGGCTGATGACACAGCCCCGGCGGCTGAGACGGTGCCGAAGCCCAGGACGGCGAGTGCGGACGCCAGCTGGAGCGCGGTGACGAAGCGGAGCCCGACGTCGGCCGCGAGCAGCCCGGCCATGGCGGGCATCACCTCCCGCAGGAGCACCGCACCGCCGCGTTCGCCGCGCAGCCGTGCGGCTCGGACGTACCCGGAGCCCCGGATGCTCGCGGTCGCGTCCTGGACGACGCGCAGCGTCAACGGCGCACCGGCCAGCACGGTGCCCGTGACAACGGCGATGTCGCCGGGCAGGGACACCGCGAGCAGAAGGGCGGGCAGGAGCACCGGTACGGCGATCATCAGGTCGGCCGCCGCGTTCAGCGTCCGGGAGCCTGCCCATCCGGCGGCGAGGCCCGCCAGAGCGCCGGCGAGCGAGGCGGCGATGGCGGCCAGAAGCGAGACAGCCAGCAGGTGGCTTCCCCCGGCCATCGCGCGGGACAGGACGTCGCGGCCGAGCACGTCGGTGCCCAGAAGGTGATCGGAGCCGCCCTTCGTCCACGGGCCGGCCACCGGGGCGGCCGGATCGTACGGCGCCAGAGCGGGTCCGAGCAGGATAGCCGTGACGAGGAGAACGCCCGCCACGACGGCGACTCGGCTGAGCGTGCGTCTCATGACCGCATCGCCTCTTTCCATCGAAGGCCGGAGCCGTGTGGCGGTGCGGCGAGGTCGGCGACGAGCAGTAGGGCGAGCACGGCCGCGCCGGAGCCCACGCCGATCAGCTGGACGACGGGAGTGTCGCGGGAAGCGATGGAGCCGACGAGCAGCTCGCCGACCCCCGCATAGCCGAAGACGGTCTCGACCAGGGCGGTGCCCGCGGTGAGTCCGCCGACCACGACGGCGAGCACACGCCACACGGGAGCCGCCAGGATGGGCACCACCTGCCGGACGAGGATGCGGATCGTGGGGACGCCGCGGATCCGGGCGTCGGCCACGTGGGGTGCTCGCAGCGCGTCGGCGACGACCCCGCCCAGCAGCGCGACGGCGAAGGCCGCCGACGGCAGCGCCAGCGTCAGTACGGGGAGGACGAGGATCGCGGGTTCCATCAACGGATTGCCGCCGGCCGGCAGCAGGGATACCGGCGGCACCCAGCCCAGGACCCCGCTGAGCAGCGCCGCCAGCCCGGCCGCCACCACCACCTGCGGTATCGCGGTCAGCCCGGCCGCCAAACCGCCGGGCGAGGTCCCGGGACGGCGCAGCACCCGGCGCCCCACGACCGCGCAGCCCAGCAGGATGAGCGGAACCGTCGCGGCGAGCGCAGCGGTCATCAGCACCAGGGTGGCCGGCAGCCGCTGCCCGACCAGGTCCGCCACGGGGCGGCCGGTGAGCAGGGACCTGCCGGCGTCACCGTGGAGCAGTCCCCACACCCAGACCGCCCAGCGCTGCCAGGCGGGCCTGTCCAGTCCCTGCTCCGCTCGCAGCGCGGCGAGCTGCGCGGCCGAGACCCGCCCCCCGCCCAGGGCGTCGGCGGCGTCACCGGGCAGGAGCTCGGTGACGGCGACCACCAGGGCGGAGGCGGCGGTGAGGAGGACGGCGGCCCGCGCGACGGCGCGGACCAGGCCAGGCAGCCGCATCGGTCACCCCGTCGCGCCTGGAGCGGCGAGCCGCACGGTGTCGAGGAACAGGCGCTGGAATCCCGGTCCTGTCGGCAGCCCGCGGACCGACGGGGAGGTCAGGTCGAGGCCGTCGCCGAGGCCCCAGACGACGTATCCGCCGTCTTTCCACAGCTCCTTCTGCAGTGCACCGAGCCGCTCGTTCCGCGTCGCGTCGTCGCCGACGGCGAGCGCCTCGGTGAAGGCCGCGTCCCATGCGGGGCGTTTCCAGGCGGTCTCGTTGGTGGGAGACGCCGACATCAAAGCCACCCGGGCCACGTCGGTGAAGGGGATGCCGCCGAAGTAGCCGGTGTAGAAGTCGGCCTTGCCCCACACGGTGGTGAAGTAGGTGTCCGGCGGATCGTTGCTGACGGTGACGGTGACGCCGATGTCGGCGAGCTGCCGCGCGTAAAGGGCGGCTGCCGTGTCCATGCCTGGGTACGAGGTGGTGGTGTGCAGGGTCACGCGCAGGCCGTCCGCGTGCCCGGCCTCGGCCAGCAGCTTCTTGGCTCGGTCGAGGTCCCGGGGCCGCTGTGCCAGGTCCTTGGGGTACGAGGGATCGTAGGGGGTGGGCAGGTCGTTGGCGATCCGGCCGAAGCCGAGGAATACCGTGTCGACCAGTGCCTGGCGGTCGGTGGCCAGTTTGAAGGCCTCTCGTACGCGCGGGTCGTCGAAGGGCTTGCGGTCCAGCCGCATCACGAAGGGGTATTCGGTGACCGCCGGCCTGCGCACGACCCGTACGCCGGCTCCGCTGGACTTCGCAGCCGCGGGGTTGACACTGCCCGCGACGTCGGCCTGGCCCGCGGCCACCGCCGCCGCGCGGGCCTGCGGATCGGCGACCGCCCTGATCTCGATCGCGTCGAGGCGCGGGCGTTCACCCCACCAGCCGGGATTGCGCTTCACCACGGCGGTCTGCCCGTCCATGCTGTCCAGCAGGTACGGACCCGAGCCGGGCACCGGCTTGGTGAAGTCGTCGCTGCCTTCGGGCACGACGAAGGTCACCGACTCCAGCGCCTCGGGAACGAGGGCGTTGGGGGCCCGGCTGACGAGCACGACGGTGTGGTCGTCGGGCGCGGTGGACGCCTGGGTGTCGAACTGGGCCAGACGTCCGTAGTTTTCGGCCGCCTTGCGCTCGATGCGGCGCAGCGAGTAGAGCACGTCCGCGGCGCGGACCGGCCGCCCGTCGGTGAACGTGGCTCCCGTGCGCAGCCGCAGCGTCCAGCGGGTGAGCGTGGAGTCCGGTTGCCAGGATTCGGCGAGGCGGGGCTTGGCGCGGCCGTCGTCGCCGGGGACGGTCAGCACGTCGTAGAGCAGGGCGAAGCGCAGGGCGTCGGACTCGTTCGCGAGCCCGCCGTGGGGGTCGTTGCCGGCGGTGGCCGGGCTGCCGGCGATCACATAACGCAGGGTGCCGCCGTCCTGCGCGGCGGTCCCGGTGCCGGCGGAGGCCGACGGACGTTCAGCCGTTGTGGAGCAGCCGGCGAGAAGTGCCGCGGCGGCGATCAGCGCGACGGGCACGGTGCGGCGCAGCGGGCCGCCGGCGCCCGTCCTGGGGCGATGTATGGGCATGTTTCCTCGGAATCTGAGCCAGACAGGTGAGTCGCTGGGTTCAGCGCGGAGCGAGTGCCTCGTCGAGCAGCGCGGCGATCCGGTGCACGGCGGGCCCGCGGAGCAGGGCGTAGTGGTGGGCGTCGACCGGCTCGATCCGGATCGGCGCGGCCAGGAACGGGCCCCAGCCGAGGTCGTCGATGCCGGTGACGTCGTCGACGCCCATGCCGACTCCGGCGTTACGCGGTGAGGGCCGGGCGGCGCGCACAAGGACGGTGCGGGTGGTCCGTCCGCCGAACCTGCGGGCATAGTGGCGGCCCAGGATCCGCAGGTGCCGGGTGAAGACGTCGATCCGTTCCGCCGCCGAGTCGTGCGCTCCCAGCAGTCCGGCCCGCCGCAGCAGGCCGGAGACGACGTCGAGGCGCCGCTCGGCGGGCAGGGCGGCCAGCTGCTCCGCCAGGTCGGGCGCGGACACGTCGAGGTCCAGATCGTCGAAATCAAGGCCGTCGAAATCAAGATCGAGGAACGCCTCCAGCGAGCGGAGGAAGCGAACGGCGGCGTGCGCCTGTTCCTCGTCCGGGTTCTCGCCGGGCAGCGGCCGGATGCGGTCGGGCACATTGGAGTCGAGCATCGCCAGCAGTTCCACCTCCTCCCCTGCCTCCTCCAGGCGGCAGGCCATGAGCTGGGCGAGGGTGCCGCCCATCGACCAACCGCCGAGTGCGTACGGACCTGACCGCTGCCACTCCCGCACGGCCTGGACGTACAGGCCGGCGAGTCCTTCGATGTCGTCCGGTGGGCGCAGCCCGGCGAAGCCGGGATCGGTCAGCCCGACGACGGGGCGGTCCGTGGTGAGCAGCCGCGACAGCTCGGTGTAGCAGAGCACGTCCCCGCCGGAGGGGTGGATGAGGAACAGCGGCCGCGGGTGGGCGCCTTCACGCAGCAGAAGCATCAGGTCGGCGGTGGAGTAGGCGGGCGGGGTCGGCCGGGGACTGCCCCCGGCCGCTTCGCCGGCGCCCTCGGTCGTCCGGCCGCGCCGCGCCTCCTCGGTCTCGCCGTCCCCCCAGGCCGAAAAGTCGTCGGCCAGCCGGCGCACCGCCGCCACGTAGGCGGCGAAGGCCTCGTCCGCTTCCTGCGGCGGCAGGACGGTCTCGGCCACGTCCCACTGCAGGAGCAGGCCGTCGTGCTGGACGAAGGCCTGGTGATCCAGCCATACCTGCGGGGTCTGGCTGACCCCGTACACGGGTGTGCCGACCCAGTCGAGGTCGTGGCCGTCGCCGAGCATGTCGTCGAGGCCCAGCGCGCTGGTGAACACGATCGGTGCCTGCGCGAGGTGGCCGGTCCGCGCCGACTTCTCGGCCAGCACGTCGAGCGCCGAGAAGTCACGGTGGTCGAGGTCGTGGAACAACCGCCGCTGAGCGGTGCGCGCACGGACGGCGAACGGGGCAGGCGGGCCCGTGCGGTCCACCTCGTGGAGCAGCAGCGACGTGAAATCGCCGACGACGCCGCCGACGTCGGGGTGGATCCGCGGCCGGTCGAACAGGGTCAGGTTGACAGAGAAACGCTCGCTGCCCGACCAGACGTGCAAGGCGTCACCGTACGCGGCGAGGAGAACGGCGGTGGGGGTGAGGCCACGGCGGGCGGACTCGTGCCGCAGTCGTCCCCAGGCGTCCGGGGGAAGGAAGGCGCTGCGCCGGGCGAAGCGGGGTGGCCGGTCGTCGTCCCGTACCGGCAGGGCCGGCGGCCCGGGCAGGTCGTCCATCCGCGCGCGCCAGTGGGCGGCGGCCTCCTCCCATGCTGGGCCCCTACGCCGCTCCTCCATCGCGTGGACGCACGCGGCGAAGTCCGTGCCCAGTGGCGGGAGCTCGGCGTCCTCGTGCTCGTAGAAGAACCGCAGTTCACGGTCGAGCAGCAGGTAGCTGGCCGTGTCACAGACCAGCACGTCCACTCCGATGAACAGGCGCACCACGTCGCCGGGCAGACGGGCGGCGCGTATCTCCACCAACGGCCACCGATCCGGGCGGGGCGTGCGATGGGACAGTTGTTCACGCAGGGCCGCCAGGCGTGCGTCCCGCTGCTCCTCTTCCAGCTCGCGCAGGTCGTTCACCCGGATCCGGTAGGTGGGCACCCTGTGCAGGATGCGGTTGCGCCCCTCTGGGCTGATCACCGCGCGGAGCATCGGGTGACGGGCGATCACCTTGTTCCAGGCGCGCTGGTAGCGCTCGACGTCGAGACCGGGACAGTCGTACTCCAGGAAGAAATGGCAGGCGGTGTCACCGTTGCGGTAGCCGCCGCCACCACCGATCCAGTAGGCGTGCTGAACACGTGTCAGCGGGAAGTCCGCGACGGGACCGGCAGGGGCCGGCAGTGGGGTGGTGAGGGCCGAGCCGCCGAGTGGAGCGCTGTAGGGGACACCGCCGGGCGTGGTCGCCGGGGCCGTGTTCGTGGAGGCCGTGGGCGCCTGGCCAGGAGCCCCGGTGTCTCCTGGAGTTTCAGTGTCTTCGGGAGTTCCCGCGTCTTCGGGGGTGAGGAGGGCGGCCAGGGCGGCGACGGTCGGCCGGGAGAGCAGGTCGCTCAGCCGCAGTGTGACGTCGTGATCGTCCGCGAGCCGGGCCAGCATCCGGGTGGCGAGCAGCGAGTGTCCGCCGAGCGCGAAGAAGTCGGCATCCCGGTCGTCCACGGCGAATCCGAGCAGGTCCGTCCACAGCGCGGCCACGGCGCGTTCGGCCGGGCTCCACTCGCTCTTCTCGCCTGTGCCGGACCGCTGTCCCGCGGGGGTCACCGCGGAGGCGCGTGCCGGCGCCGACGCGTCGTGGGCGAGGCGTGCGGCCAGGTCGGTGGGCGAGACCGCCACCGTCGGCGGCAGGCTCCCGTCGGCCGCCACGGCGAGAAGCCGGTCGAGTGCGCGCATGCCGTCCTCTGCGCCGATCGAATGCGCCGAGGCGACGGTGCGTTCGCGACCGGCCGGGCCGACCCGCCAGCCGTCCCACGCGATGCTGACCCAACGGGTGCCCGTCTCGCCGGACCGGCTCCGCTGTTCGGCGATCGCGTCCAAAGCCCGGTTGGCGGCCGCGTAGGCACCGAGACCGAGACCGCCGACCGTGGCGGTGGCGGACGACATCAGCAGTACGGTCGCGGGCCGGAGTGCGACCGGCAGTGTCTCGATCGCCTCACGAAGGACGACGGCCGTGCCGACCTTGGCGCGGGCGTGCGCGGCGGCGATGCCGTGCTCCGCCTCGCGCAGTGGCGCTATGCCGGCGGACGCCACGACGCCGGCACCGTGGACCACCAGGTCCAGCCGCCCATGACGTTCCGCGACCGCACGGAGCAGGGCGCTCGTCGCCCGGGCGTCGGCGGCGTCCGCGACCATGATCTCCACGGTCAGGCCGCGGCCGGCCAGGCGGTCGAGCCAGGCCCGGCGCTCGGCGTCCCGGCCGCCGGGCGCGGAGTGCTCGGGGACCCCGGTGCGGGACGTCAGCACGACCTGCGTTCCCTGACCGGCCAGGTGCTCGGCCATGGTGAAGCCGACGTCGCCCAGGCCGCCCAGGATGACCGCGACGGCCGGCCTCCCCGCTGCCGGCAAGCCTGAGACTGGCGGGGCCGGCGGTCGCCAGGGCGCGAAGGAACGCAGCCAGCGCAGGCCGCCGCGGACTGCGATCTCTGCCGCGGCGGGGCCGGGCTCGGCGGCGCCGCCGGACGTCCGGGTCTCGGCCGCCACGAGGTCGGCCACCTCCGCCGCCACCGCCCGGGCGTCGACGCCTCCGGCCGGGAAGTCGACCGATCGCCAGCGCAGGCCGGGCGTCTCCTGGGCGAGCACCCGGGGCAGCGCCCTTACCGCCGCCGCGACGGGATCGACCTGGTCGGGGCTTTCCACGCGTTCGCCGCCGGCGGTCACCAGCAGGAGCCGGAGCGGAGGGCGCTCCTGCGCGGCGAGCAGCGCGGCGAAGCGGGCGACGTCCGCGACCGCGTCGGCGACGCGCCCGTCCAGGCCCGACTCGTGCTCGTCGTACGGTCTTGCCGGAGGGGCCAGAACGTAGACGGCGCCGGCGCAGTCCTCCCCCACTTCCGCCAGTTGGGCGGGAGCGACCGGCTCGGCGCCGGCCTCGGCGAGGGCGGCGCGCACGGCGTCCACACTGTCGGCCGGGGCTGTGGCGCTTCCGGTCACCAGCCACCGCTCGGCCGGAAGCCGGGGTGCCGGGGCCGGGACGGCACGGTGCCAGACGGGCACCTGGAAGGGCTCGCCGGGGTCCGGCGGCGCATCCGAGGCTGCGACGCCGCCCGGAGGATCGATCCACAGCCGCCGGCGCCGGAACGGGTGTCCGGGCAGGGCGAGGCGGCGACGGCCGGGCCGGTGCAGGGCCGCGGCGTCGAGTGGCACGCCGTGCGTCCAGAGGTGGCCGGCGGTCGCCAGGGCGGCGGCCCGTTCGGGCAGATCCTCACCGGATGCCGGAAAGCTCGCGAAGGCGGCTCTCAGCGCGGGCAGGCCGTGCCGACGGGCCGCGGTGACCAGCCCGCTGCCGGGTCCGACCTGGACCAGCACCGTGGGAGTGTCCCCGACCGCGGTGCGCACGGCGCGGGAAAAGCGCACGGTCGAGCGCAGATGCCGCACCCAGTGCTCGGGATCCGCCAGCTCGGCGCCCGCCCAGTCGCCGGTGAGTGTCGTGACCAGCGGCACGCGGGGATTGCGCGGGGTCAGTGCCCGGGCGGCATCCCGCAGTGCGGGCATGACCGGCTCGACCAGCCGGGAATGCGCCGCCGCGTCCAGGTGAAGGCGGGTGGCCTCGACCCCTCGCGTACGCAGCTCCCCGTCGACGCGATCGACGGCGTCGGCGGGGCCGGACAGCACGCAGGCGTCGGGGGCGTTGACCACCGCCAGGTCCAGCTCCGGGTGCTCACGGAGCAGATCGCACGCGGCCTGCTCCGACAGGGGCACCGCGAGCATCGCTCCGTCGGCGGCATCCGCCATTCCGGCCGAGCGGACGGACACAAGGGACGCCGCATCGGCGGCCGACAGCGCGCCGGCGGCGACGGCTGCGGCGTATTCGCCGAGGCTGTGGCCCAGGACGGCGTCGGGGACGATGCCCCAGGACGCGAAAAGGCCGGCCGTCGCCACACTGACCGTGAAGAGCGCGGGCAGTCCGATCCGGGGGTCGCGCGCAACCGTCCGAGCCGCCGGATCGTGGCGTTCGGCGAGGATCAGGTCACGCACGTCCACGCCCAGCAGCGGTGCGAGCAGTTTGGCGCACCGGTCGACGGACTCTGCGAAGACCGGCTCTTCCGCGTACAGGCCGGACCCCATCCCCGGGTACTGGGCTCCCCCGCCGGGGAAGGCGAACACCACTCGGGGAGCAGTGCCGGGCACGGTTGCGGGCACCGCCGAACGCAGCATCCGTGCCGCGTCGCCGGGACCGGTCACGGCGGCGGCGAGCCGGTGCCGCAGCGCGGGCCGGCCGACCTGCAGGGTGAAGGCGGCGTCCGCGAGATCCGGTGTGACGGCGGACAGGAAGTCGGCGAGCCGGTCGGTGGATTCGGTGAGAGCCGGGGCGCTGTGAGCGGACAGGAGCATCAGTTGCGGGCGATCGTCGGCGGCGACGGGAGGTCGCTGCGGAGGCTCGCCGAGGACCACGTGGCAGTTCGTGCCGCCGATGCCGAAGGCGCTGACCCCCGCGTGACGTGGCCCTTCCCACGACCGGGTGGTGAGGGCCACCTCGAACGGCGAGTCGCCGAGTTCCAGGGCCGGGTTGAGTGGTTCGGCGCCGAGCGACGCCGGGATGACGCCATGATGGACGGCGAGAACGGCCTTGATGAGGCCCGCGATTCCGGCGGCGGAGTTGGCGTGGCCGATGTTGCCCTTTACCGACCCGAGGGCGCACCAGGCGGGACCGGCCCCGCCGAAGACCTTGCGGAGGGCGGCGACCTCGACGGCGTCCCCGAGCGGGGTGGCGGTGCCGTGGGCCTCCACGTAGCCGACGCGGCGTGGGTCGACCCCCGCGACGGCGAGCGCTTCGGCCACGACGCGCGCCTGCCCACGCACCGACGGCGCGGTGAAGCCGACCTTCTCGGCGCCGTCGTTGTTCGTCGCGGAGCCGAGCAGGACGGCCAGCACCCGGTCGCCGTCGGCGAGCGCATCCTCCAGGCGGCGCAGGACGACGACGCCCACGCCCTGGGTGAAGACGATGCCGCTACCGGCCGCAGAGAACGGACGCACCCGGCCGTCCACGGAGAACATCGCGTCGGGCACGTGCAGGTAGCCGAGCCCTTGGGGCACGGTGAGCGAGACCCCGCCGGCGAGCGCGGTGTCGCACTCGCCGTGGAGCAGCGCCTGGGCGGCCATGTGCACGGCGACCAGTGAGGTCGAACAGGTGGTGTTCACGGCGACCGCGGGTCCAGTGAGCCCGAGCCTGTAGGCAGCCTGGAGCGGGAGGTAGTCGGCGACGGTGGCCATCGCCGTCTGCAGGCTGCCGACCGGGTCGGCGCCGCCGCCCGTGGGGTCGTACCGGTCGTGGAGGTTGGCCATGAGATAGGCGCTGTGGGCGGCTCCGGCGTACATACCGACCGTGCCCGCTCCCGCGCCGCCCCCATGGCCGGCGTCTTCGAGCGCCCGCAAGCAGCACTCCAGGAAGAGCCGTTGCTGCGGATCGGCGAGTGCCCCCTCCGCCTCGGTCATGCCGAACACGTCGGGATCGAAGAGGTCCTGGCCGTCGATGAGGCCGCCGACGGGAACGTATCCGTCCCGCCGGAGCAGGGACGGATCCACTCCCCGGGCGAGGAGCTCATCCGTGGAGAACCGGACGAGTCCCTGCCTGCCCTCGACGAGCAGGCGCCAGAAGGACTCCGCGTCGGGCGCGCCGGGGAAGCGACAGGCCAGGCCGACGATCGCGACGGCGTGCTGCGGGGTGCTCAACGGGCCACCTCCTCGGCATGGGCACGGGCCCGCAGCCGGGAGCCTCCCGGCGTACGTCCGGTCGGCGGTGACGGGGCCGTGGAGGCACCGGACGCCTCCGGTGCAGTGAGGCTCCGCCTGGAGCCGCCGGGTTCGTCGGCCTTGGGGGAGGTCCTGAAGATGTGTGCCGCCAGCGCCCGTGCCGTGGGCCGCTCGAACAGGTCCAGGACCGACAGATGCGGGGCGACCTCCCGCCGCAGCCTGCGGTGGGCGAGCACCAGGGTCAACGAGGTCGCCCCAAGCTGGAAGAAGGGCGTCTGCGGGTCGACCGGCTGGTCGAGCAGGTCTTCCAGGACCGTGGTCACCGCGGCGAGCACCGCCGAGTCGGTCTGCTCGCCCGACGTCCCCTTCAGAGAGGTGAGCTCACGGTCTTCGGCTGACGCCGTGTCTTCAGAGGACATCGTGAGCCGGGGAGCCTGGCCGGGAGCGGGCATGAGGGGCTGAGCGGCGCGTAGTTCTATCAGGGCTCCCGTCGCCAAATCCTGGCGTATCGGCAGATTGGCCGCCTTGGCCGCCTTGGCGGCGGTGCGGCTGAGCTCGGCCGCGGCCGTCAGCGCCTCGACGGGGCCGAGCGATCCCGGACGCACCGTCAGCGCCACCTCCAGGCCGTGTTCCGCGGCGGCCCGCAGCACCTCTCCCGCCCATCCGGCGACGTCCGGCGGGAACGAGGTGTCCGCGGCCTCGTCGGCCTGCGGCTCGGCCGTGGCCGTCGTTTCTCGCGTCGCGCGTGTGTACGGGTTGGGGAGTGCGGCGTGGTCCACCTTGCCGTTCGCCGTCACCGGCAACCGGTCGAGGACGACCAGCCGTGCGGGCACCATGTAGGACGGCAGCCTTTCCCGCAGCCTGGCGGTCAACCGGTCCTCGGACGGCGCCGTCTCCCCCTCCTTCGGCACGATGTAGGCGGCCAGCCTCGGCCGGCCGTCGGAACCGGGTACGGCGGCGGCGACGCACGCCCGCACCCCGGGCTCGCGTGCGAGGACGGTCTCAATCTCGCCGAGTTCGATGCGATGTCCACGAATCTTGACCTGCCGGTCCACCCGCCCCAGGAATTCGATCGTCCCGTCCGGGCGCCAGCGGCCGAGGTCTCCCGTGCGGTACAGCCGCTCTCCGAGGACTGGATGCGTCGCGAACCGCTCGGCGGTCTGCTCGGCGTCCCCGACATAACCACGGGCCAGGCCGTCGCCGCCGATGTACAGCTCGCCCGTCTCGCCCAACGGCACCGGGACGCCCCTCTCATCGAGGATTCGGAACCACTGACCCCGTAGGGCCCGGCCGTACGGGATGCTGCGCCATGCCGGATCCACCTCCCGCACCGGAAAGCAGATCGACCAGATGGACGCCTCGGTGGCGCCGCCCAGGCTGAAGAACTCCGCCTGCGGCGCGAGCGCGCGCAGCCGCTCCGGGAGGGTGACGGGAATCCAGTCACCGGACAGCATCACCAAACGCAGCGACCGCAGCTGGCGGCGCGCCGCGACGGGGTCGAGCTCGGCGTACTCCACGAGCATCTCCAGCAGTGCGGGGGCGGTGTTCCACACCGTCACCGCGTGCCGTTCGATCAGATCCAGCCAGTGCTCGGGATCACGTTGCCGGGCGGCCTCCGGGAGCACGAGCGCACCCCCGGCGCCGAGCACGCCGAACACGTCGAACACGGACAGGTCGAAGCTGAGCGCCGACAGCCCGAGCACCCGATCCCGGGAGCCGATCGAGAACCGGTCGACGATGTCGTCCACGGTCGTGCGGGCCGCGCGATGCTCGACGGCGACGCCCTTGGGTGTTCCGGTCGAGCCGGAGGTGAAGATGGCGTACGCCAGGTCGCCGCCGGAGGGCCGCTCACCGGCCCATTCCTCACCTGCACCCTCGGCGGCCACGGGTGAATGGACCACGACGTCGCCGGGCCGGCGCAGCGGATCGTCGTCGGTCGCTATCGCGTGCCCGATTCCGGCGCGCTCGCACACCGAGGAGACGCGGGCCGCGGGCCAGGCCGGTTCCACCGGGACGTACCAGGCACCCAGGGCGGCGACCGCCAGGACCGCGGTGATCTGGTCGAACCCCTTGTCGAGAGCGACGGCCACCGGCGTCCCAGCCGTGACACCTTGCGCCGCGAGCCGCGCCGCCAGCCGCCCGGCCGCCTCCGCCAGCTCGCCGTGGGACATCTGGGAATTCCCCGGCCCGAGCAGGGCCGGCGACGCGGGCTCGCGCCGCGCCGCCTGGATCCACGGATCGTCGAGCAGCGGCCCGGCACCGGGAAAGGCGTCGCAGTCGAGCGCCTCATCCGGGTGGAAGCCGGGGTCGGCCGCCAGCGTCGTGGAGGACCACTCCGCCGAATCGATCAGCCGGCGCAGCAGTCGCACCTCAGCGTCGAGACACCCTCGGACCCAGTCCGCGGGGAGCGCGTCCACGGCGTCCCAGGCGATCCTGAGCGGCCCGCCGTCGTCGCGCACGATGTGGTCGAGGAGCACCTGCGGGGTCTGCGAGACGCCGAAGACCTCCTCGCCCAACCAGCCGGTCGCCGGCTTCCCCTCGGTGAGCCCGACGCCGCTGGTGAACACGACCGGGTGAACAGGCGTACTGCCCGTGCGGCCCGCGGCGCGCAGGACCTCGACCCCGGATACCGCTCGGTGCTCCAGATCCGCCCAGAATCCGCGGTTCACTTCGGCCGCCCATTCCGCGAAGGTCCACCGCCGCGCCAGGTCCGGCACGGGTACGGCCACCAGAGCCGTGGTGGTGAAGTCCCCGGCCACGTTCCGCAGCCCAGGGCGGTCGGGGCGGTCGAAGAGCGTCACGTTGAGACAGAAGGGCTGGGTCGCACCTCGGCGATGGAGGGTGAGAGCGAAGGCGGCGAGCAGCAGACCGGTCGGGCTGAGCCCGTGCTCGGCGGCGCGGGTCCGCACCCGCGTCCACTCCGTCGCGGTGAGCCCGTCTTCGTGCCGGACGAACCTGGGCACGCCCAGGTTCGCGATCGCTTCGCCGAGGGGGACAACCGGCCCCGGCGGGAGGGTCTCCGCCCGTTCCGACCAGTAGGCACGGGCCTTGGCCAGGCGCGCACGCTCCTCCGGGTCGGCAGCTCGTTCCCGGACCAGCGTCGGAAAGTCCGTCGCACAGGGGGCGGGCCGGGCGGTGGGATCGGCGACGAGCTCGCCCCACTGGCGCATGATCAGCAGCCAGCTCGCCATGTCCAGGGCGAGGATGTCCATGCCGACGAACAGCCGGGTCCTGCCGCCGGCCAGCAAGGCGGCGTGGACGTCGTACAGCGGCCACGCGTCCGTGGGCCGGAGCTGGTGCGAGCGTTCCGCGCGCAGCCGGTCCAGCACGGCGCGAGTCTCGTCGGCGGAGGACGCCCGCAGGTCCGTACGGCCGAAACGGTAAGGGCCGGGCGCGCTGAGGACGCGCTGCATGCCGTCGTCGCCCACCACCATCCGCAGCATCGGATGGTGGTCGACCAGGACGTTCCAGGCCCTCTCGAGACGCGCCAGATCCTCCTCCTGGTCGCCCTCCTCCGGCAGCCGGTCGTACTCGAAGTAGAAGAACGTCGCGACTCCGCCCAGCGGGAACGCCGGGTCTCGGCCTACCCAGTACGCCGACTGCACAGGAGTGAGCGGAAAAGGCTCGCCCTGTGTCTCGGCCGGGCCGTTCTCGGTGATCCGCTCCGCGATCGCCCGTACGGAGGCGTCCCCGAGGAAGGAGGCGATGGGGAGGTCCACCCCCGTCCGTTCACGCAACCGGCGGCGCAGGCGGACCGCGGTGAACGACTCGAGCCCCAGCTCCGTCAGCCTGGCGTCGCGATCCACCTCCGCCTCGTCGATTCCAAGGACCTGAGCGACGCATGACACGACCTCGTCCGCAAGCGGGCGGGACGCATCGATCAGCGAGAGAGGAGTCACAGAGCCTCCACGAGCAAACGGGAGCATCAGCGGACAGAACGACCGAGATCATGTCTAGCAGTGATGAAAATGATTATCAATGCCAATTTCGCTCGGCTCGACGCCGAGTGGGCGTACACGGCCGGCCCGGGCGGATACGGCCGACCCGGCTGGAGCGGCGACAGTCGGGGTGTTGACCAGGCAAGGAGGCCTCACGTCCGCAGGCTCGGGCCAGGCGATCGCCATGGAGCATCCGGGCGGAAAGGATGAAAACGACAATCATTGTCGTCATCGGGTAGAGTCCTGCGCATGGATCCGGACAGGCGGACGCTCCATGGTTTAGGCCTCGCCGCGACGGCGCCCCGCCTGCTGGTCTTGCGCTCCCTCCGCCAGCAGGACCGCGCCCGCAGCGCCGGAGAGATCTACGCCGACGTGCAGAACGCCGGCGGCAAGCTGGGATTGACGACCGTCTACCGGACGTTGATCACGCTGTCCGAGGCGAAGCTCGTGCACACCTTCGAGCGCGGCGGCGAGACCGTCTATCGGCTCTGCGGTGAGGGGAATCATCGTCACCTCGTGTGTCGCAGATGTGGGCTGGTCATCGAGGCCGGTGACCTCGACCGCGCCCTTCATCGGCTTCCCGCTGCGATCGGCTTCCATGTCGAGGAGATCTACGGCGTGTGCACGTCGTGCTGGACGGACGAGACGGAGCCCTCGACGGCCATGCGGTGACCTTCTGTGCCTCCTGTCCCGTTGCAGCCGATCCAGGTGGCAATGCTAGGTTAAAAATGAAAACCGTTGTCATTGCCGACAAGGATCGACATGAACACCTCCCTCCTGCGTCGTCCCTCCCTGCTCGTCCTCGCAGGCCTGGCTTCTGTGCTGCTGACCGGCTGCGGCGGCTCGTCTTCTCCCGCGGCATCTCCCGAGCCGGCCGTGCGCGCGTCCACCGGCGCGGGCATGGTCGCCGTGGTGACCTCCACCAACGTGTACGGCGACATCGTCCGGCAGATCGGCGGCGACAAGGTCATGGTGACCTCGTTTATCGCCAGCCCTGACCAGGACCCGCACTCCTTCGAGGCCAATCCGCAGAACCAGCTGGCGCTGTCCAAGGCCAAGGTGATCATCGAGAACGGTGGCGGCTACGACGACTTCATGGACACGATGCGCGACGCCGCCGGCAACACCTCGGCCCAGGTGCTGAACGCGGTCGAGATCTCCGGGAAGACCGCGGCGGACGGTGAGGAGCTCAACGAGCACGTCTGGTACGACTTCCCGTCCGTCGCGCGGCTGGCCGACTCGATCGCCGCCGCGCTGGGCAAGGCCGACCCCTCCGGAGCCGCCGCCTTCACCGCCGGAGCCGAGACCTTCAAGCAGAAGCTCAAGCCGCTGGAGGAGCAGGAGGCGGCCATCGCGCAGACCGCGAAGGGCACCGCCGTGGCGATCACCGAGCCGGTCCCGCTGTACATGATCGAGGCGTGCGGTCTGACCAACGCCGCCCCCGAGGAGTTCAGCGAGGCCATCGAGGAAGGCAACGACGTCTCCCCCCGCGTCCTGCGGGACACCCTCGCCCTGTTCACCGGCAAGAAGGTCCAGGCCCTCGTCTACAACTCCCAGACCGCCGGCCCGGAGACCGAGAAGGTCCGCGAGGCGGCGACCGGCAACGGCATCCCCGTCGTCCCGGTCACCGAGACCCTGCCCTCCGGTGAGGACTACATCGGCTGGATGACCGCCAACCTCGACGCGCTCGGCAAGGCCCTGGGCCGATGACCGAGCAGTCGGGCACCATCGCACCGCAGGCCGCCCCCGCCGGGGGAACACCCGTCGTCCTCAGCCTGACCGATGCGGAACTGCGCCGTGGTGAGCGCGTGCTGTGGTCCGGGCTGGATCTGGAGCTGCGCCGCGGCGAGTTCATCGCCGTGCTGGGGCCCAACGGATCGGGCAAGACCAGTCTGCTGCGCGCCATCCTGGGCCAGTTGCCTCTCTCCGCCGGGACCCTGCTGATCGACGGCCGCCCGCCCCGGCGGGGCGGTGACCTGATCGGCTACATCCCCCAGCAGCGCGCCGTCGCCCCGCACACGCCGCTGCGTGCCCGCGACCTCGTGCGGCTCGGTGTCGACGGCCACCGCTGGGGTCTGCCCCTCGTCGGCAGCAGAGGGCTGCGGCGTCGCATCGACGCGCTGCTGACCGAGGTGGGCGCGCACGCGTACGCGGACGTGCCCCTCGGCCTGCTGTCCGGCGGCGAGCAGCAGCGGGTGCGCATCGCGCAGGCCCTGGCCACCGATCCCGCGCTTCTGCTGTGCGACGAGCCGCTCCTCTCGCTCGACCCGCACCACCAGCACGCGATCGTCGACCTGCTCGACCGGCGGCGGCGCGCTCATGGCACCGCAGTACTCTTCGTCACCCACGAGCTCAACCCGGTCCTGCCGCTGGTCGACCGGGTGCTGTACCTGGCCGGGGGCCGATTCCGCGTCGGCACGCCCGACGAGGTGATGACGTCTTCCGTTCTGTCCGACCTGTACGGCGGCCCGGTCGAGGTGATCCGGGCCCACGGCCGCTACCTGATCGCCGGCGCCCCCATCCCGCACCACCCCGATCCCACTGAAGGCGTCCAGTCATGAGCACCGACATCTGGCACCAGATCTTCAACTACGACGACTACGGCCAACTGCTGGCCCTCGTCGCCAACTCGATCATCGCCGCGGCCGTGCTCGGCGTGGTCGGCGGCCTGATCAGCACGTTCGTGATGATGCGGGATCTGGCCTTCGCCGTACACGGGATCGCCGAGCTGTCCTTCGCCGGCGCGGCGGCCGCGCTCCTGCTCGGGGTGAACGTGGTGGCGGGATCTTTGGCCGGATCGGTCCTGGCCGCCGCGGTCATCGGTGCCATGGGGGTGCGCGTCCGGGACCGCAACTCCGCCATCGGCGTTCTGATGCCGTTCGGACTGGGGCTGGGCGTGCTGTTCCTGTCGCTGTACAAAGGTCGCGCCGCCAACAAGTTCGGTCTGCTCACCGGTCAGATCGTGGCCGTGGACACCCCGCAGACGGCCTGGCTGATCGGCGTGTCGGTCGTCGTCCTGCTCGTCCTGGCGGTCATCTGGCGTCCGCTGACCTTCGCCAGCCTCGATCCCGACGTCGCCGCCGCCCGCGGCGTGCCCGTCCGGGCTCTGTCCCCCGTCTTCACCCTGGTGCTGGGACTCGCCGTGGCCACGACCATCCAGATCGTCGGCGCTCTGCTGGTGCTCGCCCTGGTGGTCACCCCTGCGGCCGCCGCCACCCGGGTGACGGCCTCCCCTCGCCTGATCCCCCTGCTCAGCGTCCTGTTCGCCGTCACGTCCGTGGTCGGCGGCATCCTCATCGCGTTGGGCAGCAGCATCCCGATCAGCCCGTACGTCACCACCATCGCCTTCGCCATCTACCTGGCCTGCCGCGCCGTCGGCGCCGTACGCACCCGTAGCGGCTGGGCGCGCAGACCCACGGCTGTGGTCGCCGGTTGAGGCGATGGTGGGCTCCGCTCCTCCCCGCCCGGTTCGCGGGACTGCCACACGGAACTTCGACGGGGCCGGGCGGAAAGTTCTGCCAGGATGAGGCGCATGTCGGACCGGGTCGTGGTGGAGTCCTCGACAGAGATACCGCCCCCGGAATGGGGCCGTAGATCGGCCGCACCTCCGGCGACGCCCTGGCTGTTCGCGCTCCTCGCCGCGCTTCTCGTCATCGGCCGCCTGGTGCTGACCCCCCTGCTCACGGCCCCGGCGCTGCAGACCTGGGCGACCGTTTTCGTGGCGATCTGCGTTCAGGCGTTGCCCTTCCTCGTCTTCGGCGTGCTGCTGTCGGCGGCCATCGCGGCCTTCGTCCCCCCGTCGTTCTGGACGAAGGCCCTGCCCCGCAACCCCTACGCCGCGGTCCCCATAGCGGGGGCGGCCGGAGCGGTGCTGCCGGGCTGCGAGTGCGCCTCGGTCCCGGTGGCCTCGGGCCTGATGTCGCGTGGGGTCACCCCTGCGGCCGCGCTGGCGTTCCTGCTGTCGTCGCCCGCCATCAACCCCGTGGTCGTGGTCGCCACGGCCGTGGCGTTCCCCGGACAGCCGATGATGGCCGTGGCCCGGTTCGCCGCCTCGCTCCTGGTGGCGGTCGCGGCCGGTTGGCTGTGGCTGCGCTTCGGCCGGTCGTCCTGGCTGCGGGTGCCGTCCCGTACCGCCCCCGGCGGTTCGAGGTGGGCAGAGTTCCGCGACGCCATGCGGCACGACCTCCTCCACGCGGGTGGATTCCTGGTGATCGGCGGGATCACGGCGGCCACGCTGAACGTGGTGGTGCCCCGCACGTGGCTGACCTCGGTGGCGGACGTCCCGGTGCTGTCGGCGGTCGTGCTCGCGCTTCTCGCGGTCGTACTCTCGATCTGCTCGGAGGCCGACGCGTTCGTCGCGGCCTCACTCACCGCGTTCTCCCCCACGGCGAAGCTGGCGTTCCTGGTCGTCGGGCCGATGGTCGACCTGAAGCTCATCGCCCTGCAGGCGGGGACCTTCGGCCGGGCCTTCGCGATGCGGTTCGTCCCACTGACGTTCCTGCTCGCGGTCGTGGTCGGCTCGGCGATCGGAGGAGTCCTCCTGTGAGCCGCATGTCCCAAAGTCTCGTGCTGACCCTGCTCGGCGGCGTCGTGGTCTGGATAACCGTCCTGACGACGTCATACCTCAACTACGTGAAACCCGGCTTCCGCCCCTTCCTGCTCGCCGCAGGCGTAGTTGTCCTCACCCTCGGGATCATCGGCCTCGTCCAGGAGTGGCGGCGTCCGTACGCGAACGCTCACGACGAACGCGTCCACGAAGGGCCGGGGAGGCAGGCCGAGGGTCATGACCATTCACGGGCGCCGAAGGTGGGCTGGCTGCTGTCCCTGCCCGTCTTCGCGATCGTCCTGATCGCGCCCCCCGCGCTGGGCGCCTTCGCCGCTCGTAACGAGGACGCGCCCATCCGGCCGCCGGCGACGACCGGCTCCTACGTCCCGCTCTCCACGGAGAAGATCACCCCGATGGCCGTGGGCGAGTTCATCGGCCGGGCCTGGGACTTCCGCAAGCGCACGCTCACCGGCAAAAAGGTCCGGCTGACCGGCTTCGTCGTACGGTCGAAGAAGAAAGACCGCTGGTACGTCACCCGCATGCAGATGAGCTGCTGCGCGGCCGACGCCATCGCCCTCAAGGTGGCTGTGCTCGGCGCCGCTCCTCCGCCCGACGACACCTGGGTCGAGGTGACCGGCACCTGGGTCCCGCCAAGGTCCCGCAAGATCCCGAACGGAACCGTGCCACCCGAGATGACCGCCATCCAGGTGACGGAAATCCCAGAACCGAGCGAGCCGTACGAGTAAGCCGACACCACGCCCCAACTCTCCTCCGCCTCGCTGGCCGCCGGGCCTAATCCAAGCACGCCGTTTTCATCGTCGGCCGGCGCGAGGCCGGTGCGGGTCATGATGTCTGCGCCTGGGTCCACTCGTCGTCGCTCAGGGTCCGATCCTGGTGTGCGGCGCGGGCGACGCAGTGCCGCACCGGCTCAACGTATCCACGCTCCCCCAGCGCGGCGAGCGACTGGTCGAGCAATCCGATCAGGTTGCGGAAATCCCTGCCGCCTTCCGCACGCTCATGCCAGGGTGGCGGTGTCGATGACGAACCTGTAGCGAACATCAGAGGTCAGCACGCGCTCGTAGACGTCGTTGATCTGGTCGGCGCCGATCACTTCTACCTCTGCGGTGACCTGATGCTCGGCGCAGAAGTCGAGCATTTCCTGTGTCTGGCGGATGCTGCCGAACTGTGAGCCGGTGACGTTGCGCTCGTTGCCGAACAACGAGAACACGTTGAGCGGCATCGGCTCCGCGGTTGCGCCTACGGTCACGGGGGTGCTGCGCAGTCCGAGCAGGGCCAGGTAGGCGTTCAGGTCGATGAGGGGGCTGATGGTATTGAGAATGGCGTCGAAGGTGTTGGCCAGGGTCTTGAACGTCTCCACATCGGAGGTGGCGTGGTAGTGGTCGGCGCCCAGCGCTATCGCGGCCTCGCGCTTGGCCTCGGACCGCGACAGCACGGTGACCTCGGCGCCCATTGCTTTGGCGATTTTGACCCCCAGGTGGCCGAACTCGTCCAGCCCGAGGACCGCGACCTTGCCGCCGGGGCCGGCGTCCCAGCGCTTCAGCGGTGCGTAGGTGGTGATGCCCGCGCACAGCAGCGGCGCGGCCGCGGCCGGGTCGGGCGCGTCGGGGACGCGGACGACGAAGTCCTACCTCGCACCCCGAACGCGGCTCCCGCGCACGAGCGGCTGTCCCATCTCTAGGACCGGGTGAACCATCCGCGGTCCTGCTGCAGGAAGCCGACGTGATCCTGCGCGACCTCGACCGGCAACTCGCCGGCCGGGGGTCGCAACGCCACGCATCCCGTCCCGGTCCATGTCGCCGGCGCCGCGCTCGCCCTCGGCACCGGCCATGACCTGCTGAAGACGCACTACAACCCACGGTCAGACTGGGCGAACGCGATCGAGGACATGGGCGTCCGGCACGCCGTGCTGGACGTCGTGGCACGCCAGGCACAACTCCTCGGCCGAGTCATGAAGGCGGCCCGAGCCGAAGTGCGCAGAGCGGGCCTGGACAGCGTACGGCTCGACCGGTTGATGACAGCCCTGCAGACGGCAGGTGACATCAAGAACTCACGGTGAGCGTGACCTTGTCGACGCGCCGCTCGCGCAGTTCGTCGTGGAGCCGGCCTTCGAGAGAGACGGCGTCCTCGCTTGTGCGGCGGAACGGTCTCCTCGGCCTCGGGCGGCCTGCCCGGGAATCAGTTCCGTCACCTTCTCCTCGGCCGACGCCGCGACCCGGCGATGGCCGAAGCCCTGTCCCTGCCTGCAGCCGCCCGGTAGACGGGGCCTCGGCGGCAACAGCGCGATGCAGTCCCCTGTCCATGCACTCGTGAAAGGGATATCTCCATGCTTGTCAGCCGTAGGGCCTTTGCCGGCGGAGCGCTGCTGATGGCGCTCGTTGCCACGGACGGCCGGTCGCGCAGGCGGCCGCTGTCCCCGCACCAGAAGACTGGCGTGCCTTTCATGAATATCTGAAGGAACTGGCCGCCGCCGGGAAGTTCTCGGGAGGGGCCCTGGTAGCTCGCTCACCGCCACTCCACTGGCCGGAACCCGTCGCCATCACCTCGAACGGCTTCAGGCAGCAGCAACGGCCTGACCCGAACGATTCGCCAACAGCGTCAGATCTGGTCCAACAACCCGCAGGAGCGGCTGAACAAGGAGATCCGCCGCCGCACCGACGTCGTCGGGACCTTCCCTCATCGGGAGGCGATCATCCCCTTGGTCGGTGCGGTGCTGGCCGAGCAGCACGATGAGCGGACCGAGGGCCGTCGCTACCTCGGGCTGGAAGTGCCGGCCGAATGCCGCAAGGCCTCCGAGAAAAGGAAGTACAGATCGCAGAGTGGTCTCATTCTCATACACCACGATCTTGGACGCGGCCCTTAATGTCAGGCCGGGTTGCTCGTGTCTTCCGTCCGGTCAGGACGGAAGATTTCCTCGATGGTCAGGCCGAAGACGTCGGCGATGGTGAACGCCAGAGGCAGGCTGGGATCGTACCGCTCGGTCTCGATGGCGTTGATGGCCTGCCGGGAGACGCGGCACCGGTCGGCCAGGTCGGCCTGGCTCCACCGGCGAGCCGCACGCAGTTCGCGTAGCCGGTTCTTCACAGATGATCCTCTTCAGCGGTGGAAGCGGGTGCGCAGGTCCGCGATCAGCAGCCAGATTGCCACGCCACCGAGGAGGATCAACTGCGCGAGCTGATGGAGCTGGATGATGCCTGCGGCATCGAGCAGGGTAGCCACTTGCAGCCCCACGAGGACTGCGGCGAACGCGATGGCCATGCTCTCCAACTGAATCCTGCGCAGGTATTCGTCCGCGCGCCGGAATGCCCGCAGCAGCACCCAGGCCACCGCGAGGGTGAACACGGTGGTGGTCGCGATCCACCAGGCCTTCTGGGCCGTGCTCTGATCGGGGTTGCTGCCGAGCGCCAGGGCTATCACGCCCAAAGTAGACACGGGTATGCCGTCGATGAGCACAGCGCGGCGGGCCGCACGCGTCACCTGGTCCTGCTGTACCTGCTTGTCCATGCAATGAAGGTAAAGCATCCCTTCCAAGAAGTAAAGCGTCCATGACTTCATGGAAGGGATGCCTTACATTGTGGCGATGTTGAACGAGACGCGACTCCTGACCCGTCGAACGCTGCTCGGTACGCGTCGAGCAGATCACCGCCGACCACCTGGACGCCATGGAGAAGGCCGGCCCGAAGGCCGACCTGGTGACCGCCTTCGCCAAGCCCATCCCCGCCATCGTGATCTGCCAGCTGCTGGGCGTGCCGTACGAGGATGGTCTTGGCCACGGGTGAGATGGTCATGAATGCTCCCTTTTGACGAGGCGGGATTACGTGAGCCCGATCCTTCACTTGAGACCTCGAAGCAAACAGATCTAAATGTCACACGACGGGTGATGAATTTCGCCAAAGGGTCCGCGGCCCTTCGGGATCGCCGGTGGTGCCGGTAGGTGGTGCGGCGGCCCGGCCTGGTGCTGCGTTCCGCAAAGCACGTGGAACTGGCCTCTGGCCAGAAGTCTTGAGCAGGCGGATTGTCATGGCAGGAGGGTTTGCGCCATGCCAAAGCTGCTGTTCGCGCGGGCTCCGCACCACGAAAACGGAGAACGCGATGCCCGCCGGTTGGCCGGCCAGGACCTCGTCTCCGAACACGCTTCCCCATGCATCCGGATTTGTTGCTCGGCAGAAGGATCGAGCCTTTCTCGTATCTCTCGCTGATCATCTGGAAGACCAGGTTGGCCTCCTCGCGGGCCAGTGGCTGGTAGCCGACCTCGTCCAGGACGAGCGCGTGCGGGCACACGTAGGCGCGCATCTTGGGGATCAGGCGGCCGATCACATCGGCGGGTTCGAGCCGGCGAACCATGTCGTCCAGGGTGGTGAAGTAGATCGAGTAGCCCGGCCCAGCAGGCCGCGACTGCCAGCGCCACCGCGATGTGCGTTTTGCCGGCCCCGGGCGGTCCCAGAAGAGCGGCGTTGGACTTGGCCTCGGCGCACGCGAGGCTGGCCATGTCCTTGACCTTTTGGGGCCGAGGGTGGGCTGGTGGGAGAATTCATAGTCGTCCAGCGTCTTGTGGTGTGGCATCTTCGACACCCTCAGCGGGTGCCGGATACGACGCTCTGTCCTTGACCGCGTGCTCCTCCTCCAGCACCAGGTCCAGAATCTCCAGATAGCCCATCTGGCCGGCGTCGGCCCGGGCGAGATGGCCGACCAGGTTGGCGGCAAGGTGCGGCAGCTACAGCCGGGCCGCGGTGGTCCGGGATCCGGGCCGTCAGGAGCTCACTCACCGTGCACGTTCTGGGTCAGAGCGGTCAGAGCCAGCCCGCGTCGCGGGAGATGCGGATGGCGTCGATGCGGTTGCGCCCGCCGACCTTGCCGATCGCGTTGGACAGGTAGTTGCGCACAGTGGCCTGCGACAGCGACAGGTGGACGGCGATCTCGGCGGTGCTGATACCCGTACCGGCGGCGCGCAGCACGTCGGTCTCCCTGGCGGTGAGCGGGCTGCTGCCGGTCTCGATCGCGGCAGCGACGAGCTCGGGGTCGATCACCCGCTCGCCGCGGGCGATGCGGCGGATCCCGTCGGTGAGGGTCTGGGCCGGGGCGTCCTTGACGATAAACCCCTTCACGTGGACCTTCAGCGCGCGCAGCAGGTTGCCGGGCTGGCTGAGCCCGGTGAGCACGAGAGTACGACAGCCGGGCAGGCGCTCGGAGAGCTGCTCGGCGGCCGACAGCCCGTCCAGGCCGGGCATGTCGATGTCGAGCACCGCGACGTCGGGGCGTACCCGCAGGGCGGCGGCCAGCACCTCGTCGCCGCGCTCGATCTCGGCGACGACCTCCATGTCGTCCTCCAGCGACAGCAACGCGACCAGGGCGGACCTGATCATGTGCATGTCCTCGGCGATGAGTACGCGGATCACAGTGCTTCCTCGGGGACTTCGACCGACAGCTGGAAGCGACCGTTGCGGACGGCGGTGGCGGAGGTGCCGGACACGGCGCGGGCCCGCTCGCCCACCCCCGCGAGCCCCGAGCCGGGAGGCGCGACGCCCCGCACGCCGTCGTTGACGATCTCCAACCGTACCGTCCCGTTGTGCCGGGACAGGGTGATGGAGCAGGTCTGGGCCTCGCTGTGGCGCAGCAGGTTAGTGGTGCCCTCGCGGATCGCCCAGGCCAGCGCGTTCTGCGCGGGGCCGGGCAACGGCGGCAGGTCGGCCACGTCGAACTCGGTGTTTACCCCGGCCGCGCCGAGCAGGGCCGCGGCACCCTCGATCTCGGTGCGCAGCGAAACGGCGTGCTCGTCGCGGGCGATCGCACGTACGCCCTGCAGCGCCTCACGCGCCACCCCGGTCAGGCTCTCGACCTCGCCGCGGGCGGCGGCGGCGTCCTTGGCCAGCAGCCGCAGCGCCAGGTCACCCTTGAGCGAGATCGCCGACAGGCTCTGCCCGAGCAGGTCGTGCAGGTCGCGCGAGACCCGGACGCGCTCCTCGACGACCGCCGTGGCGGCCAGCTCGGTGCGAGTGGCGTACAGCTCGTTCACCAGCCGGACCAGCCGGGCGCCGCCGACCAGCGCGGCGGCGAACAGGGGCGGGACGACCACGGCGTAGACCATCATGGTGACGATCTCCAGGAGCGAGGATCCCATGACCGACTTGAGCTCGAGCGTCACCGGGACCAGCACCTGCGCGGCGCACACCGGCAACGCCGTCCGCGGGCGCAGCAACATCACTGTCGAGGCGAGGGCCAAGATGCCCATGGCCCCCCAGCTCGCGCCGATCCAGATCACCGGCACGTACGCGAGCAGCAGCAACGCCGCGTAGCTCCAGCGCCAACCCGCAGGACGCTCGCCCCGGGCGGCGGCGAGGCTGTGCCGCAGCTGGAGCGCGCCCAGCATGGCGGCCGCCGGGATCATGATGAGCGGGGCGGAGGGCCGGCCCTCCATGCCGATGATCGAGTAGACCGGCGCCTGCACTGTCAGCGGCACGTGCAGCGCGACCAGCGGCCAGCGCGGGCGCCGCAGCACCCACGCGGGCAGGATCGACGGGGTCGTCGACCGGGTCATGGACGGGGTCATGACGCCACCTCGACGATCTCGGCGGCCTCGTCCGCGCGTAGTTCTAGCCGCACCCGGCCACCCAGGGAGGTCACCGTGATCGTGCAGGCCCGCGCCGCGTGGTCGCGCAGCAGGCGCGTGATGGCCGCACGCAGGGCGGCCCTTGACGGCTGGGCGATGGTGTCGGGCACGCCGCTCCGTGGAAGGTCCAGGCGCGTGGCGATGCCCGCCGCGGACAGTAGCGCGGCGGCGGTCTCCAGTTCGGCGCGCAGCGACGGCTGCCGGTAACCACGCACGCGCCGCCTCGTCTCGGCGAGCGCGCGCCTGGAGTCGGCGGACAGCCCGGCCAGCTCGTCCGCCAACTCGGCGTGTTCTGTCGACTTCGCGGGTTCTCTCGGCTCTGCGGCTGCTGGTGGCCCACTCTGGGCGAGGCGGCTGCCGAGCCGATGGCCACGGTCGGCGATGGACTCCAGCGCGGCGCCGACCGTGCGGCGCAGCTCGGCGTCTATCCTGCGGCGCTCCTGCGCGACCGCCTGCTGGGCCAGCGCCTCCCTGGCCGTACGCAATCGGGCCAGCGCCGCGGGGAGCCAGACCAGCAGCAGCAACGCCATGCTGCCGCACATCACCGAGAACACCAGCCACGGCGCGGTGTCCCAGGGCGTCCCCAGCGTGTGGCTCACCGGGGGCACCGCTAGCATTACCGCCCCATAGACGACGTAGGACCACGGGCCGGGCAGCACCAGCATCGCCGACACGATGAGAGCCGTGTAAGACCGCACCCACATGGCCCCGGCCAAGGGCGTGGCGACGAGGATGACGACGGCCATCCCCGCCAGCGTCCAGCGGCCGGACGGCGGCCGGACCCCGCGCGCGGCGTACCAGACGTGCCGCAGGTGCAGCGGGAGGTACACCGTGGTCGCCGCCAGGCTCCACAGCCCGGTCCGCAGATCGCTGCCGCGATAGCCGAACGCCAGCGCCACCTGCACCAACGGCAGCGCGGCGCTGCAGCCGACCGCCCCCAGCGGGGCCAGCAGAAGCATGCGCTGGGAGCGCCGGAACTCCGCCAATCCGCCCACCACCCGCTCTTCGGTACCGGCTGACCAGGGTAGACGTCCTGGCCGCGCGGCGGTACCGGCCGCCGGCGGCCGCCTGGTCGGTGCGAGCGAAAGGGTCATGCGCGGGTCTCGCCTTCCTGTCGCCGGAGGCGTGGACGGGGCGATCTCCACCCTGCACTGGCAGGCCGCCGCGGAACAGATTCAAATGTCACAGGCCCGCCAGGAGTTTTCTCCGACGACATGCCCCGGCAATGGCGAACATCTCCGGCGATCGTCCACCTCGGCATCTGCCGCTCCCCTCACGGCGTCACGAGCTCGGCTTGTCCCGTGTCGATGGCGGGCGGGGTGATCAAAGCCTCTACCTCAGCCATTTCCGGGCCGATAGCGACGAGCGGAGATCACCTCGGAGCCGGAGAGCCACCGCCGAAGGCTCTATTTATGGCTGGCTCCTCGGCTACAGCCAGCCGTAGAGATGCTGACGGACTGTGGCGTCGTTCTCCAGGATGTGATCGATGGTCTCCCAATACTCGGGCAGCCAGGGATGGCCGAGGGCTTCCTCCCGAGTCAGCTTGCGGCCGTAGAACGGCTCATCGGGTGCGACTGCGGCGCCTTTGACCAGAGAGCAGGCGGGGGTGGGCTGCCCTTCGACGGGGCCGACACGACATCCGAAGGTGACGCGGTTGGGGCCAGGGCGGCTGACGGGCTCGTTCGGAGCCCAGGCGTCGTCGATGATGACGTCGATCCAGGCTTCGTGGATTCCGTTGTGGTGGTAACAGGATGCGTAGTAGATCGCATAGGCGCCGTCGTCGTTGTTGATGAACCCGGTCACGCGATCGAAGGGGGTTTGGCAACAGTCGCAGACGCCGGTTCGGATGTTCCTGTCTGGATCGATTCGCAGTTCCACGCTGGCATTATGGGGCGGTTTGGAGGGGGTCGCCGGCGGAGTGCCTGGGGGACGGATGCTGGGCGCGGCCCGAGATGCCGGCCCCCAGGCGCACGCCCGTTCGCGCGTCGTGAGGCGGCGCTATGCGCCGCCCCGCATGCTGCGCTCGTCCTGCAGGCACGAAACTCAGCCGACGTCTCACCATCCGCAGGGCTTCCTGCCGCAGTGACGACTGTGAGCTTGGCGAAGAAGACTGTGCTACAGAAAAGGTGAACGCCGGCGCGGACGCCGCGGCGGCCAACACGCTGAAAGCCACTCTCAAGACACGAACGGAATCTCTGGGCACCGACGCGGCCAGCCGCGGTATCTGATTGTCCCTTCTCTGTCTGCTGGGACGGCATCCTGTTGTCGTTCGTATCGGGCCCACCCGACACACGCCCGCCGCTGCCGAAGCGGCGGCGGGCTCGGGGGACCGTCGAGTATGGATCAGGATGCGGTGCAGGTGAGGGTGGGTGTGCCGCTGGTACCGGTGCCGAGGAAACCGAAGGTGGTGCCGGTTCCCGCGCCGAGCGCGCCGTTGTAGCCGAGGTTACGGGCGCTGACCGTGGATCCGCTCGTCGTCAGGGTGGTGTTCCACGCCGAGCTGACGTTCTCGTTTCCGGTGAAGGTCCAGTCGACCTTCCACCCGTTGATCGCCCTGGAGCCGGCCACCACACGCACCTCCGCCTGGAAGCCGCCGGACCATTGCGAGACGACTCGGTAGGTGGCCGAGCAGCCGAGCGAAGGGTCACCGGTCGGGGACGGGCTGGGGGACGGCGTCGGCGATGGGCTGGGGCTCGCCGATGGACTGGGGTTCGCCGACGGGCTGGGGCTCGCCGACGGGCTGGGGGAAGGGCTGGGCGAGGGGTTCCCACCGCCGGTAAAGTTGACGTCACTGCAGAAGTAGTACGACTGGTCGAGGTGACTGGCCTGCCAGAGCGTGAAGACGATGTGGTGGCCGGTGCGGCCGGGCGCGTACACCTCCACCGGCGTCGTGGTGCCGGTAGGCATTCTGCCCGTCTCAGTGACCAGTTCCAGGTCGCTCCACTTCAGCCGCTGAGTCAGTGGGTCGAACCCCTGCTTGGTCACGTACACACGGATGAAGTCGGCGCCGTGGGACGATCCGTCCAGCAGATTGAGGGTGAACCGGTTCGGCTTGTCCACCGTCTTCCACGGACCCGGTTCGTCCATCGCGGCGTATCGGCCGTTGAAGGTCAGGCCACCGCTGCACAGCTGCCCGTCGGGGACGGCGGTCTGGTAGTTGCCGCCGACGCCGTCGCGCAGCAGCCCGTTCCAGTTCCACATCGCGGACGGGTCGGCCTGCCAGGCCTTGTAGCACATCGGATCTTCCGTCGCCATCCGTGGCGACTGCCATTCACTGCCCCAACGGGTGTAGCAGCCGTACTGACGGGCGGGCGGGTCGCTGACCGCACCGTGCGCCGAGGCGGGTGACGCCAGCACAGGGCTGACCAGAAGCGCGGCCGCCACCGCGACGGACAGACGCCGGATCAAGCCGCCCCCAGTGGACATGGTGGCCAGGCGACGCAGAAGGTTGAGCGTAGGTAACCGCATGTGCATTATCTCCCTTGAGACTGAGGTGAAGGGAACCTGGCGGCGGCCGATGGGGGACGACTCTTACGCGCCAGGAGTTCTACCGTCCCGCCAACTTTCGGGTGAGAACAACGACTGCACCATAGCCGCCGCGCACAGGCACTCCGAGCTGGGCAAACAGCGGCAAGAGCGTGAAAGATTCATTTCGGCTGAAATATTCATGCTGGGCTCTGCCGTTCGTCATCCCCTTTCCGCCCGTTGACCGCAGCGATCGGCGGATGCTTCATCGGCGCTTCCATGTATTGGGCGCCATGGCGCTGGACCGTGCTGTATTTCGCGCCATTCACTGCTGGTCGAGTGAGAACGGACTCGGCTTGCAACCCCCCCGTCCGCTCTCCAGATCCGGCCCGGCCCCACCGCTCAGACCCGGAGGCAAAGAAGCAGGAAGGCGGTGCCTGGTCTGTCGGCGAACCGTGGGGCGGGCAGGCCGATGGCGGCGAGGGCGCGGCCGGTGAGCCGCACCTGGCTCGACGCCCAGTCGGGATGACGGTCGGGCGGTCCGGACACCTCGCCGGGGATGGCCTCGACGACGTACTCGGCGTCGGAATCGAGCCCGGGCAGTCGCATCGGCGCTGTCCGCTCTACGACGGTGGTCTCCAGCTGCACGTAGGCGAACACGGCCCGGCTCCGGTCGAGGGCCACGATGCCGTGGACCCACTCGGCAGGGTCGAGGTGATCGGCCCGCACCACCTCGCCGGTATGCAGCAGTGGGCGCCCCCGCTTCGAGGGCCGATAGGCGCCTCGAAGCCATCGAACACAGCGAAGGCCGATAGGCGCTTCGAAGCCATCAAACGCGGCGCAGGGCGCTGACCTGGGCGGTGACGGCCTCGCGGACGTGCCAGTCGGCCACGTGGTCGTTGACCAAGCCGATGGCCTGCATCAGGGCGTAGGCCGTGGTCGGGCCGACGAAGCTGAACCCGTGCTTCCTGAGCTCCTTGGCGAGCGCCGTGGAACCAGCGGTGCGGGCCGGGGAGTGGCCGGGACCCTGTCGAGCTCCTCGGCGTGCCTCCACACCAGCGCCGAGAACCCGTCCGGCACCTCCAGTGCGGCGCGCCGCCACGTTCCCGGACTGGGGCCGTCACCCCAAGAAGCGGACCTTCGCCCCTCGGCTTGTGATCGACAGAACGCGCACCGACAGGCTGTTCAGGCTGCCGCGTGCGCCTTCGCCGAGTGTCACGCTGACACCGGGCCCCGACACGTGGACCATGTCTCTGTTGTAAATGTGGCTGTACACCTTGGCGACGCGCACTCTGGACAAGTGGTAGCGGCTGGAGACACGGAAGCTGACCGGCTTCGTGATTGTGATCGTGCACTTCCCGTCATAACAGGCGCGGAGGTTCGGTTTCGTGGCCGCGCTCGCCGGGGTGGCGGTGAGGGGCGCCGTCGCCACGGCGGTTGCGATGGCCAAGGCAGTGATGGCCGTCCGGTGCATGAGCTCCCCTATTATCCGTGGCGCGGAACGCCTAACTCGTCCATTTACAGACGATTACGGGGCGACAGTAACGAATGGCTGAGGGGACGTAAAGTGCGTTCCGCAGCTGGGCAGTCGAGGGCACACAAGTCTCGTCTCGTCGTGGATCTGTCGTCCAAGAGCGCAGATCTCGCTCGGCGGCCGGCTCATCCCCAGCGAGTTCGTCAGGCAGCGGGACGGCCGGTTCAAGCATGAGGAGAAGGAGAACGAGCCGGACCTCGAACTTCGTGACCTGCTGCGCGGCCTGGCCTATGTATGTATATGTCGGGTGATGTCCCGCCGGGTGGTGTAACTCGCTGCTGATCGTGTGGGGTCGGCGAGTTATGGGTTGGTGTGACTATGACGCGGCCAGGGCGATGTGTGCCAGGGGTTCGGCCAGATCGTCTGCGGGCGGGGCGGTGAGTTGGGCCATGGAGCCCTCCGACAGGTAGCGGCGGTCGCTGACCTGCCACTCGTCGTGGTGCTCGGCCAGCACGGCGCCGGCCAGGCGGCCCAGAGCGGTGGGGATGGGGAAAACGCCCACGACATCGGGGCGGCGTTTGATCTCCCGATTCAGCCGTTCCAGAGGGTTGGTCGACCAGATCTTCTTCCAGTGCTGCTGGGGGAAGTCGGCGAACGCGGTGACCTCGTCGGCGGCATCGAGGAGCATCTGCTCCACGACCGGGAATTGACGGCCGAGCATGGTGGCGATGGTGGTCAGCTGGGCGCGGAACCGTCTGCGCGGTGGGCCGGGCGAAGATCGGTGCGGATCGCCGCGGCGACCATCTCCGCCGAGCCCTTGGGTCCGCGCGCGAGCACGTTGCGCATGAAGTGAACGCGACACCTTTGCCAGGAGGCGCCGAGGTAGACCGCCCGCAGCGCGCCGGCCAGGCCGGCGTGGGCGTCGGAGATCGCCAGCTGCACCCCCGTCAGGCCGCGGGCCTTCAGCGAGCGCAGGAACGCCGTCCAGAACGCGCCGTCCTCGGAGTCGCCGACGGCAAATCCGAGGATCTCCCGCCGTCCGTCGATGCTGACGCCGGTGGCGATGACGACGGCCTGGGAGACGACCCGGTGGTTCACCCGCGCCTTGCAGACAGTAGGTGGCGTCGAGGAACACGTAAGGGAAGGGTGGTGTGGCCCAGGGGCCTGTCAGGGAAGGCGGCCACCTCACTGTCCAGGTCGGCGCAGATGCGCGAGACCTCGCTTTTGGAGATCCCGCTGTCGGCGCCGAGGGCTTTGACCAGGTCGTCAACACTGCGGGTGGACACCCCCTGCAGGTAGGCCTCCATCACCACGGCGAACAGCACCTGGTCGATGCGGCGGCGGCGTTCCAGCAGGGAGGGGAAGAACGACCCGGACCGCAGCTTGGGGATCTTCAGTTCCAGATCGCCGGCGGTCGTCAGCAGCCGGTCGCGGTAGCCGTTGCGCTGCGCGGTCCGGGCTTCGGTGCGCTGGTGTGGGGCGGCGCCGATGACCGCGGTCGTCTCCGCCTCGATGAGCGCTTGCAGGACGGCTTGCAGCGCTTGGCGGATGACGTCGTCGGCGTCGGCGGCTTTCAAAGACTCCAGCAGGTCGAGCAGGGCAGACTGATCCAGAGCCATCGTGTGATGTCCTCCGCGAGAACCTTTGGTCGGGAACTCGCTGACCGTCACACGATGGCTCGCCCCATGTCCGGGGCTTCCACCAACAGCTTGGAGTTACACCACCCGAGGGGACGTCACCAGCGGGTTCAGGCCGACGACCTGCCGGAGCTGCACTCCTTCGTCACCGGGCTGAAAGGTCGAAGGGCACGTCAACCGCGTCAAGATGCTCAAGCGGCAGATGTACGGCCAGGTCAACCCCGACCTCCTGCGCAAGCGTGTCCTCCTCGCCCGATGAAGGCGGGTCAACGCACGGCATCTGTGCCAGAGCCCGTTTTCGAGCGTCGTTGACAAAAAACGTTCCAGGTCCCCCGGGCCAGGCGTACTTCGCGGTCCGGACGCGAGGTGCTTGCCGAGTGCTGACAAGGATGAGGCCTTTATCCAGGCCTCGCGTAGCTTTCATCCGTTCACCCACAAAGTTTGCTTCCAGTGAACCTATCTTTCGCTAGGGCTGGAGGTTAGTGTCTGCATTCAAGACCCGGACACCTGCGACATATAGCCCCATCCCCCCAGTTCACGCCGCCCCCCCCGCATCTCACAGCGAGGTGAACCTTTGTCCGTGCTGCCCTCGTCTCGTCCGAGCGCTCAACGAGGCCTGATCACGCTGGACCTCGCCGGCACGCTGACCACCCTTTCGGGCTTCGCCTCTCCCGCCCGTGCGGTCGTCCCCGCCCCAAACGGGGCCGTGCCCCACGTGTCCACAGCGACCGGACCAAGGAGGATCGATTGAGAGTGCGACGGCAAAGGTCACGTCACGGGCTGAGTCGCAAGAGTAGAGGTGTCGCGGGCCTGATACTGGGTGCGCTTCTCTCGGTCTCGTTCGCAGCGACGCCCTCGCACGCTGCCGAGGAGAAGCTCAACGAGGGTCTGGTGCACCATTTCGCCCTCAACGAGACCAGTGGGACGACACTGGTCAACTCGGGTAGCGCGGGATCGGCGGCGAACGCCAGGCTCGTGAATCCGGAGAAGGCGACCTTGACCGGCGATGGAGTCAGGTTCAACCCCGACTCCTACGAGAGCGCCCTCGACGGTGCGTACGTGGCGCTGCCGAACAACATCACCGCCGGCATGTCGAACCTCACCGTCGACTATGACGTGTGGATCGACCCGGCGAACGTCGGCGAGCACCAGATGTGGGGCTTCGGCGCGAAGTCCGGCTCGTGCGACCTCGACACCGGCGCTCGGGGCTCCATCTTCGCGTCGAACACCCAGCGGTTCCGCATCGCGGTGGGTCCGGCGAACCTCCAACAGACCCGGGTCCGCATGCCCGAGGGAGCGTGGACGCACGTCACCTACACCCAGTCACTGAACGCGAACGGTACGAGCTGGACCGGCAGGCTTTACCTCGACGGCGTGCTGCACGCGACGTCAACGAACCTGACCACGCCGCCGTCGGTGAACGCTGCGGGGACCAACTGCAACTTCCTCGCTCGCTCGCAGACGTCCGGCCACTACTCATTTCGCGGAACGATCCGGGACTTCCGGGTCTACGACCGGGCAGTGAGCCTCGACGAGACACTCGCCCTGGCGAAAAGGACCGTCTCCAATGGCGTTCACGCCGACGCCGACGCCATCGACCTCGGCCTGACCAGTGCGATCGTACGCGACATCGTTCTGCCCAAGGTGGGCTCCGTGGCGGGCTCAACCATCACGTGGACGAGTTCGGACCCGTCGGTCGTCGAGGTCTACACCCCGCCGGCCCTCCCCAGCGCACGCAAGGTTGCGGTGACCGGCAAGATCACCCGACCCGCGCAGGGGCAGCCCGACGCTACAGCCACGCTCACGGCGACTGTCCGCAAGGGCGCCCAAGAAGTCACCACACGGGAGATCCCCATTGTGGTGAAGGCCGAGTTCGACGCCGCGCAGGCGGTCGACCGTGACACGTTCGACCTGACCCTGCACGCCACCGACGACGTACGCGGAAACATCAACCTCCCTGCCACCGGCGAGTTCGGATCCACGATCACCTGGAAGTCGACCACCGACCTCGTCACCCCGACGGGTAAGGTGACCCGCCCGGCCTTCGGCCGTGCGGATGTCGACGCCGTCCTGACGGCGACCATCACCAAGGGTTCGGCCTCGAAGACGAAGTCGTTCCCGGTGACCATCACCGCCATGCCCCGTTCCGAGGAGTACGAGCGGTACTTCATGGGGTACTTCAAGGGCGAGGGGATCGCCGACGGCGAGCAGATCATGTTCGCAACGTCCAACGGAAACACCGCTCTGGACTGGACCGGTCTGACCGGAGGCCGGCCGTCGCTCATCTCCCAGCTGGGCGACCAGGGCCTTCGTGACCCGCACATCGTCCGCTCACCCGACGGCGACACGTTCTACATGATCGCCACCGACCTGAACTGGTACGACCAGGGCGGATACGCCATCAACGACACCCAGTACATCGAGGTGTTCGAGTCGCACGACCTCGTGCATTGGACTCCTCAGCGACACGTGAAAGTCGCGCCCGACAACGCGGGCAACGCCTTCGCACCCGAATCGCTGTGGGTCGAGAAGATCGGCGCCTACGCCGTCTTCTGGGCACAGTCGCTGTGGAACGACCCCGTGAACCGCACCGGTCAAGGGAACGCGCAGATGTGGTACACCACGACGCGCGACTTCCAGACGTTCTCCGGCCCCAAGGTCTGGCAGAATCCGGCCCCTCTGTCGCGGATCGACACGACCGCGATCCGGGTCGGTGACTACTACTACCGCGTGACCAAGAACGAGGCCGGCAACCAGGGCTCGGACATCTTCTCGGAGAAGCACACCGACTTCCTGGACAGCAACATCGACAACTGGACGTTGGTTGCTCCGGCTCTGGGGCGCACAACGTGGGTCGCCAACCAGGGGTACGAGGGGCCGATCATCTTCAAGGCCAACCCTGGTGACACCTCCTGCCCCGGTCAGTTCTACCTCTGGGGTGACCGGTACACGAACGGTGGTGGATACCAGGCCGCGTGCCACGACAACATCGAGGCTCCCACCTGGAACGCCAAGGCGATCGCGATGACCAACGCGGGCGTCGCCCGTCCGCGTCACGGCACCGTGATCCCGATCACCCTCCGCGAGTGGAACAACATCCGCGGGATCCCGAACAGCGACGTCACGACTACCACTGAGGTGGCTGTCGAGCCGTACGCGAGCGCGGCCCAGACAACCACGGCCACCGCCACAGTCAAGGCAGCTGATGAGTTCGAGACCGGCGGTCAGGTGCGGTTCAGCATCGGCTCGTGGTCGAAGCTCGCCTACCTGAAGGACGGCGCGGCCACGGTCACGCTGCCGACGGGTCTGCCTGCGGGTACCCGGACGGTCAAGGCCGAGTACCTCGGCTTCGACTACCTGGAGGCGTCGGAAGGTACGGCGTCGTTCGAGGTGCCCTACGGCCCGGACGCCGTCAAGGTCCATGCGAAAACCGCGCCGGCGTCGGTTGTCCGCGGGGACACGTTCAAGCTGGACGTGACTGTTGGGCCAGCGGGCGGGCAGAAGCAGAACGCTCCGACCCCGACCGGCGAGGTCACCGTCACCTTCGGCGGCACCGTGCAGGTCGTGCCACTGGCGGACGGCGAGGCCGTCGTCACACTGCAGACTGCCGATCTGCAGCCCGGGGCGTACACGGTCCACGTTGCCTACTCCGGCAACCCGACCTACCAGCCCCACGCCGCCGACTACCAGAAGTTAACGGTGCGGTAGCCGGCAGGTGGCGGGCCGGCGAGCTCATCCTCGTCCGGCCCGCCACGAGCGGCCTGGGCGGGTCGGGCCTGTATACCTTCGAGCCAGGCGCGGGCCCGGTCGTCGCCCTCGATCTGGCGCAGCGCCTCGACGGCGCCCTGCCTACGCGGAGTCGGCAGCCATCCTCGAGGACTTGACCGCCTATGGCCGGCCGCTCACGGCGGCCGCCGCAGAGCTGGCGTCCGCGCTGTTCCAGAACTTCGGTGCCGCCGAAGCCCTCCAGATCTGGCCCGACGGCACGGTCAACCCAGGCACCTGGGGCCGGCAGCGCCAGTGCCCTGTCGCGCACTCTGTCGTGGAGTTTCTCGCCGCTGATGGGTATGACGAAGGTCAGGCGCGGCGGCCGTAGGTGCGCGGATCCACGGGCTGCTCCGACTTGGGAAGCCCGCCGACCACGAGACGGTAGGAGTCGATCACGAGCTCCTTCATCAGCTTCTCGTCGATGGTGCCCCCGCCTTCCACCGTGATCCAGTGCCTCTTGTTCATGTGATAGCCGGGGGTAATGTCTGCGTACTGCTCACGCAGGGCTGCGGCGTCGTCCGGATCAGCTTTCAGGATCACGACCGGGCGCCCTGGCATGTCGGTCATGAGCATGAAGACCTTGCCGCGCACCTTGTAGAGGTGCCAGTCGGGGCCGAAACGATGCTCCAAGTCGGCGCCGGGCAGTCCCACAGTGCAGTCGCCCGCGATCTTCTGCAGCTCCTGTCCGTCCAACGTGATCAACTCCTCTATCGATCCGAGTGCCCTGACCGCCCGGCCAAGGACCAAGGTGGCGTCTTCCGCATGGCCGCCACGAACGGCGGCCCATGACCCGCCAGTCGGACTGCGGCCATCCGCTCCCTACGGGCGTACGCGGATGACTGTCTTCCCGCTGCGTCGCGTGGTCGGGTTAAGGGCACTAATGGCATCATCGAAGCTCGCGACGTCACCGATGTTTGTCCGCAGCCGTCCGTCCCGCACCCGCTGCACGATCTCACCCAGTTCGGCACGATCGGCCTCGACAACGAAATCCACCGCCAGGCCGTCAGTGGGCCGCGCCTCGACCGGGCCGACGATGGACACCAGCGTTCCTCCGGCCTTGATCAGGGCAGCGGACCGCTTCTGAACGTCGCCGCCGATGACATCGAAGACCAGATCGACGCCCCCGACGTCTTTCAGCGCGTCGTTCTCGAGGTCGACGAACTCATGCGCGCCGAAGTCGAGTGCCTTCTCACGGTCGGCGGCGCGTCCGGTGCCGATGACGTAAGCGCCGGCCTCACGTGCGAGCTGGGTCACCATCGTCCCGACTGCCCCGGCTGCGCCATGGGCGAGGACGGTCTGGCCAGCCTGAAGGCGGCCGTGCTGGAACAGCCCCTGCCACGCGGTCAGACCTGAGATTGGCAGGGACGCGCCTACCGTGAAGTCGACGTCGCCGGGCAGCGGTGCGAGGTTGCGTGCTTCGATCGCCACGTACTCCGCAAGGGTGCCGTCGCGGTGCCAGTCGGCGAGGCCGAACACCCGCTGCCCGACCGACAGCCCCGTCGTGCCGTAGCCGAGGGCCGTGACCACTCCGGCCAGTTCGTGGCCGGGGATCGATGGTGTCCTGTCGCGGCCGGCGCGATCGGTCCAGGTCGATGGCCACTCCATCTCAGTCGGGACGAAGCCCGATGCATGAATCTGAACGATGACGTCGTTGATCGCTGCGGGCGGCTCAGGCCGCTCCGTCAGCGTCATCCCGGCCGTTCCCGCGGCCTGGTCGGTCACCACAATGGCTTTCATTGAGATTGTCCCCTTCCTCGTTTGTGTTGTGGTTTTGGTTTCCGGGTGGGTGTTTAGATGAAGGTGAACAGCTGGTCGGCGTCGAATCGCGAGATCGGGTTGGTGTACACCCTCTCCGGGTCGGGGTAGCCGAGGGCCAGCAGCACCGTCGTGCTGTGTCCGGTCTCGCGGATCTTGAACGCCTTGTCGACACTGGTCGGGTCGAACCCTTCCAGCGGCGTGGCCTCGACGCCGAGCTCAGCGGCCGCCATCATGGTCAGGCCCACCGCCATGTAGGTCTGTTTCTCCATCCAGTGGTTCAGGTCCTTGTAGCCGTAGTTGCGCAGGTTGAGGAAGTCTCGAGTCATTGATTCCCACAGCTCCTGCTTTGACGGGTCAGGGAACCGGCCGTCGGCCCTCTCCTTCGCGAACACCGCCTCGAGGTGGCTGTCAGGCACATCTGCCCGGGTGGTGAGGATGATGGTGTGCGACGCGTTCAGGATTTTCTCGCCGTTGTCCTGGAATCGTTCGCCCAGGTTGTTGGCGAGCCGCTCTTTGCCTTCGGGCGTGGCGAGGACGTAGAAGTGGTTGGGCTGCACGTTCACCGATGACGGCGTGGAGCGCAGGAACCTCAGCAGCTGCTGAAGGGTTTCCTCCGGAATGGTCTTGCTGGGGTCGAAATACCTGGTGAGGTGCTTGTTCATGAGCTTGTCAAGATTCATGTCGATCTGCCTTCTTCTTGCAATAAGTGGGTGAGGAGCGGTGGTTTAGCGCGGTTTGAGCTAGTTCGTGCCGTGGGCAAGTAGGTCGCTGATGCGCTCGAAGCTGATTCCTGTCGTCACGGCGGTGAGGTCACCCGCGACGAGAGCCTTGGCAGCCCGTTCGAGTGCCTCCATTGCGTGGGTGTAGAGCGCTGGACCCACGCTGATGCGCTTGACCCCGGCCTTTCTGTAGTTCTGCGACGGTCAGTACCTTGTCCGCCGGCGAGATGAGGACGTTGACCGGTGTCGGCGCGACGGCGGTGACGATCGCGACGAGTGCGTCGAGGTCGGGTGGGCAAGGGGCGTAGAGCACATCCGCGCCGACCTCGGCGAAGGCCGTCAGACGCCGGATGGTGTCGTCGAGATCGGGCCGCCCCTGGATGAAGTTGTCGGTGCGGCCGGTGACGACGATGCGTCCCTTGGCCGCGTTGACGGCACTACGCATGCGGTTGACAGCATCGTCGAAGTCGCGGATCGGTTGATCGGGATTGCCCGAGGTGTCTTCGATCCCGATACCGGCCAGGCCAGACGCCACGGCGGCTTCCACGGTCGCAGCGACGTCTTCAGGCGTGTCGCCGTAGCCGTCCTCGAAGTCTCCGTTGACGGGCAGCCCGGTGAGCCGACCGAACAGCCGCGCATGCTCGAGGTGCTCGCCACGGGTGACTTCGTGACGCCCGTCGGACCGGCCGAGCGTGGCAGCGAGCGCCGATGACGATGTCGCGATCGCCTCGAAGCCGACATCGGCCAGCATCAGCGCCGAGAGGCCGTCCCATGCGTTCGGCATGACGAGGCCACCGTCGCGGGTGTGCAGTGCCATGAATCTCTCATAGGGTTCGGAGACCGGCATACCGGACCTTTCCCGAATGATCGGTGGAGACAGTGACGGGTCGAGCGGCTAGGTACGCCGCCTCGACGAGGACGCCGACGCTCATCCCGGCGTACCGACCGAGCTGACGGCGGGGATGTCGATGTCGGTCCGGTTGACGTTGTTGATGAAGTTGGTCAGCAGGACCTCCACCGCCACCCTGACGATCGCCAGGATCTGCGGACCCAGCACCTCGCACAGCCGCCAGATCGGCATCGCTCACCTGACCGCGGCTCTCCACACCTGCTGAGCGAAACGAGCGACCGCGGCGCGCTTGGGATCGATCGAGCTCCCGGCCCGGGCCAAGTCGATGTCATCGCTCGACATGCCACCGGGTTCGGACGATACGTACGTGTGCATCGCCAGGCGGTAATCGCAACCGTTTGCTTGCGACACGGCGAGCGCGATGGTGTGCCGCGTCTTCGCGTCCAGAACCCGGCTCAAGGTGCCCTGCAGTGTCATGCCGACGTCGAGGACTGTCGGGTTCGACGCGAGAGTCCCGAACATGTTCGGGACGAAGCCGAACTGTGCGCCGACGTTGTCGAGGATGCCTTCCACCCCGTCGGGGACGTCGCCAGGAAAGGGAACGTTCAGTCGTGACATGGCGAATCAGCCTCCGGTGAGTGGTCGTCGTCAGCCCGGGTTGCGCTTGAGATTTTTGGGCTTGTCAGCCCATTTCTTGAGTGAACACCGCTCGAGACTGGGCTGTCAAGCCCAATCCAGGTATCGTCTGAAGCATGAAACCCACCACAGGAGCTCGGGAGCCCCACAAGCTCACCGACAAGGGACAGGCAACGCGGGCGCGCATCCTGGAGCACGCCGCGGAGCTCATCTACACCAAGGGGGTCCACGGGACGAACAACGAACAGCTCCGCCGCGCCGCCGGCGTCAGCGGATCGCAGCTCAACCACTACTTCCCGACGAAGGAGAGTCTCGTCTTGGCCGTGATCGCCTGGCAGGCCGAGCGCGTTCTCACGTTCCACCGCGGCGAGCGCTTCGCCTGCTTCGACAACCTCGACGCGTTTCGGGCGTGGGCGGATTTCTACGTCCGCTACGAGCGCGCCTATCAGGAAGGCTGCAGCCTCGGCTCCCTGGCGAGCGAGATCATCAAGACGGACCTTGACGTGCACGACGAGCTCGCAAGTGCGTTCGACCAGTGGAGGGACATCTTCCGCGATGGAATCGAGCGCATGCAGCGACTCGGCCGCATCAGCACTGAGGCAGATCCCACGCAGCTGGCCAATCTGCTCCTTGCCGCCTTCCAGGGCGGCATGCTCCTCGCCCAGGTCGCGCGGGACATCGCTCCACTGAAAGACGCGTTGCAGACAGCCATCGACTACGTGCAGACCTTCGCGACGTCTCTCGACGCCGGCGTACTCCAAGCTCGGTAGCCGCTTCCACATGTATGGGGTCAGCGGAGCTTGGCATTATGCGACGCTGCGGAGTACTCCGCCGGTAAACGATCGCGCCCCAACCCGAGTGCCAGACTCCTCTTCGTGGTGTCCGGGTCGTGGAGGTCGCGAATGGCGCCGGGCG
This sequence comes from Microbispora sitophila, assembly GCF_014892245.1. NCBI lineage: Bacteria > Bacillati > Actinomycetota > Actinomycetes > Streptosporangiales > Streptosporangiaceae > Microbispora > Microbispora sitophila. Next base: position 13,941 of record NZ_JADBGC010000022.1, on the reverse strand, counting down.
CGAGGTGTCGGGCAGAGTCACCCGGACCTAGGTGACAGAAGGTATAAAACGAAGATCATCGAAGAGCCGCGAGGCGCGCCCAACCGCAACCCAAACGGCCTCAGGAAGTGGCAAGACACCCCCAAACCGCACCGGCAAGGGCAAGGTGGCCGTCCAGTACCACACCGCCCGCTTCCGGCTCGTGCCCGCGCTCGCCAAGTCGCTCACTGTGGCGACCCCGGCCGTCCGCAAGCCGGGCACGGCCTGGATCGAGCTGCCCCGCCCGGCCACGGCGGGCGCCGAACCGGCGGGGCACGTACGCATCGGGTACGCCCGCGCCTCCACCGTCCGCCAGTCCCTGGACACCCAGCTCTACGCACTCCGGGCCGCCGGCGTCACCCGCGTCTTCTCCGAGAAGATCTCCACCCGCGCCACCACCCACCCCGAACTCGACAAGGCCGTCGCCCTGGCCCGCGAGCTCCGATCGGCAGGCGTCGCGGTCACGCTCGTGGTGCACGAGCACAAACGGCTCGGCCGCGGCCTCGAACTGGCCGCCCTGGCCGAGTAGCTGCGCGCATCCGGCATCGGCCTGGAGTTCCTTACCGGCGAGCTGCAGGGCTCCCACGACCCCTCCGGCGTGCTGTTCACCGTGCTCGCCGCCCTCTCAGGGATGGAGCGCGAGTACATCCGCGACCGCACCCTGGAAGGCCACGAATCCGCCCGCAGCCGAGGCAAGACCATCGGCGGCGCCGCCGTCACCGACGACGCCATGCTGTCCATGGCCCTGCACCTGCGCGAGCAGAACCTCAGCCTGCGCGACATCGCCGCCCGGCTCGTCATCACCAAGGGCAAGAAGAAGGGCCGGCACCCGTCCCCGGCCACCGTGCTGCGGATGCTGCGCGAACACGACGCCAACGCGGCAGCGGCGCCTGCCCCGGGCTGAACCGCCCCCACGCGCTGCAGCGCCGGGCCGAGCGTGCCGCAGGGCATGATCGTCCCTTCCGCGGCCAGTTGCACCGCGCTCATCGACCACCTCCAGATCGACCTGCGTGTGGTCGATCTGCACCTGCTGCAGTCAGTTCTCCTTGGGGGTACGGCTCGTGGCTAGGTCGGCAAACGGCAACGGGCAATCGGGGCAGGTGCAGTGGGTCAGGCTGTCGCAGCCGGCACGGCGGGGCAAGCTCCCCGCCGTACCACCGGCACCGGCCCGGACGGTGGGCTCACGGTCAGATCGACTGGCCGAGTTGGAGTGCTCCGCTGGGCTGTGCCGAGTCGTGAGAGGTGATGCCGTCCATGACCTTCGCGACTACGCCCGCCGTCCCGGCTGGGCCCTCTCCTCTTCCGCCCGACCGTCCCTGCCGTTGCGTGGCGGAGAGGGGGCTGTTGCGGCCCTGGGAAGCGGACGATGCCCCGTCCTGCAACGCGCCCTCCAAGACCCGTCCATGCAACGCTGGCATACGCACCACGTCACTTCTCGGGAGAAAGCCGAGGAGTGGCTCACCGCCTCCCACCAGTCCTGGCAGCTAGTGCGTTGTCCACTGAGGTTCACCGCTTTGGCGAGACGCCGCTCGGGCTCCTGCGGCTGACCTGGGAGTGCTTCGACCCTCGATCCTGTCAGTACGTTGGGATCGAGGAGGTGGGGATCGGTGGCCGAGCCCGTCAAAGCGCGCCGGTTGACCGACCATGAAGGCCTACGGCTAACGCAGCTGGTCAGACGCTGTCGCGCCAACCGGGTCCGGCCCTGCAGGGCGACGATCTTCTCCTGGCTTCCTCGTCAGGGACGCCGGTGTCGGCGATCGCCCGGCTGCTTGCCACGGACGAGGACACCGTGCGCGATGTGGTCCACGCCTTCAACGAGAAGGGCCTGGCCGCCCTGGGCCCTCAGTGGGCGGGAGGCCGTCCCCGCCTGATCAGTGACGACGACATCGCGTTCATCGTCACGACGGCCTTGATCTAGAGGTCGATGACGACCTTGCCGTGCACGTGCCGGCCGGCCTGGAGCTCGGCCGCGCGGCGGATCTGCTCGACCGGGAAGCTCGCCGCGATAGGCACCCGGAGTCGGCCCGCCGCGACCAGGCGGGCGACCTCTTCCAGGGCGCCGGGGGCGGCGTTCGCGCCGTTGGCCGTCGGCACGCCGTCGACTTGCGCGGCGATGGTGCAGATGCGGCCGTCCGGGACGCCGAGTTCCCTTGCGGCGTGCACTGTCTCCGTCCCGTGCAGGTCGATGGCGGCGGTGACACCGCCGGGAGCGAGGGCTCGGACCCGGTCGGCCAGGCCGTCGCCGTAGGCGACCGGCTCGGCTCCGAGATCGCGCAGGAAATCGGATGATGTCGCCGATCCCGTCCCGATCACGCGCGCTCCTGCGATCCGGGCCAGCTGGACAGCGAACACCCCGACCCCGCCCGCCGCGCCGCCGATCAGCACTGTGTCGTCCGGGCCGGGGTCGGCCACGGCGAGGGCGGCGGATGCCGTGCGGCCGGCGATCGTGAGGGTGGCGGCGGTGCGGTCGTCGACGCCGTCGGGAGTGTGATGGGCCTCGTTCGCCGCGATCCCCCCGGCCGGGTCGATCACCACGAAGTCGGCGACCGCGCGGGATAGGGCGCCCCCGAACACCCGGTCGCCGGGCGCGAAGCCGGTCACCCCGTCACCGACCTGGTCGACCAGTCCCGCGTAGTCGGTCCCGAACCCGGCCGGGAGGCTCAAGCCGAACCGGGCGGCGGTGTCCGCGTCGGCGGTCATGATCCAGTCCATCGGGTTCAGACCGGCCGCGGTGACCCGCACGCGGATCTGTCCCGGGCCGGCCTGCGGGGCGGGAACCTCACGGATGTCCAGGACTTCGGGGCCGCCGAATGAATCGAGCCGGACCGCCCTGCTCCTGCCCGCCGGCGGATGATCGCTTTGTTCCTGCATGTACGCCTGTCTCCTTGGGGGCCGAGGGAACGCCTTGAAACGGACTATGCTCCGTTTCAATGGATGACCCTAACACAACCGGAGCGTGATCCGTTTGACTGAGGCAGAGATGCGCGCGCCACGGGCGGACGCAACCCGTAACCGCGACCAGTTGCTCGCGGTGGCGACCCGCGTGTTCGCGTCGGCTGACGCCGAGCCGTCGATGCGTGCGATCGCCCGCGAGGCCGGAGTCGGCATCGCCACGCTCTACCGGCACTTCCCGACCCGCGAGTCGCTGGTCGATGCTGTCTACCGGGGCCAGGTCGTGCGGCTGACGACCGGCGCCCGCGAGCTGCTCGGCCAGCTGCCCCCGGCTGCGGCGATGCGGCGCTGGATGGACTTGTTCGGGGACTGGATCGCGACCAAGAACGGCATGCTCGACACGCTGCTTGCGATGATCGAGTCCGGCGAGATCGCCCATGCACAAACCCGGAGCGAGCTACTGGCGGCCATCACCACGATTCTCGACGCCGGTCGCGCGGCGGGCGACCTCCGCTCCGACGTCACCGCCGAAGACATCGCCGCCTCCCTCATCGGCATCTTCACCGTGGCCCCCCGGCGCGAGCATGAAGCCAAGGCCGGTCGCCTGCTGGATCTCCTGATGGACGGCCTCCGGGCCGCCGCCCGGCCGGCCTGAGCCCGGATCGAGGCGGCTATAAACAGCGTTGCGTTGATCGTCTGAATCTAAGTCGGCTTTTTTCGCCAGGGAACTCGACCCTCGCCCGCCGAGATGAACGCCTTCATCGACGCCCACCGGGACCGGTTCGGTGTCGATTCGATCTGCCGGGTCCTGCAGGCGGCCCCGTCGACCTACTACGCCTCCCGCGCCGCCGTCGGCCCGCGCCGTCCGCGATGAGCAGCTCAAGGTCCGATACCCAGGGTGGGGCGGGGGACTCGTCGTCATGTGAACGGCCCGTCACTATCTCTGCTCCGGAGTCAGGACGTGTCGGGTCCGGTCCCCGATCCAGGCCGCTTCGAGGATCGCGGTCAGGCTGGCGGTGTCGGTCGGGCCTGGATGGTTCTGGATCAAGCGGGTGACGCCACTGGCCATCTCCGCGAAGCGCGGGAGGTCGGCGCGTGCCACGCCGATGTCCGCCAAGGTGGGAGGGATGCCGATGTCGGCAAGGAGCCCGTCGAGCCAGGTGAGGAACGTATCTGCGGCCTCGGCATCCGAGGCATCGGTCACGTCGAGCCCGCACACCCCGGCGAGGATGGCCAACCGGTCGCCGATGGCATCCCTGGCCGCGTCCAGCGCGTAGGGCAGCAGCAGCCCGACGCCCAGGCCGTGCGGCGTGTGGGTGGCTGCACCGATGGGGTACTGGAGGGCGTGCGGAGCCGCGTTGCCTGCGTGGGAAAATGCGAGCCCGGCTAGCATGGACCCATAGGACATGTCCGCGCGCGCGTCCTTGTCGCCTCCGTCCCTGACGACACGGGGCAAGCTGCGGGCGATCCGCTCCGCGGCCAGGAGCGCGTAGTGATCGGTGATCGGGTTGCGGCCGAGGAAGACCTGCTCCACCGGGTCGCGCGGTCCGTGGGCCCGGGGTCGCGCGGTGTAGCTCTCCACCGCGTGACAAAACGCGTCGATGCCGGAGTGGGCAGTGACGGTCGCAGGGCAGGTGTAGGTGAGCTCAGGGTCGACGATGGCGAAGTCGGGCACGATGTGGACGCTGGAGACCCCCACCTTCAGCTCGCGGTCCGGGTCGGTCAACACCGAGACGGGCGTGAGCTCGGAGCCGGTGCCTGACGTCGTCGGGACCGCGACGAGAGGAATCGTCGGCCCCGGCACCTTCGACTCGCCGTAGTAGTCGCGCGGCGTCCCACCGTGGCGCCGGATGACGCCGACGATTTTGGCGAGGTCGATCACCGTGCCACCCCCGATGGCGAGGATTACGTCGGCGTCCACCTCTGCGGCGACCGAGACGGCCAGGGCGACATCGGCGAGTGGCACGTCCGGAGTCGCGTCGGCAAACACCCCGACGACTGCGACCTTCTCCCGAACGGCGGCCACGATCTCGGCCACGCCCGGCTGCCCCAGAAGAACCCGGTCGGTCACGATGAGGACTCGCGAGCCACACTCGGCCACCACTCGTGGGATGTTCTGCGCGACCCCTTCGCCCACTATCAGCTGGCGTGGTCCGCGGACGGTCTCAAGCATGTCAGTGCCTCTCTGGAACGTCGGCGGTGATTTGCTGGGCGGACGTCCAGGTCACCTGCGAGACCGGGACGGCGTCGGCAAGGTTGGCTGCCGGGTGGCGCGGGCGCGCGCCGGGCTCCCAGACTCGGTCGTGCCCGGGCGCCCTCGGGTCCATCGCGATGAAGACGTCGCCCTTGGTGGGCGGGTCAGTCGGGTCGAGGGTCCCGCGGACATCGTCGCCAAGGGCGGTACGAGTCAAGGTCGCGACCAGCACCTCGATCATGAGCCTGAGGGCGTAGCCTCTGGGACCGCCGAAAGGGCTGATCGCCCCATCCATCGCCGTGGCCGCGTCTGTGGCGCGCACACCGGCGGAGTCGACGGCGTCCCCGGGTGCCGGCGGATTCGTGCCGACCATGGCCCGGGTCCCGCCCCACGGGTGGAGGCCGGTCAGGTCATGTGTGCACAGGGCGCGGTGATCCTCGGCGGGCACCCGGAGCAGCAGGCCGGTCACGGTAGGTCGATCGCCGCGTAGGTGACGTCGAGGTACTCAAGGACGCCCTCGTGCGACCCCTCCTTGCCGATCCCGGACTGCTTCACGCCTCCGAACGGAGCTGACGGGTCCGAGATCAGACCACGGTTGATGCCGACCATCCCCGTCTCCAGCCCCTCGGCGAACCGGAGCGCCCGCTGGAGGTCACGGGTGAAGACGTATCCGGCCAGGCCGTGCTCGGTGTCGTTGGCCTTCGTGATCACCTCGTCGTCGGACGTGAACGAGATGATCGGCGCCACCGGGCCGAAGATCTCCTCCTGCAGTATCCGCGCGTCTTCGGGCACGTCGACGAGGACCGTAGGCGGGTAGAAGTGGCCCGGCCCATCCGGACGCTCGCCGCCCACCAAGACACGGGCGCCGCGATCGACCGCGTCGGCGACGAGCTCGTCGATCTTGGTGACCGAGGCCTCGTCGATCAACGCGCCGACGTCCACGCCGTCGTCGAGACCATGGCCCACCGAGAGCGCGCCCATCCGCTTGACGAAGCGCGCCGTGAACTCCTCGCGCACCGGCTCCTCGACGTAGATTCGGTTGGCCGCGATGCAGGACTCCCCGATGTTGCGCATCTTGGCCACCATGGCACCGTCGAGCGCGACGTCCAGGTCCGCGTCGGCACACACGATCAAGGCCGCGTTGCCGCCCAGTTCCATTGAGGTGCGCAGCACGTTGTCCGCCGCCTGTCGTAGCAGCACGCGCCCGACCTCGGTCGACCCGGTGAACGAAAGCTTGCGGGTCCGGCGGTCGGCCAGCAGTGCTGAGACCACCTTGCCGGCACGCTTGGTTGTCACGACGTTGACGACGCCCGGGGGAACGCCGACCTCCTCCATGATGCGGGCCAGGAACAGCATGGTGAGCGGCGTCTGGGCTGCCGGCTTGGTGATCGTCGTGCAGCCCGCCGCCAGCGCAGGAGCGATCTTGCGGGCACCCATGGCCAACGGAAAGTTCCAGGGCGTCACGAAGACGCACGGTCCGACCGGCTTCGGCACGGTGAGGACGCGATATCCACCAGCGGGAGCGGTGTTGTAGCGCCCTTCGACGCGCACCGCCTCCTCGGCGAACCAACGGAAGAACTCGGCGCCGTAGGCCACCTCTCCCCGAGCCTCGGCGAGCGGCTTGCCCATCTCGAGCGTTATCAGCCGGGCGACCTCCTCGGATCGCTCGGTCAGTGCCCGGTACGTCGCGGTCAACAACTCTGACCGTTTTCGCGGCGGGGTCGCCGCCCACTCCGCCATCGCCTTGCTCGCCGCGTCCAGAGCGGCGAGCCCGTCAACGACGTCGGCGTCCGCCACCTCGGCGATGGTCTTGCCGGTGGCCGGGTCCTCGACGGCAAAAGTGGCTCCGCCGGCGGCGTCGCGCCAGGCGTCGCCGATCCGGAGCCGCCGGTGCTCGGGGGCCAGGACGTTCATCGGGTCACTCATTGCGTCGCCTCCTGTGATGTTCTTGGTGATGTCCGGCGTGACCTCGGCGATCGCGCCACGCGCGTTGACGAACGGGTCACACGAGCTGGTCGGGGTCGAGCTTGCCGAGCGGGTCGAACGTGACCTTGGCCCTGGCTGCAGGGCGACGCCCCGCGCCACCGATCCCCTTCTCGAGCCATGGCTGCTTCAGCGTCGTCAGGCCGTGCTCACCGGTGACGGTCCACCGAGGCTCGATTGCCACGCGCGGGCGCATGTTGACGTCGCCGCCCTGCGCGGTTACCTCCCGGCCTCGGACAGCGCCAGCCCGGTGCCCGCATCGAACAGGTGCGCACGGTCCAGGTTGACCGTGACATGCAGCCGCTCGCCCGGCGTACCGGTGACGGTGGGTCGTGCCTTGACCTTGAGGATCTCCGTCCCCACTCGGACGTCGACCACCGTTCGGTCACCGAGCGGCTCAAGCCCGTAGAGTTCCCCCGACAACGACGCGTCCCCACGCTGCTCGACCGACAGGTCCTCTGCGCGCACGCCCAGCAGCAGCGGACGACCGTCCTCAGCCGTGGTCCAGCGGGGCCGCGGCAGCGTCCAGCCTTCCCCGACCAGACGATCTCCCTCGGCGTGGCAGGCGAGCAGGCTGATCGGCGGGCTCCCGACGAAGCCTGCGACCCACTGGTTGGCTGGACGCTCGTACACCTCGGTCGGCGTTCCGACCTGTTGCACCTTCCCCTCCTTGAGGACCGCGACCTGGTCGGCCATGGACAGGGCCTCGACCTGGTCGTTGGTCACGTAGACGAAGGTTGCTCCGAGGCTCCGGTGGATGCGGGTGAGCTCGGTGCGCATCTCGACGCGGAGCTTGAGGTCGAGGTTCGTCAGCGGCTCGTCCATGAGAAACGCGCGCGGGCGACGGACCAGCGCCCGGGCCAGGGCGACACGCTGCATCTCACCGCCCGACATCTGCGCCGGACGACGCTGCAGCAGACGTTCGATGTGCAGCAGGCTCGACATCCGCTCGACGGCAGCGGCGATCTCGCTCGAAGAACAGCGGCGTGCCCGCAGCGGCGAAGCGATGTTCTCGTACGCCGTGAGTCGCGGGTAGAGGGCGTAGCTCTGGAAGACCATGGCCAGGTCGCGTGCGGCCGGGGCGTCACCGGTCGCGTCCCTCCCGTCCAGATGCACCGACCCGGCGTCAAGCTTCTCAAGGCCGGCGATCGCTCGCAGGGTCGTCGTCTTGCCTGCCCCGGAGGGCCCGAGCACGACGAAGAACGAGCCGTCCGGCACGTCCAGCGTCACCCCGTCCAGGGCCTGGACCTTACCGAAGGACTTGCACAGCCCGTGCACTGCCACGGTTCCCATCAGGCCACCAGCTCTTCCGTGCTCACGTCGTAGACCGGCGGGGGCCCGCCGGTGTGCCGCAGCCCGACCGGTGCGTCAGCGGCGAAACGGACAGTCGGTGGCATCCGAACCCGTACGTCGCGCTGGCCGCCGTGGTCAACCACGTAGATGATCTCGTCGCCCAGCCACTCCGCCGAGACCACGCGGGCCGGGACCGAACGTTCCGCCCCTGGTTCTGTGACCTCCAGCGCCTCCGGCCGGACGCCTGCGACCAGGCGACGGTCACGCGGTAGGCCTGGCGGTGGCGTGAGGACCAGCCCGCCCTGACTGCGCAGCTTCCCGTCGGCCACCTCCACCTCGATCAGGTTCATCGGCGGGGAGCCGATGAACGCGGCGCAGAAAAGACTCGCCGGACGGTCGTAGACTTCCAGCGGCGTGCCGATCTGCTCGACGCGGCCCTTGTTGAGGATGGCGATTCTGTGACCGAGCGACATCGCCTCGACTTGGTCGTGGGTGACGTAGACCATCGTCGTCCCCAGCTCCCCCTGCAGGTGCTTGATCTCCGTGCGCATGTCCGCCCTCAGCTCCGCGTCCAGATTGGTGAGAGGTTCGTCCATGAGGAATGCGCGCGGTCGTCGCACCAGGGCGCGAGCAAGCGCGACGCGCTGCTGCTCCCCGCCGGACAGCCGGTGCGGTCGCCGGTCCAGGAGCGGACCGAGCCGCATCAGCCGAGCGGCCTCGTCGACCCGCTCCCGCACCTCCGCCTTGGGCAGTCCCTCGGCCCGCAGTGGGAACGCCAGGTTGTCGCGGGTTCTCAGATGCGGGTAGAGAGCGTAGAACTGGAACACCATGGCGATGTCGCGCTCGGCGGGCGGCAGGTCGTTGACCAGCGTGTCGCCGATGCGGATGTCGCCCGTCGTCTGCCTCTCCAGGCCGGCTATGGCCCGCAGCGTGGTCGTCTTGCCGCAACCCGAAGGGCCGAGCATCACGAACAGCTCGCCGTCGCCGATGGACAGGTCCACGTGCTCAACTGCGACCGTCCCGTCCGGGTAGCGCTTGTGCAGGGCGGTCACCTCGATGCCCGCCATCAGCGTCGCACCGCCCCGAGCGTCACACCGGCGACGAGGTGCTTGCGCACCAGGTAGGCGAAGACGAGCACCGGTAGGGCGAACACTACGGAGGCGGCGGCCACGAGACCCCAGTCCACAGTGGTTCCACCGATGAGGCCGGCGATGGCGGGCGGGGCCGTCCGCACGCTGTCACTGGAGGTAAGGAAGATGGCGAACACGAACTCGTTCCACGAGAAGATGAGTGCGAAGACCGCCGTCGCGGCGATGCCGGGCAGGAGCAGGGGAAGGGTGAATTTCCAGAACGCCTGCAAGCGGGTGTAGCCGTCGAGCATGGCGGCATCCTCGTACTCCGCGGGCACCTCGTCGACGAACCCCTTCATCATCCAGATCGTGAACGGGACGTTGAACGCGGCGTAGATGAGGATCAGGCCGAGCTTGCTGTCGATGAGTCCGACCTGGCGGTACATGAGGAAGATCGGGATCACGACCACCACGGGCGGCATGAAGCGGGTGGACAGGATGAAGAACAGTTGGTCCTTCTTGGCCTTCACGGAGAAGCGTGAGTAGGCCCAGGCCGCCGGGACCCCCAGCACGGTGGCCAGCGCCGTGGAGACCCCGGCGACCACGACGGAGTTGAGGAACGAGACGGACAAGGCCGAGCGACCGCCGGAGGCGACGAACACGTCCTTGTAATGGTCCAAAGTGACCTTGAAGTCGAAGAACTTGGCCGGGATCGCGTAGACGTCCCGGTTCTCCTTGATGGATGTCTCGATCATCCACAGCGCCGGGAAGAGCATCACGACGGCCAGCACGGCCAGCAGCGCGACCTCCAGCACGGAGCGGCCCCGGCCGCCGAAACGACGCGCGGGGGGCGTGTGATCCCGGGCAGGACCCGTGGACACGGCCTCGTCGACGGAGACGGCCATCAGTCCTCCTTGAGCTTGTTCAAGTAGCGCAGGTAGAGCTGCGTAAGGACGATGACGACGAGGACCATGAGGATCCCGTACGCCGAGGCGGTTCCGGTGTTGAAGCCCAGGAACCCGACCTTGTAGACGTGGAACGACAACGTCTCGGTGGAGACCCCCGGACCTCCGTTGGTGAGGATGTAGACGAGGTCGAACAGCCGGAAGGCCTCGATGGCCCTGAACAACACGGCAATGAGGAGCAGCGGCCACACCAGCGGAAGAGTGATGGTGCGGAACCGGAACCACTCGGACGCCCGATCGATCGAGGCGGCCTCGTACAAGTACTTGGGAACCGCGGTAAGGCCCGCAAGTGCGATGAGCATGATGAACGGCGTCCATTGCCAGGTGTCGACCACGATCAGGGAAATCAGTGCCGTTCGCTGCCGGGTGAGCCACTCCACCTGCCCCAGGCCGAGCGAGCCGAGCATGCTGTTGATCACGCCGAATTGCGCGTCGAGCATGAATCGCCAGAACAGCCCGACCACGACCGGCGACAGCATCATCGGAACCAGGAACAGAGTGGTCAGCAGTCCTCGCCCGTGCGTGCGCCGTGAGATCAGGTAGGCGATGGCGAAACCGAGCACGGTCTGCAGGGCGACCGCGCCGACCACGTAGATCAACGTCGTCAAGGCCCTCAGGTGGACCTGCGCCGAAGCCAGGATGGCCGTGTAGTTCTCGAACCAGACGAAATGGGCCGGCCCCCCGCGGGTGGCCGAGTAGTCGGTGAAAGACAGGTACAACGCCCACAGCAACGGGAACACCGACATTGCGAGCAACAGCAGCAGCGCGGGGGAGATGAAGGCTGTGGCGAGCCCGCGGTCGCTCAAGCGGCGGGACCGACCCGGTGCAGGCGGCGTCGCGGACGCCACCTGCCCGGGGTGGTCGGTCGTCAGAGGGACGGGGTCACTCACAGTCCGCCGCCGCCCTTGCGGTTGCCGGAGTCGAGCACGCCCTGCTGCTGCTTGGCGATGTCGTCGAGCGCATCCTTCGGCTTTTTCGCGCCGTTGAGAGCCGCGTTCACGTTGGTGTTCTCAATGTCGACGAGGCGCGCATACTCGGGTACGTTCCACATGTCCCGCATCCGCGAGACCGAGTCGGCGTACACCTTGTTGAACGGCCCGGCATTGAGGAACTCGGGCGACTCCAGGGCGTCCGTACGCGATGGCACGCCACCGGCCGCGGCCCACTTCTTCTGGATGTCAGCCCGCTCGAACCACTTCATGAAGTTCAGGGCCTCCGCCTGGTTGGTCTTCGGGGAGTAGGCCGACACGTGCATCCCCATGCCGCCGAGAGGCACCAGGTTCGTCTTCTGGCTCGGCAGGGGGGCGAAACCCAGCTTCTCGAGAATCTGCTCCCGCGTGGTGCCGAGCGTCGACTGCTTCGGGTCGAGCAGGCCGCCGCTCGCGGCGATCCAGTTGAACGCGATGCATGCCTTGCCCTGGGCGACCGCCGCGTTCACCTCGTCGATGAACCAGTTGCCGGAGCCCTTGGCGGTCAGCGGCTTCATCTTGTTGACCAGGACGTCCATCGCCTCCTGGCCCGCAGCGTCGTTGAGGACGCCGTCGATCTTGCGCGTCTTGGGGTCCCAGAGGTTGCCGCCGTAGACGCCGTTGACCGTGTTGTAGGTTACGGCCGCGGCGTCGGAGCCGTTGGCCTGATGGAAAGCCAGCCCGCTGACGCCGGGGTGGTCCGCCTGGCACTTCTCGGCGACAGAGATCATCTCGTCCCACGTCTGCGGTGGCTTGTCGCCGATCAGGTCCTTGCGGTAGATCATCGTCCAGGTGTCGCCGAGCAGCGGCAGTCCGTACATGCTGGCGTTTTCGTCGCGCTTGCCGGTCTCCGCCTGGGGGTACTGGCCGTAGGCCGCCAGGAGGTACGGGTTGTAGGCCTTGACGTCGATGTTCTTCTTGACGAAGTCGGTGATATCGAGGATGTTGCCGTTCGTCACGGCCTCGCCGATGTGTTGCGAGTCCAGGATCGGGATGTCGAAGTCGGTCTTGTGCGCTGCGAACTGGGTGAACATCGCGTCGTGCCAGTTCGCGTTCGGCACGGTGTTGACCTTGATGGTCACGTTCGGCCGCTCCTTGGTGTACTCCGCGTTCGCGAAGTCTTCCAGCGCGTGGGCGGGGGGCCAGTCGAACCAGATGAAGCGGAGGGTCAGCGGGTCCTTGGTGAGCTCCGGGATGGTCGCCGGCGCCTTGGGGGCGCTCGCCTCCGTGCCGCCGCCGCAAGCCGCCATGGTCGTGGCCGCCAACATGGCCGCCGTCGCCAGCCGCACCTTTCGACCGGGAACGGACAGTCGTCCTATTCGCGTTGGATACCGCATCCTCTTGCCTGCTTTCTGGGTGGGGACTTCTGGAGCCTTGCTGCGTGCTTCGCCGAGCGGTTGGGGGGTTGTTCAGGCGTGTTGCCGGCTGTCGCAGGGGCTGACCCGCAGACCGGCGTCACGAGTACGCCGCGACGTAATGGGGCTTCAAGCAGTCGAGAAGTCCTTCGGTCCTTGCGCGGCCCGGCGGCGAACCGAGTAGGACGTCGAGCATGCTCATGGGAGCCCCAACTGATCGAAGCGGAGCGATGGCGGACGGTTCCGCGATGGATGGAGGATGGCTGGCATCCGCCACCTTTCCTATACGATCCGAGTGGGGGCGTCAACATCCCGCAGCGTTGCGACCGATGTCAACAGGTTCCCGAAGACGTAAGAAAGGACCTCATGTCAACGATGGACGACGAAGCGGTGATCGCGCGGCGCCGTGGGGCCATGACGGGCGGAACGCCGCCGGGAAGATCTCGCGGCCGGCTTGCCGACGAGGTGTACGACACGCTGCTCGGACAGCTGATGTCGCTACGGATCGAGCCTGGCTCCCGCGTCACGATCGACGCCCTGGCGCGAGAGCTGGGGGTCTCGCAGACGCCGATCCGAGACGCTCTCAACCGCATGGAGGCCGAGGGCCTGGTCGTGCGTGTGCCCCATGCCGGCTATCGCATTCCCCCCCAAATCACCCGTCAACGATTCGAGGACATGCTTGAGCTCCGCCTGCTCCTCGAGCCGGCAGCGGCGCGCAGATCCGCCGAACGCGCATCCCCGCAGCAGGTGGCCGGTCTGCGGCGAATGCTGGAGGAGATGGCGGAGCTGGAGGGGGGCAACGGGATCATGGCCTATGGCGCCTTCGGGCTGCGCGACGCCGCTTTTCACGATCTCGTCGCCCTGAGCGCGGAGAACCAGGTCATCCGCGAAGCGCTCGCTCGCCTGCACACGCACGTGCACCTGTTCCGGCTTCTCCACGACACCCAGGTCACTCACCTGGCCATGGCCGAGCACGAAGAAGTCGTGGCCGCGATCGCCGCGCGTGACCCCGACGCCGCCGCCTACGCCATGCGCCGGCACATCCTGCTGTCCGGCGAGCGGTTCCGGCGATTGTTCGACGAAGTCAAGGACGCGGACGAATAGCGGTAAAGGCTTGACGGGCGGGCCGGGCCGAGGAATGCTGACTCAATCGGATCGGATCCGATTGGATCCACCTCACCCGCCCCAGTTGCGAGGAGAAGC
>NZ_JADBGC010000021.1:0-181888 GCF_014892245.1 Microbispora sitophila | reverse complement strand
ACGGGCGCGCGAGCTGGGACGCATCTGCGCCTCCCACGGCGTCCCGCTGCCCGCCGCGGCCCTGCGCTTCCCCCACCGCCACCCCGCCGTCACCACCGTCCTCATCGGCGCACGCAGCGCGGAGGAGCTCAGGGAGGACCTCGACCTCGCCGCCACGCCCGTGCCCCAAGAGCTGTGGAGGGAACTGACCCCTGCTGATTGATCCCTGCTGACTGGCCCCGGCTGACTGAACCCCGGCTGACTGAACCCTGGCTGACTGAGCCCTGCTGACTGAGCCCTGCTGACTGAACCCTGCGACTGATCGCGTCGCCTGATCGCGCCCGGCGGGGGACTGCCGCCCGCCGGGCGCCACGGCGTGTCCGGCGGTGACGGCCGCCCGGATGTGCCGTCTCCGGCCCGCCCGCCCACCGGGCGGGCGCATGTGCCGTACGGCGCTGTGTGGCGCATCTCACCGCGGGCGGCCCGCGACCGTGAGGACCTGCGGAAGCAGGGAACGGCTGCGGCCAGAATGATGCCCTTTGCCGGGTTTTTGGTCGTGTCTTACTTGTTATCTACTAAGCTTCCCGTGTGTCTCGCCGGTGTGCGGTCCTCAACCCGAGGACGACCGGCGACCGCCGAATCCCGGAAGTCATCGATCCCGGGAACCGGGGACCCACGTCTCTTGGGGTGAATCCGGACCATCCGGTAGGGCTACTCCTGGCCCGAACCCGTCAGCTAACCCGGTAGGCGGCCAAGGAGAGGAGAGCGCGTGGAGTGTCGGCTCCACCTGCCCACCCGGTCCGCGTCGCGTCGCCGGACCACATGCCCGCCCTGGAACGTCTCCAGGCTTCCGGGGTGATGGCGCGCCCGTGACGGGCTGCCACATCTCCCGTTTCTGATTCCGCCCCGCCGCGGCCGTGTCCCCGGACGGTCATGCCGTCATGCCGTCACGCCCCGCGGGCCGGTTCGTCATGTCTCGAAGCGCGCCATGAGGAGCCTCCGATTTCCACCGATCCGATAGCTCGACAGCTGCTCGACGCCGTCCGCCCCGAACTGGGCTACCGCGAACGAGCCGGAAAACACACGAAGTTCGGCGAGTGGTACGCCGACAACGTCGCCAAGGACCCCGATTTCAAGGCCGCCCCCTGGTGCGACATGTTCGTCTCCTGGGCGGCGGACCGGGCCGGGGTGCAGGACCACGTCGGCGAGTTCGCGTTGACCACGCGGCACGCCAAGTGGTTCAAGGAGCACCACGCCTGGACCGACAAGCCCGAGCCGGGCGCGGTGGTCTTCTTCGACTGGTCGGGGTCGAAGAAGATCCGTGACATCGACCACGTCGGCATCGTCGAGAAGGTCGTCGGCGGGAAGGTCCACACGATCGAGGGCAACGTCGACGGCGTGTGGCTGAAGCGCAAGGTGCGGGACAAGAGCAAGATCGTCGGGTACGGCCTGCCGCGCAAGGTCAAGGTGACGCCGAAGGCGCCGGTGACGATCCAGCCCGTGGCGGCGGTGAACGCGAGCGTCCAGAAGGCGGCGGGGCCCATCACCAGGAACATGGCGGCCACCCAGGGTCAGTCGCTCGACCTCGTGTGGTCGCCCGGCGACGCCGTCCTGCCGGCCGGTCTGTTGTTCGCGGTGGTCTCCACCGCCGTGACCGGGCTCCGGTTCAAGGCCGCGGCGGCGACCTCCGGCGGACGGCACCGCAAGCGCGGGTGATTGCCCGCCGCCTTCCCGGAGCGGCGGACCCCGTGGCACGCCGTCGACTCTGGTCGTCGCGGCGGCCTCATCCCAGGAGGCTCTTCATCTCCCTGATCTCGGCCGACTGGCTGGAGACGATGGACGCCGCCATCCGCCGGGCCGGCTCGTAGACCCCGGTGCGCAGCTCGTCGCGCGCCATGGCGACGGCGCCTTCGTGGTGCCGGATCATCATCGTGAGGAAGGCCCGGTCGAAGGCCCGGCCGGACAGCCCTTCGAGACGCCGCATGTCCTCGGGGGACATCATTCCGGGCATGGCGTGATGCGCCGGCGCGCGGTTCTCACCGGGCAGCGGCTCGCCCCAGGCCGTGAGCCAGCCGCTCATCGTCCGGATCTCGGGAGCCTGCGCGGCCTCGATCCGCCGGGCGAGCCGTGCGACCCGGGCGTCCGCCGCGCGGTCCTCGGCCAGCCTTCCCATCTCCACCGCCTGACGATGATGCGGGATCATCATCCGGGCGAACATGACGTCCTGGTCGTTGTGGTCGGCCGCCGGCGTCGTGGCGGCGGGCACGGCGAGCGCGGCGCGCAGGGCCGGCGTCCCGGCCGAGGCGGCGGAGCCGTACGCGCCACTCACGCCGACCAGCAGATCGGCGGCCAGCAGGGCCACCGGCAGAACACGTCGTCCCTTCATCGGCACCTCCGAGGAGACCCTTGGGGACGTTCCCGGCCGGAGGCCGGTCATTCCCCGGGCGTCCTGCCCCCTGAGCGCCCGGTGAAGTGCCGGCGGGAGGCGTTGACATGCAGCCTTACGGCTGCATATGGTTCATGCAGCCAAAGGGCTGCATTTTCGGGATGGAGAAGATGGACGAGGTGTTCAAGGCGCTGGCCGACGTCAGCCGCCGGCGGTTGCTGGACAGCCTGAACGGCCGCAACGGCCAGACGCTGCGTGAACTGTGCGCGGGGCTGGACATGGCGCGGCAGTCGGTCAGCAAGCACCTGGCGGTGCTGGAGGCGGCCAACCTCGTGACGACGGTGTGGCGTGGCAGGGAGAAGCTGCACTACCTCAACGCCGTGCCCATCAACGCCATCGCGGAACGCTGGATGAGCAGGTTCGACCGCGAGCGGGCCCGTGCTCTTGCCGATCTCAAGAACGCATTGGAGCAGGAACCGATGGGCAACCCGGAGTTCGTCTACACCACCTACATCAGGACCACGCCCGAGCGGCTGTGGCAGGCCCTGACCGACCCCGGCTTCACCCGGCGCTACTGGGGGTTGTCCTTCGACGCCGACTGGCGAGCGGGAGCGCCGATGACCTGGCATCAGGGCGGCGTGGCGATCGCCGATCCCGAGCAGGTCGTCGTCGAATCCGAACCCGGCCGCCGTCTCTCGTACACCTGGCACTCCTTCACGCCCGAGTGGGCCGAGGCCGTCGGCTTGGGGGAGGACGTGCTCGCCAGGCTGAAGACGGAGCGCAGGTCGCGGGTGACGTTCGAGATCGAGCCGGTGGGGGAGACCGTCAAGCTGACCGTCGTCCACGACGGCTTCGATCCCGGCAGCACCGTGCGGGAGATGGTCGGCGAGGGCTGGCCCCAGGTACTGTCCGCGCTCAAGACCCTGCTGGAGACGGGCGAGCCCCTCCCGGCCGGGAGCGCGTGAGGCGCGCCCCGCGTCCGGACGGGCGGGGCGCGGGGCGCGGCCGGCATGAACGCGGCGGATCAGCACTGGCCGTCGGCGAGCACCCAGTAGTCCGGGCCGGTCTGGCGCAGTGCGTGCGTGGTGAAGGTGTTCCACAGGCCCATCGCGTCGTTCGACCCCTTGGCGTAGGTGTAGCCGCCGGACTGGTACGCCCGTCCCGCCGTGGTGTGGGCGTAGTTGCTGGCCCGCACGCAGGCGCCCGTCGGCGTGGCAGTGGGTGTGGCAGTGGGTGTGGCACTGGGCGAGGGGCTGGGAGAGGGGCTGGGAGAGGGGCTGGGAGAGGGGCTGGGCGTGATCGTGGGCGTGGCGGTGGGGCTGGGCTGGGCGCCGCCGTCGAGGCCGAAGAAGAGCGCGTCGTGGTAGGCCGAGCAGATCGTGTCGAGGAAGTACGCCGCGGTGGCGCCGCACTGGTCGGCGGCGCCGCCGGGATCGACAGGAAGGCCGTGGCCCATGCCGCTGATCTCGTAGAGGCGTACGTCGTCGTCGCCGTACACCTTGAGTGTGGTGCCGCCGGTGAGCGACCGGGTGGAGGTGGGGGTTTGGGAGACGCCCCGCACGTTCGTCCACTGGTCGCGCAACTGCGCGCCGTTGGCGGGGACGACCGTGTAGTCGGACTGGCCCTGCCAGACGGCCACCCGCGGGTAAGGCCCCGCGTAGCCGGGGTAGGCGTTGCGCACCAGGTCACCCCACTGCTGCGGGGTCCTGCTCGTCGGGCCGTACTGGCAGCCGGACGCCTCGGTCAGGCTGCTCGCGCAGCGGTAGGCAAGGCCGGCCGCGATCGATCCGGCGGCGAAGACGTCCGGATACGTCGCCAGCATGACGGCGGACATCGCCCCTCCCGCCGACAAGCCGGACACGTAGACCCGTGAGGGATCGGTCCCGTAGTTCGCGACCGCGTACGCCACCATGGCGCGGACGGACGCCGCCTCGCCCTGCCCCCTCGTGGTGTCGCCGGTCTGGAACCAGTTGAAGCAGCTCGACGAGTTGTTGGCGCTGGAGGTCTGCGGCAGCACCAGGGCGAAGCCCCACTGGTCGGCGTACTTGCGCCACCCCGAATCGGCGAAGTAGCCGCTCGCGTTCTGCGTGCAGCCGTGCAGGAGCACCACGAGCGGCCGGCCGCCGGGCAGGCCGTCCGGACGGTAGGCGTACATCGCCAGATTGCCGGGGTTGGATCCGAACGAGCCGACCTGCACCAGCGAGGCGGCCCGTGCGGGCGGGGTGATCAGGGCCGTGCCGAGCAGGGCGGCCAGGACGAGCAGGAGGGTCGCGAGGGTTCGGGCCGCTCGCGGCGGCCGGGCGGGGAAGGACGTGACCATGGGGGCTCCTCGGATGACCTGGCACACCGATCCTTTCCGCGCACGGTAGGACTCCGGCCATCCTCCCGACATGGTCGCCGGGCACACTTTTCCCCGTCCTGTCATGGTGCCGTCAGGGCGGACATAGGTCCGTATGGCGGTCACCTCTGAGGCGTGTGGTCGCCGATCGCCCTGTTACGGCGATGTGAAGCTGGGCATCTCGGGCCACGCGGGCCGCCGACAGGCGGACAACGAACCGTAAGCAGGGTCTAAAGTTGACTCGGCGAGTTCGAGCGGAAGGGGCGTTCATGGCACGAGGCGACACCGGACCTGACTTCATCGAGGCGCTCGCGCGCGGCCTCGATGTCATCAGGGCGTTCCAGCCGGCGCGCCCGGTGATGTCCCTGACCGAGGTGGCGGCGGCGACCGGCCTGGCCCGGCCCACCGCGCGGCGCATCCTGCTCACGCTGCAGGAGCTGGGGTACGCCCGCTCGGCGCAGGGCGGCTTCGCCCTGACCCCGCGGGTGCTCGAACTCGGCGTCTCCTACGTCCGCTCGATGGGCCTGTGGGAGGTGGCCCGGCCGCACCTGGAACGGCTGGTCGCCCAGACGCACGAGTCGTCGTCCATCGCCCAGCTCGACGGGTCCGACATCGTGTACGTCGCCCGGGTGGCGGTGCCCAAGATCGTCGCCCTCTCGGTGCAGATCGGGACGCGGTTCCCCGCGTTGCAGACGTCCCTGGGCAAGGTGCTGCTGGCCGCGCTGCGGCCGGACGAGCTGGAGCGGGTGCTGACCGAGCCGAGCCGGTCGGGCATCGAGCCGCGGTGGCGGCCCGATCCGCAGGAGCGCGACGCCATGCTGCGCGAGGTGCGGGCGAAGGGCTGGGCGCTGACCGACGAGCAACTCGCCCTCGGGATCCGCTCGGTGGCCGCGCCGCTGCGCGACGGCTCCGGCACCGTGATCGCGGCCGTGAACGTCAACAGCCACGCCGCCGAGACCTCGCTGGAGAAGCTGACCGAGGAGTATCTACCGCTGCTGCTGAAGACCGCCGGCGCGATCAGCGCCGACTGGGCGCTCTACGAGTCGGTCCCGCAGGTCACGGCCTCCTAGGAATCCGCGGGTCACGGCCCCCTGGGAATCCGCGGGTCACGGCCTCCTAGGACGCCGGCCCGGGAATCAGGACGATCCTGCCGGTGGCGGTTCCGGCCGCCTGACGCCGCCAGGCG
Source organism: Microbispora sitophila (assembly GCF_014892245.1). NCBI lineage: Bacteria > Bacillati > Actinomycetota > Actinomycetes > Streptosporangiales > Streptosporangiaceae > Microbispora > Microbispora sitophila. The sequence continues at coordinate 175,999 of NZ_JADBGC010000021.1, read as the reverse complement.
GCCCCGGCCTCCTCCAGCGGGACCCTCTCGTGGGCGACGGCCAGCCGCCCGAGCGCCGCCTGCTCGGCGACGAAGGCGATCGAGGCGGCCCGCTGCTCGGGGGTCAGCTCGTTGTTGGTGTATCCCAGCAGCCGCAGGGATCTGCCGCGGAGTGTGGAGGAGTCGATCGGGCAGGTCTCGTCCGCCGACGAGCCGAGGTTGACCCACCGGCCTCCCTGACGCAGGGCGCGGGCCGCGGCCGCCGCCGCCGGGCCGAAGAGCGGGTCGAGCACGAGGTCGGCGGGCCCGTCGCAGGCCTCGGCGAAGCGGGCGGCCAGTGCGGCGACGTCGCCGGTGTCGAGCGCCACCACGGCGTCCGCGCCCGCCTTCAGGGCGCGTTCGCGGGCGGCGGGGGAGCGGGCGCCCGCGACGACCCTGCGGGCCCCGGCGATGCGCGCGATCTGTACGGCGGCCTGCCCGACGACGCCGCCCGCGCCGAGCACCACCACCTGCTCGCCGGGGGCGAGTTCGCCGCGCCAGGCCAGCGCCATATGCGCGGCGACGGCCGAGAGACCGAGCGCGGCCACCGCGACCGGGTCGGCCTCCGCGGGCAGTTCGACGAGGTCACGCGCGGGCACGGCCGCCACCTGCGCCATGCTGCCGTCGCCCGGGGCCATTCCGGCCGAGGTCGCGAACCACACCGGCCGCCCGTCCGCGACGCCGGCCCCCTGCACCCCCGGCACGTACGGCGTGCGTGGCCTGCCGAAGTAGGACGTGCCGGTCGCGCAGAGCAGGTCGAGCGGCGTGACGGGTGCGGCGACGACCTCGACCAGCGTCTCGCCGGGCCCGGCGACGGGCACGGGCAGGTCGGCCACCAGTGGCGGCCTGCCGGGTTCCACGATCTGTACTGCGCGCATGTCCCACCTTCCGCTGAAGCACGTCGTCATGGGCGACGGCCGCCGGGCACGCCCAGCACGGCGTGCCCGGCGCCTCGCCGCCCGGCCCGCCCTGGGCGGCGGGCAGGTCCGATCACGTCGCGATGTCGGGGTACGGCATCGTCATGTGGGCCAGTCGCCGGGCGTACTCGGTCTGGAAGCCCATCGGCTCGTGGTCGCGCTCGAACATCGCGATGAACAGCGTGAGCGTGAGGAACGGGTGCGCGCCCAGCTCGAACAGGCTGGGGTAGTCGTGGCCGGCCAGGGCCTCGCGCTCGGCGTCCTCGAAGCGCAGCCAGGTCGACGCCTCTCCGCCGTGACAGCTCAGCAGCCGGTTGGCGTGCTCGGACTCCCACCACTCCACCGTGCCGCGGGGGTCCTCGCGGTAGCGCTCGACCAGTTCCGGGTCGCGGTCGACGGTGAACAGGAACTTGTTCAGCAGGTACTTGCTCACGCCACGCCTCCGTTGGGATACCAGGTGAAGTAGGCCTCCATGGTGTGGAACAGGTCGTAGGTGTCGACGTAGTCGGCCTTGGCGCCCTCGCCGGCCACGCCCATCATCAGCATGAAGTCCATGAAGCCGTGGGTGGCGTTGCCGGGCAGGTGGAGGCTGTCGAGGGTGACCTCCGACAGGCAGCCCTCGATGTCGCCCGAGGAGATCCACTCGACCGCCCTGCGGTCGAACTCGGGATCGGGCCCGTGCGGGCCGAACTGGCGCGGCCCGCCGAGCTCCAGCGACAGGTGCCCGGTGCCGATCACCGCCACCCGCTTGTCCGCCGGCCACGACTCCACCAGCTCGCGGATCGTACGGCCGAGCTGTACGAACCTCTTCGGCTGCGGCAGCGGCGGGGCGAAGATGTTGGTGTAGATCGGCACGATCGGCAGGTCGTTCTGCGGGCGCAGCGTGATGATCGGGCAGGTGATCGAGTGGTCGATCCGCAGCTCGTTGGAGAAGGCCAGGTCGAAGCCCGCGTCCAGGCCCTCCCGCAGGATGTACGCCGACAGGTCCTCCTGGCCGGAGAAGAACATGCGGGGCAGGCCGAACTCGCGTTCCTCGTTGTACCAGTTCGCGTCGTAGAAGGGCGCCTTGCCGACGAGGAACTGCGGCATGTTGTCGAGCCAGAGCTGGTGGAAGTGGTCGGAGCCGACCATGACCAGCACGTCGGGCCGCGCCTTCGTCAGCGTCTGGCGGAACGCCTCGACCTTGCGCACCCACTCGTCGGCGAACGGTGGGCGGTCCTCGCCGGTGGCGGTGCTGGCGCGGTAGTAGAACGGATGATGGGTGGACGCGATCACCGCGACCAGTTCAGCCATGCCAACCTCCAGTGGCGTCAGGGGTGTAGGGCTCGGGGTCGACGGACCGGTTGTTGAGGTCCACCGACAGGAAGATCTCGTTCGCCACCGGGCGGCGCAGTTCCTCGGCGAGCTGCCCGATCAGGCCCGCCGTACGGGCGAGCAGGGCGAAGCCGCGCAGCAGTTCGAGCGGCAGGCCGAGGTCGGCGAGCGCGGCGCCGCACACGCCCGCGCCGTTGAGCGGCAGTGTCTTGCCCAGCACCTCGGGATGCACGCGGCCGATCGCGGCGAACAGCGACAGGTGCGGTCCGAACAGGTTCTCCTCGGCGGCGATCTCCAGCAGCCGGGGCGTGCGGGGGTCGCCCTCCTTGTGCACGTGGTGGCCGAGGCCGGGGATGAACCGCCGCGCCTGCCGCCGGGCCCGTACGGTCTCCAGGGCGAGCGCGTCCCAGCCGGCGTCGTCGGACGGCGGCGGCCCGCCGTGGGCCGCCAGCACCTCGTGCAGGAACCGGCCGCAGTCCTCGGTCACGCCGAGGAAGCGCGACCCGCCGCCGAGCAGCCCGGCCGCGAGCGCGCCCTGGATCGAGTCGGGCGCCGACAGGTATGTCAGCCGGGTGACGATCGCGGTCGGGGTGAACCCGTGGTCGGCCAGCGCGGCGAGCACGGCCTCGAACACCCGGGTCTCGCCCGGCGTGGGCCGCCGCTGGGCGGCGAGCCAGAACGCGAGCTCGCCGAACCCGACCTTCCCCATCACGTCCTCGGCGAGGTCGCAGCCGAGCAGGCTGATCGACCTGAGCGAGGACGCCCCCAAGGCCGTGGGATACGACGGCCGCTCGATCATCTCGGGCCGGTCAGACATCGTCGTTCTCCTCCTGCATCAGCCATGTGCGCAGCTCCTCCCCGTGCTCGTCCAGCTCCGGCGGTGGCAGCCGGTAGGCGGCGGGGGTCGCGGAGAACCGGATCGGGTGGCGGGTGGTCGGGACCGCCCGGTCGCCCTCGCCCACCTCCACGATCGGGTCGAGCCCGAAGCGCTCGGCCATGGCGAACCCGCCGTCGATCGTGTTGATCGGCCCGCACGGCACCCCCGCCGCGACCAGCAGTTCGAACCACTCCAGCGCGCCGCGCGTGGCCAGCCGTCCGACCAGGATGGGCCGCAGTTCCTCGCGGCGCGCGGTCCTGTCGGCGTTGCGCGCGAAGCGCGGGTCGTCGGCGATCTCCGGGATGCCGAGCACCTCGCACAGCTTGCGGAACTGGCCGTCGTTGCCGGCCGCGACGATGATGTCGTTGTCGGCGGTGGGCAGCGGCTCGTACGGGAACACGCTCGGATGGGCGTTGCCCATGCGGTAGGGGACGACGCCGCCGGCGACGTACGCGGAGCTGTGGTTGACCAGGCCGGTCAGCGCGGAGGACAGCAGGTTGACCTCGACGTGCTGGCCCTGCCCGGTGGCGTCGCGGTGCCGCAGGGCGGCGAGGACGCCGATGGCGGCGTGGTTGCCCGCCATGACGTCGAAGACCGAGATCCCCGCGCGGTACGGCGGCCCTTCGGGGTCGCCGGTGAGGCTCATCAGCCCCGACATGGCCTGCACCATGAGGTCGTAGCCGGGCACGTCGCGGCCCGCGCCGGAGCCGAACCCGCTGATCGAGGCGTACACCACGCCGGGGTTGGCCGCGCTCACCGAGGCGTAGTCGAGGCCGTACTTGGCGAGGCCGCCCGGCTTGAAGTTCTCCACCAGCACGTCGGCGCGGCGGGCCAGCTCCCGGGCCACCTTCGCGTCGCCGGAGTCGCGCAGGTCGAGCGCGATCGACCGCTTGCCGCGGTTGACCCCCAGGTAGTACGTCGACACGTCGCCGCGCACCGGCGGCATCCAGGCGCGGGTGTCGTCTCCCCTGGGCCCTTCGACCTTGACGACCTCGGCGCCCATGTCGGCCAGCAGCATCGTGGCGTACGGCCCGGCCAGCACCCGCGAGAAGTCGGCCACCAGCACGCCCGACAGCGGCCCGCCTCCCCGCTCGGGCGCGGTGTCGTCTGTCATCCGGCTCCCCTCCTTGCTTTCACAGCAGTGTCCGCTGAACGGACATGAGTCCGTGACGCCGATTCTGGCACAGGCGGTCCACCCGTCAAATGCTCGACGGGCTCTTCGTCGCTGGACGACGAGGAGAAACCCATGGTTGACAGCAGGGGCGGTGCTCGGGAAAGTAACAGCGGAAGCAGTGCTGACCGTATGGCGGACAACTGTTCGTCAGCGCCGAGCGCGCTCGGCCAGTGGAAGGTGAGGAGTTCGACGATGAACGAGCCGACCGATTTCGGGCCGGACCGGCCCGTGCTGCTGCGCGGCGGCACGGTGCTGCCGATGGACGACGGGCACAGCGTGCTGCCCCGCACCGACGTCCTCGTCGTCGGCGACCGGATCGCGGAGGTGGGGCCGGACCTGCCCGCGCCGGACGGCGCCGTCGTGGTCGACGCCACCGACGGCATCGTCATGCCCGGCATGATCGACACTCACCGGCACATGTGGCAGACGGCGATGCGCGGCTACGGCGCCGACTGGACGCTGACGCAGTATTTCGTCTGGTACTACCTGGAGTACGGCAAGCTGTGGCGGCCGGAGGACGTGCACGCGGGCAACCTGCTGGCCGCGATCGAGGCGATCGACGCCGGCGTCACCACGGTCGTGGACTGGTCACACGGGCTGCGGACCGTGGACCACGCCGACGCGGCCGTGGACGCGCTGCAAGCGGTGCCCGGCCGGTTCGTGCTGGCCTACGGCAACATCCAGGCGCCGCCGGCCGAGTGGACCGGCGCGCCGGAGTTCCGCGACTTCGTCCGGCGCCGCATCACGGGCGACGACATGCTGGGCTTCCAGATCGCCTTCGACGTCACCGGCGACCCGGGCTTCCCCGAGAAGCCGGCCTTCGAGGTGGCCCGCGACCTCGGCGTCCCGGTCACGACCCACGCGGGCGTGTGGGGCGCGACCAGCGACGACGGCATCCGGCTGATGTACGAGCACGGCTTCATGACGCCCGAGACGGTGTACGTGCACGCCGCCTCGCTGTCGGCGGACTCCTACCACCGCATCGCCGCCACCGGCGGTTCTATCTCGGTCTCCACGGAGAGTGAGCAGAGCGCCGGCCAGGGCTATCCGCCCACCTGGGCCATCCGCGCGCACGACATCCCGGTCTCGCTGTCGATGGACACCAGCGTCTGGTGGAGCGGCGACCTGTTCTCGGCGATGCGCACCACGCTCGGCGCCGACCGCTCGCGGGAGCACATGCAGGCGCACGCCAAGGGGGAGACGGTCACCCACTGCAGCCTGCGCGCCGACCAGGTGGTGGACTGGGCGACGCGCGGCGGCGCCCGCGCCATCGGCCGGGCCGACGACCTCGGCAGCATCGAAGCGGGCAAGAAGGCCGACATCGTGCTCATCAAGAACGACGCGTCGCCCGTGTCGTTCCCGCTGCTCAACCCGTACGGGCACGTCGCGTTCCAGGCGCAGCGCGGCGACGTGCACACGGTCCTCGTCAACGGCCGCGTCGTGAAGCACGAGCACCGCCTGGTCGGCGTGGACCTCGCCGCGGCCCGTCGTGAGGTGGAGCGGACGGTCGAGTACCTGCGCTCGACGCTGGGCGAGGAGGCGTGGCAGAAGGGGATGAACCCCGACATCCCCGAGACGAAGATCCTCGACAACCCCTACACGTACACCGACTACCACAGCGCCGCGACGCACAGCCGTTGATCCCTCGTCCACTTTTGAGCAGAATCGGCGACGGTCCGCCGCCTACGGTGACGCCAGCCCAGGCGTTCCGAGGAGGCTGCGATGACGACGATGTACGAGCATGTCGGCGGCGAGGCGGCACTGCGCAAGTTCGCCGAGCACTTCCATGACTCCGTGCTGCGCGATCCCCTGCTCAAGAGACTGTTCGAGTACGGGTCCTCTCACCACGCCGAGAACCTGACCGCGTTCTTCGTCGAGATGATGGGCGGCCCGAGCCGTTTCAGCGACGAGCTCGGCGGGTTCGAGGCGATCTTCCGGGCCCACCAGGGCCTGAAGATCACCGACGAGCAGCGCGACCGGTTCGTGGAGCTGATGCTGAGGGCCGCGGACGAGGCGGGGCTGCCGGGCGACGCCCGGTTCAGGCAGGCGTTCACCCGGCAGGTCACCCGGGCGGCCGGGTTCTCCACGAAGGTGTCGCACGACGCGCCGGACGCCTACCAGGCCCCCTTCCCCCCGATGGGCCGGTGGGACTGGTGACGGAATGAGCGAGCGTAGCGAGCGAATCAGTAGGCACGGCATCTGGCGCATGCCACTCCGAGCCGGAGGCGAGGAGGTGGCGTGAATCGCTCGGTGCTGGTGACCGGCGGCAACCGCGGCATCGGCCTGGCCATCGCGCGGGCGTTCGCGAAAGAGGGCGACCGGGTGGCGGTCACCCACCGAGGCAGCGGCGCGCCGGACGGGTTGTTCGGCGTGCGGTGCGACGTGACCGACGCGGCGGCGGTCGACCGCGCGTTCACGGAGGTGGAGGAGCGGCACGGCCCGGTGGAGGTCCTCGTCGCCAACGCCGGCGTCACCGCCGACATGCTGCTGATGCGGATGGACGAGGCCGCCTTCACCGGCGTGCTCGACACCAACCTCACCGGCGCGTTCCGCGTGGCCCGGCGCGCGGTGGGACCGATGGTGCGCATGCGGCGCGGCCGGATGATCTTCATTTCGTCCGTCAGCGGCCTGTCCGGCGCGGCCGGGCAGGCCAACTACGCGGCGGCCAAGGCCGGGATGGTCGGGCTGGCGCGGTCGCTCGCCCGCGAGCTCGGCTCCCGAGGGATCACCGTCAACGTGGTGGCCCCGGGATACGTCCGCACCGACATGACCGACTCCATGACGGAGCAGCGGCGGGCCGAGGTGCTCGGGCAGATCGCGCTGCGCCGTACGGCCGAGCCCGAGGAGGTGGCCGGGGTCGTCGTGTTCCTCGCCGGGGAGACGGCGTCCTACGTCACGGGCGCCGTCGTCCCGGTGGACGGCGGCCTCGGCATGGGCCACTGAGCCGTCCGATCCGGCCGCGGGGGCGGCCGGGGCGGCCTGCTCAATCCTGAGCAGCGCGATGGCGGGCCCCCGCCTAGCTTTTCGGTACGGACGGGCGGCGACGGCCCGACGCCGGATCGCACGCCGGATCTCCGCCGGGTCATCCGCGGACGCCCTCGCCGCGGCGATCGCCGGCGGGCCCCTTCCATGCCCCCGCCCGGCCCGCTTCACCCTCCGACGCCGACACACGACTGGGAGAGCGATGGGACCGACACGGGACATGGTCGCGGAACCGGTGGACGCCCCGGTGGACGAGGTCCTCGCGGCGCTGCGGCGGATGCTGGCCGCGGCGCTGCCCACCGGCACGAGCACGGGCACGGACCCGGGCACGGACAGTGGCCCGGATTCCGCCGACACGCTCGCGGACGACACCCCGCTCGCGGCGTACGGGCTGGACTCGATGACGGCGGCCCGCCTTGTGCTGGAGATCAAGGAGGAACTGGGCGCCGACCTGCCGCTGGAGTGGCTGCGCGACGCGGCGGGCCTGCGCGACCTGGCCCGGCGAATCGCCGGGGCGCTCCCCGAGGACGGCCTGCCGGTGGACGGCCTGCACGAGGCCGAATCGCACGAGGCCGAATCGCACGAGGCCGAATCGCACGAGGCCGAATCGCACAAGGCCGAACCGCCCGGGCGGCCGGCCCAGGCCTCGCCGCGCGAGGGGGCCGCGCCTGAGGACCGGTTCGCGCCGTTCCCGCTGACGCCCATGCAGCAGGCGTACGTCGCCGGGTCGCATCCGGACCTCGGGCCCGACCCGGTGGGCTGCCACCTCTACCGCGAGTTCGAGATCGCCGGGCTCGACCCCGACCGGTTGAAGGAGGCGTGGGGACGGGTCGTCGCGCACCACGACATGCTGCGGGCCGTGCTGATCGAGGACGGGCGCCAGCGGGTGATGCCGGAGGCGAGCCCCTGGACGATGCCGGTCCACGAGGTGGCCGAGGCCGAGCTCGACGACCGTGTGGCCGAGGTCAGGGGGCGGCTGACGCGGCTGCGGCACGAGCCGGGCGACTGGCCGCTGTTCGCCCTCGAGGTGACCCGGGCGCGCGACGGCCGGGCCGTCGTGCATCTCGACGTGGACGCGGTCGTGACCGACGGCCGCGGTCTCGACCTGCTGCTGTCCGACTGGTGGCGCGCCTACGTCCGGCCCGGGGACCCACTGCCCGAGCTGCCGGGGGCCGGGCCGACCGTACGCGAGTGCGTCGAGCGCCTGCGGGCGCACACGCGCACTCCGGCCCACCAGGCCGACCTCGACCACTGGCGGCGACGGCTCGCCGACCTGCCCCCCGGCCCGGCCCTGTGCCGTGCTGCCCCGGCCCTGCGCTCTGCTGCCCCGGCCCTGCCTTGTGCGAGCGCGGCGCCCGCGGCGGGGGCGGGTCCCGACGTCCCGGCGCCGTCGGGACAGCCGCGGCGGCCGCTGGAGGGCGGGCTGACGGAGGCCGAGTGGCGGGCGCTGCGCGAGCGGGCCGCCGCCTGGAACGTGTCCCCGACCGCGCTCGTCCTCACCGTGTTCGCCGAGACCCTGGCGTGGGCGGGCGCGCGCACGCCTTTCTCGCTCGTGCTGACGACCAGTGACCGGGCGCGGCTGCCCGCCGCGGCCGACCGCCTGGTGGGCCCGTTCACCTCCAGCCTGGTCTTCCCGATGCCGGCCCTGGACGGCATGGACCTGGGCGAGGCGGCGCGTGAGGTCCACCGGCTGCTGTGGTCGGATCTCGACCACGCGGCGGTCGGCGGCGTGGAGGCGCTGCGCCACCTGTGGCGTGGAGCCCCGCCGCCGCTGCCCGTCGTGTTCACCGGCATGCTCGGCGCGCGGGCCGAGCCGCCGGGGTTCGGCCGCGACGTCCGCTACGCCGTCACTCGTACGTCCGGTGTCGGGCTCGACCACCAGATGTGGGAGCAGGACGGCGAGCTGCGCTTCCGCTGGGACGTGGCGGACGGCCTCCACCCGGGCGTCGAGGCGGTGTTCGCCAGGTTCGCGAACACGCTGCGCGCGCTGGCGGCCGAGGACCCCCGCGCCGATCGCGTCCTGCCGCTCAACGACCTGCAGCAGGCCTACTACGTGGCCCGGCGGTCCGGCGGGGAGGGCTGCCAGGTCTACCACGCCTTCGAGGTGGCCGACCTCGACCTGGACCGCCTGGAGCGGGCGTGGCTGCGCCTGGCCGAGGCCTACGAGCCCCTGCGTGCGTCCGTGACCGTGGACGGGCGGCTGCTCGTGCGGTCGAGGGCGCCGCGCCGGTGGCACATCCCCGTGTCCGGCCTCGACGCCGAGGCGGTCCGCGCGACGCTGTCCGTGCGGCCGTTCCCGCTCGGACGGGGGCCGCACGCCGAGATCCAGGTGACGCGCGGCACCTCCGGCTCGCGCGACGCAGGCGCGTCCCTCGCGCAGAACGTGTCCCCGGCGAGCGTGTTCCCGTCACCCGGCGGGAACGCTGCCGGTGCCGCGGGGACGGCCACCGTCCACGTCGCGGTCGACCTGGCAGTGGCCGACGCGCGCAGCATCCATCTCCTGCTGCGCGAGCTGTGGCGGCTGTACGCCGACCCGGCGGCCGATCCCGCGCCCGCCGCCGACTCGCGTGAGCATCGCCCGGCCTCCTCACCCGAGCAGGTCGCGTACTGGCGCGAGCGGCTGACCGAACTGCCGCCGGGACCCGCGCTGCCCTCGCCCGCCGCGGGGGAGGATCGCGGCCGGCGGCGCGTGCGGCTGGAGGCGACGCTGCCGGGATGGCGGCGGCTGAAGGAGATCGCCGAGGGCGCCGGGGTGTCCGCCGACGCCGTGATCCTGGCCGCCTTCGGCGAGGCGCTGGCCGCCCGGCTGCCCGGCGCGTTCGCGCTGACGGTCGTACGGTGGCCCGGGTGGGCCGAGCCGTGCCGGCCGGGAGAGCACACGGCGCTGAGCTGGATCCCGCACGTCCCGGGAGACACGCCGCTGTTGGAGCGGGCACGCGACCACCAGCGTCTCCTCGTGGCCGACGCGGCGGCCGACGGCGCGAGCGGGCTGGCCGAGCTGCGCCGCGTCGCCGCCCGGCGCGGCGGTCTGGCCCATCCGGTCGTCTACACGAGCGTGTTCGACCTCGACGGCCACCCGCTGCCGCCGGGGGTCGTCGCCGGTGAATGGCGGACGTGCACGCCGGACGTCTCGCTCGACTGCGTGGCCGTCGGCGAGGGCGACCGGCTGCAGCTCTGCTGGGACCTCGACCCCGCGGACCTGCCCGAGGAGACGGCCGAGGCGGCGTTCGCCGGCCTCCGGGACCGGCTGGCGGGCCTCCTCGGCGAGCGGGAGCGTCCCGGCGGCATGTCCGCCGCCGAGCGGCACAAGATCCTCTATGAGTGGAACGACACGGCCCGCGAATTCCCCGCCGACGGGCCGGTCCACCTGCTGTTCGAACGGCAGGCCCGGGAGCGTCCCGCCGCCGTGGCGCTGCGCTGGCGTGGCGGCACGATGACGTACGCCGAGCTCAACCGGCGCGCCAACCGCATCGCCTGGCAGCTGCGCGACCGCGGTGTGGGCCCGGAGACCGTGGTCGGCATCTCGATGCGGCGCGGGCCCGACATGGTGGCCGCCGTCTTCGGGGTGCTCAAGGCGGGCGGCGTCTACCTGCCGGTCGAGCCGTACCTGCCGAAGGAGCGGGCGGCCGTGATGCTCGGGGACGCGGGGGCGGCGCTGGTGCTGTCCACCTCGCAGACCACGTGTCACGACGTGGGCGTCGAGGTGGTCCGCGTCGACCGCGACCCGGTGCGCGACGACCCGCGCGGCGACGAGAACCCGCCGCCGGTCACCACCCCGGACAGCACGGCGTACGTCATCTTCACCTCCGGCAGCACGGGCCGGCCGAAGGGCGTCGCCGTGGCCCACCGGCCGGTGCTCAACCTGCTGAACTGGGCCTACCGCGAGTTCGGCTTCGGCCCGGCGGACGTCGGGCTGTGCGTGACCTCGCTCGGCTTCGACCTGTCGGTGTTCGACATCCTGGGGCTGCTCGGACGGGGCGCCGCGCTGTACGTCGCGGACGAGACCGAGCAGCGCGACCCCGCCGAGCTGGCCGACGTGCTGCTGCGGGAGCCGATCACCTTCTGGAACTCGGCACCCACCACGCTCACCCAGCTCGCCCCGCTGCTTCCCGCGCACGCGGGCCGGCCGGGCACCGGCGACCTGCGGCTGGTGTTCCTGAGCGGCGACTACACCCCGCTGTCCCTGCCCGGGGAGGTCCGGGCGGTGTTCCCCCGAGCGAGCGTCGTCAGCCTCGGCGGGGCCACCGAGGCGACCGTCTGGTCCAACTACTTCCCGGTCGGGGACATCGACCCCGCCTGGCGCAGCATCCCGTACGGCAGGCCCATCGACAACAGCCGCTACTACATCCTCGACGAGCACCTCGAACCGTGCCCGGTCGGCGTGGAGGGCGACCTCTACATCGCGGGTGAGTGCCTGAGCCTGGGCTACTACAACCAGCCCGAGCTGACGGCCCAGCGTTTCGTGCCCGACCCGTTCTCACCACGGCCGGGGGAGCTGATGTACCGGACCGGCGACCGGGCCTCCTTCTTCCCCGACGGGAACATCTGCTTCCTCGGCCGGGCCGACAACCAGGTCAAGATCCGGGGGTTCCGGGTCGAGCTGGGCGAGATCGAGCACCGGCTGCGGCAGCACGAGGGGGTCAAGGAGGTCGTGGTGCTGGCCCGTCCGGACCACACGGGCGATCGCAAGCTCGTGGCGTACGTGCAGCCGTCGGGCCCGACGCCGCCGGGGGTCAGGGACCTGCGCGCGTTCGCGGCCGAGACGCTGCCCGAATACATGGTGCCCAACTTCGTCGGCTTCGTGAGCACGTTCCCCGCCACCGCGAACGGCAAGCTCGACCGGGACGCACTGCCGTGGCCGCTGACCGATGCGCCCGGCCCGGCGCAGGAGTCCGGGGCCGAACCGGAGGCCCCGGAGGAGGAGCCGCAGGAGGAGCCGCGCGGGCCGAGCGTCGAAGAACTGCGGGACGAGATCGCCGCGCTGTTCGCCGAACGGCTGGGCGTGCCTGCCGTACGGCCCGACGACGACCTGTGGGACCAGGGCGCCACGTCGTTCACGATCGTGCAGGTCTCCGGCGAGCTGCAGAAGCGGTATCGGCAGCGGGTGCCGGTGGCGACGCTCCTGTCGGAGCCCACGGTCACCGCCATCGCCCGGCACGTCGCCGCCCGGCTCTCGGGCGGCGACGGCGGAGAGATCCCCGCGGCGGACGCGCGGGAGACGGACCGGCCTTCGCGGCCCCGCGCCGCCGAGGCGACCCCCGCCGCGTCGAACGGCTCCGCGTCGAACGGCTCCATGTCGAATAGTTCCGCGTCGAATAATTCCGTGTCGAATGGCTCCGTGTCGGACGGCTCCGCGACGCCGGGCCCGTCGCCGGACCTGCCGGCCGTCGACGGCGTCGCGAGGTCCGGCGTTCCGCATCCCGCGCTGGACACGAACGGCGCCGAGCGGGCTGCGTCCGGGCCCGGCGACGGCGACGCGGGCGGGGCGCCCGCCGCGGGAAGCGTGGACTTCTTCTCGCCGGAGGAGCGGGCCGCGTTCAAGGCCGGCCGGTGGGGTGAGCGACCCCGGCTGGCGGGGGAGCGGATCGTCCCGCTCGACGCGGCAGAGTTCGCGCCCGAGCACTACGACTGGCGCGGCAGCCACCGCGAGTTCGCCGAGGCGGCGCTGCCCTACGACGACTTCTGCCGATTCCTCAGCCTGCTGCGCACGTCGGCGCCGGGCGAGCGGGGCCGGCGGCTCTACCCCTCGGCGGGGGACACCTACTCGGTCCAGGTATACCTGCACGTGCGCCGCGTGGAGGGCGTGGCCGCCGGGCTGTACTACTACCGGCCGGGAGAGCACGCGCTGCAACTGGTCGGATCGGCGGACGGGATCGGCCGCTCCGCGCACTTCTACTACAACCGGCCCGTCTACGACCAGGCCTGCTTCGAGCTGTACCTGGTCGGGCAGCTCGACGGCATCGCGCCCCTGTACGGCGACGACGCCCCGCGCTACCTGGCCCTGGAGGCCGGATACCTGGGCCAGCTCCTGATGATGGGCCAGGCGGCGTGCGGCGTCGGGCTCTGCCCCGTCGGGGCGGTGGCCTTCGAGCCGATCCGCGAACGGCTGCGCCTGGGCGACGGGCACCGGTTCCTGCAGTCGTTCCTCGGCGGCGTGCCCGCCCGGCCCGTGCCCCCGGTCGCCGCCTCGGGGGAGCGGCCGGTGTTCGGCGCCGCCCGCCTCGACCGGCTCGCCGCGCCCGTCGTCCCCGCCTCGGACGGGCGGCGCGCGGCGGAGATCGCGGTCGTGGGGGTCGCCGGGCGTTATCCGGGCGCGGCCGACCTGGCGGAGCTCTGGCGCGGCCTCGCCGAGGGACGGCAGGCGTTCGGCCCCATGCCGGCCGGCCGGACCGCCGGCGGCACTGGCCTGACCGGCGGCTTCCTCCCCGACGCCGGCGACTTCGACAGCCTGTTCTTCCACATCTCGCCGGCCGAGGCCCGCACGCTCGACCCGCAGCTGCGGATGATGCTGCGGGTCATGTGGGAGTGTCTGGAGAACGCCGGGCACACGCCCGGCTCGCTGCGCCGGGCCGCGCCGCGCGTCGGCGTGTTCACCGGCGTGATGTGGCACGACCACCGGCAGGCGGGCGCGGACGCGTGGCGGCGGGGCGAGCCGCCGGCCGTCACCGCCATGGCCTCCGACATCCCCAACCGGGTCTCGCACTTCTTCGACTTCCGCGGGCCGAGCGTCGCCGTCGACACCTCGTGCTCGTCGTCGCTGACCGCCCTGCACCTGGCGGTGGAGAGCCTGCGCAGGGACGAGTGCGACGCCGCCCTGGTGGGCGGGGTCAACCTGGTCTGCCACCCCTACCACGCGGAGGTGCTGTCGGCCCTGGGGCTCGTGTCGCCCGACGGCTCCGCGGGCGCGTTCGACGCCGCGTCCTCGGGGTGGGTGCTCGGCGAGGGGGCGGGCGCCGTCCTGCTGCGCCCGGCCGCGGCGGCGGCGCGGGACCGCGACACCGCCCATGGGGTCGTCGAGGCCACCTGGATCGGCCACTCCGGCCGGAGCGTGCGCTTCGGCGCGCCCAACAGTCCGGCGCTCGCCGACTCGATCCGGCAGGTGCTGCGCCGCGCCGGCCGTACGCCGGAGGAGATCGGGTACGTCGAGTGCGCGGCCGCCGGGGCGAGCGTCGCCGACGCCGCCGAGATCGAGGCGCTCGCGGAGGTCTTCGCCGGGACGGCCGGGGATGGCGGGCGCGGCGTGCCCGTGGGCACGGTCAAGCCGAACATCGGCCATCTGGAGTCGGCCGCCGGGATGTCGCAGCTCGCGAAGGTGCTGCTGCAGTTCGCGCACCGGGAGATCGCGCCCACCCTGGCCGGGCGGACCGGCGGGCTGGTGTCCTGGGACGACCTGCCGCTGCGCCTGGCGGACCGGCGTGAGCCGTGGCGTCCGCGCCGCGCGGGGGAGCCGCTGCGCGCCCTGGTCAACGCGCTCGGCGCCAGCGGGTCCTACGCTCACGTCGTGCTGCGCTCCGCCGGATGACGGACGAGGGGAGGAGGTGGTCGCGTGACGATCGCGCAGGCGTACCCGAAGGGGCCGGAGCCGGCGCCGCCGGCATGGCTGAGCAGCGACGCCGGGCGAGAGGACGCGCCGGCCCGGCTGTTCTGCTTCGCCCACGCGGGCGGAGGGGCCGGCTTCTTCCGGCCGTGGCGGCCGCTGCTGCTGCCGGAGGTCGAGATCTGCCCGGTCGTCCTGCCGGGTCGCGAGTGGCGGCTGCGGGAGCGGCCGTACACGCGGATGGAGGAGCTCGTCCCCGCCGTGGTGGACGGCCTGCTGCCCTATCTCGACCGGCCGTACGCGCTGATGGGCCACAGCATGGGCTCGGCGGTGGCCTACGAGGTGGCCCGCCGCCTGTCCGCGGGCCCGGCCGCCCCGCCCGCGGGGCTGGTCGTGTCCGGCCGCCGGGCCCCGCACCTGCCCAAACGCCGCGCCGACCTGCACGGCCTGCCGGACGAGGAGTTCGTGGCGGCGGTCGCCCGGTTGAACGGCATCCCCGGCCAGGTGCTGCGGCAGCCCGACCTGCTGCGGCTGTTCGTGCCCGGCATGCGGGCCGACTTCACGCTGAACGAGACCTACCGGCCCCTCCCCGGGCCGCCGCTGTCCTGCCCGGTGTCGGGGCTGACGGGGGACGCCGACCCGGAGGTCACGCCCGAGGAGATGCTGGCCTGGCGGGAGGTGACCACCGGCCCCTTCACCCTCCGCGTGTTCGCGGGCGACCACTTCTACCTCAAGGGCGTCCGGCCCGACTTCATCGACGCCCTCAGGACCGACCTGCGCCGCCTGCTGTCCGTGACCTCCTGAACGGGCCTGCTGAACGCCTCGCCTCTACGGCACGGGCGGCGGGGCCGGGTGGACGACGACCGCGCAGGGCAGGCCGGGCTCCCGCCGTACGGCGAGGGCGAGCAGGTGGCGCGGGCCGGGCCGCCACTGGGCGAAGCGCCACCGGGCCGGATCGTCGCGCAGCCGCGGCCCGAACCGGGCCACGCTCCGCCCCTCAACCGTCGCGGGCGTGGCCACGCTCCGCCCCTCCACCGTCGCGGGCGTCCCCGCCGGGACGGACGCCGCGATCTCGAAGTCGCATTCGTTCATCGGCAGCGTCATCCCGTATCCGCGTGCCTTGACGTACGCCTCCTTCAGCGTCCAGTAGCGGAAGAACAGGTCGGCCCGGGCGTCGGGGTCGTCGAGCGGGACGAGCCGGGCGTACTCGGCGGGCGAGCAGACCCGGCGGCCCAGCCGCAGCGGGTCGGCCCGGCGGTGCACGCGCTCGGCGTCCACCCCGCAGGCGGCGCCCAGCGTGACCACGCAGGCCACCAGTCCGGCGGTGTGGGAGATGTTGAACCGCAGCGGTCGGCGGGGCGGCTGGCCGGCGATCTCCGGCCTGCCGTGGGGCGTGGTCGTGAACCGCCACGCGTCCGCGGCGACGGCGGGCGCGCACCAGGTCAGCGCGGCTCGGGCCAGGCCGTGCGCGGCCTCGAACGCCAGCCGGTCCGCCTCCGACCGGAAGGCGGCGGCCCGGTCCCGCTCCGGCTGTGACAGCGTCGCGCGGTAGCCGCCGAGCGTCCCGTCCCGGTCGAGCGCGTCCGGGTCCGCCACCCACACGTGCGCCTCGCCCGCCTTGATCCGCGGCTCCGGCGAGTCCCTTCCGTCCGCAGAGGCCGTCGCCCGTCCCGTCAGCGTCACCGCTCGGCCCGCCTCCGATCCCGCCGCCGTCTGTCTCCCCGCCTCCCCGCTTCCGGGGACGCGCCGCCGCAATCGTCCCCCGCAAGCGGCGACGCGGCCTGCTCAATGGTGAGCAGACGCGGCCCCCGGCCGGCGGTAGAACCGGATCGTCGTCCTCGCCGCCGATGGAGATGATCATGGATTATCGGGGCATCCGTGTCGAGGCGTCCCCCGACATGATGCGGGTGACCCTCGACCGGCCGGACCGGCGCAACGGTCTCGACGCCCGTACGATCGCCGAGATCCGGCACGCCCTCGACGAGGCCGAGCACCGGCCGGACTGCCGGATCGTCGTGCTCGCGGGCCGCCCGGGCGTGTTCTGCACGGGCATGGACCTCGCCGAGGCGGTGGACGCGCCCGAGGGCGACGGCGGCGTGGCGGACTTCCACGCCCTCCTGCGGAGGATCAGCACGACGCCCCGGGTGGTGGTGGCGGAGGTCGACGGTCAGGCCGCCGGGGGCGGGGTCGGGCTGGCGGCGGCCTGCGACCTCGTGCTGGCCACGCCCCGCAGCACGTTCAGCCTGCCCGAGGCGCTGTGGGGGCTGCTGCCGTGCGCGGTCCTGCCGTTCCTGGTGCGGCGCACCGGCTTCCAACCGGCGTACGCGATGACGCTGACCACCAAGCCCGTGTCCGCGGCGGAGGCGCACCGCGACCGGCTGGTCGACGAGGTGTGCGACGACCCGGCCGCGGCGCTCGGCCGCCTGGCGTTCCGGCTGACCAAGGTGGCCCCCGAGGCGATCGGGGAGGCCAAGCGGTACTTCGGCCTGCTCTGGCCGGTGACCGAGGAGACCGGCCGCGTCGCCGCCGCCGAGTTCGCCCGCCTGATGGCGGCTCCGGCCGTACGGGACCGGATCGCCGCCTTCACCCTGCACCAGCGGATGCCGTGGGAGACCGGCGCGGGGGGTGGGACACGCCCGCTCACGGACGCGGACGGAAGGAGGGGCACATGAGCGTCGCCTGGATCTTCCCGGGGCAGGGGGCGCAGCGCCAGGGCATGGGCGCCGGGCTGCTCGACCGCTACCCGGATCTGGTCGCCCGGGCCGACGAGATCATCGGGGTCTCGCTGCGCCGTCTGTGCGCGGGAGACGAGGAGAGACTCCAGCACGACACGCGATACGTCCAGCCGGCGCTGTTCGCCGTGGCCGCGCTCGCCCATCGGGCGGCGCTGGAGGAGGGGCCCGCCCCCGCCTACCTCGCCGGGCACAGTCTCGGCGAGATCGCCGCGCTGCACGCCGCCGGATGCTTCGACTTCGAGACCGGCCTGCGGATCGTGCGGCGGCGCGGCGAGCTGATGGCCCGCGCCCGGGGCGGCGGCATGCTCGCCGTCGTCGGGATGCCGGTCGACCGGCTGCGCGAGGTGCTGGCCGAGGAGGGCGCCACCGACGTCGACCTCGCCAACCACAACTCCCCCGACCAGGTCGTGCTGTCGGGCCCCGAGGACTCGGTGCGCGCGCTCGCCGCCGTCCTGCGCGGTGCGGGCGCCGGCAAGTGCGTGCTGCTCAACGTGAGCATCGCCGCGCACTCGCGGTACATGGCGTTCCCCGCCGCGGCGTTCGCCGAATACCTGCGCACGGTGGACTTCGCCCCGCCGCGCGTGCCGGTCGTCTCGAACGTGACCGCCCGCCCGCACCGGCCGGAGACCCTGCCCGACCTGCTCGCGCGGCAGGTGCGCAGCCCGGTGCGGTGGTGGGACACCATGGTCTACCTGGCCGGGCAGGGCGTGCGCGACGTCCGCGAGATCGGCCCCGGGCAGGTGCTCACCAAACTGTGGCGCAAGGCCGAAGGACACCTCGTCGCGTCCACGCCCGCCTCCGCCGGGCCGGCCGTCCGGGCCGGAATCGGTACAGATTCCGGCGCAGAGCCGTACCGCGTCCCGGTGGAACGCCTCGGCTCGGCGGAGTTCAGGAGGGACTACGGCACGCGCCTGGCATGCGCGGCGCTGGAGGACGCGGGCGCGGCGGGTTCGGCCGACGAGGTCACCCGGACCGCCCGGCGCGGCGTGCTCGCCTTCCTCGGCGTGGACGGCCTGTCCGCCGGCGACGTCGAGCGGGCCGTCCAGCGCCTGCGCCGCGACCTCGGTCCCGGCGCGCCGTACGGCGTCGCCCTGGACGCCCGCCGTACGGGCGGGGACGAGGCGGAGCAGGAGCGCGTGGCCGGCCTGTGCCTGCGTTACGGCGTGCGCTTCCTGCACGTGACCCTCGGAGACCAGGCGCCGCCCGAGGTGGTGCGCTTCCGCTTCGCGGGGGCCTGCCGCGACGCCGCCGGTCGGCCTGTCGCGCCCAACCGGCTCGTCGCCCGGGTGGCGGCCCCCGACCTGGCGGAACGGCTGATGCGGCCCCCGGCGGAGCCGATCCTGGCCGAGCTGTCGGCCCGGGGAGCGCTCACGCCCGCCGAGGTGGAGGTCGCCCGGCGTCTGCCCGTGAGCGAGGACGTCTGCCTCGACTGCTCGTCCGAGGGCCCGGGGCTGGAGGTCCGGCTGCCCGAGGCGCTGCGCCGCCGCGACGAGGTGGTGTCCGCCCACGGACACCACGTCCGGGTCGGGGCGGCGTGCGCGACACCGGAGGCCGCCGCCGTCGCGTTCGTGCTGGGCGCCGACTTCGTGGTCGCGGCCCGCCACGTCGAGCCCCGCGGCGCGGGCGGCCGCGCACCGGCAGGTCCGCCGCACCTCCCCGCGGGTGGCCAGGTGGAGGCGGCGCAGGTGGAGGCGGCGCAGGTGGAGGCGGAGCGGCTCATGGAGGCCGCGGCCGACCTGCTCGGCCGGCGCCTGACGCCACTGGCGCCGCCCGGCGCCCGGCCCCTCCCGGCGGGCGCGTGACCACACCCGAAGACCGACCGTCGACGCATCTGTGAGGCGAGATGACCTGGACAGAGCCCGAACGGCTCGACCCCTGGGCCACCGGCCGGGGAGCCTCCTCGGCCCCGGACCCGGAAGACGGCCGGGCGGCGCCGCCCGGACCCCGCACGCACGTGGTGGTGCTGTCGGCCGCGAGTGCGGAACACCTCAGCCGCTACGCCCGGCGGCTGCGTGACCATCTGGTCGCGGCGCGCGCCGCCGGCACGGCCCCCGCGCTGGCGGACGTCGCGTTCACCCTGCAGACGGGCCGGGTGGCGATGTCCCATCGGCTGGCCGTCCGCTGCGCCGACCTGGAGACACTGGCCGTGGCCCTGGACGCCCAGGTGGCCGGTCGCGACCACCCCGCCCTGAGAACGGCGGTGGCCCCGCCGCCGGGCGTCCCCGGCACGTCCGCGACCCCGGCGGCGGGCCGTTCTTCCGGCGGGGCGTCGGTCGGGTCCGGGACCGCGAAGGCGGGCCATGCCGCGGCGGGGGCCGATGGGCGAGCCCTCTCCGAGACGGAGGCCGCGGCGGCGTGGCTGGCCGGGCACGACGTGGCGTGGGAGGACTGCTGGCCGGTGCCGGGCGCCCGCGTCCCGCTGCCCACGTATCCCTTCGACGGACCGCCCTCCGACAACCCGCGGACGGAGACCGCCCGGGCCCTTGCCGGGGACGGGCCCGCCGCCGCTTCCGCCGGCGGCGCTTCTGGCGGCGTGGACGCTCCTGCGGGCGTGGACGTTTCCGGGGGCATGGACGCGTCCGGGGGCGGGGCCGGCCCCGGCCGTGCTCCCGCGGACGACCCCCTCCTGCGCGCCCGGGTGGAGGACTACCTCAAGGCGCGGTATGCCGAGGTCTCCTGCATTCCGGTGGACCAGTTGCACGCCTATGTGCCGCTGGAGCACTACGGGCTCACGTCGTACATCGTGGCCCGGCTGAACGACGCGCTGGCGCGCGACCTGGGCGAGGTCTCCCCGACGCTCTTCTTCGAGCACCGCGACCTCGCCGGGGTGGCGGGAGCGCTCCTCGATCTCGACGGTCCCTGGCTCGCGGACGATGCGGGCCGTACGGCGTCCGCGTCCGGGAGCGGACACGGCGACGCCCAAGGGGACGGCGGGCCGGCCGAGCCGGAGGCGCTGGACTGGACGGCACGAGACTGGGCGGCACGAGACTGGGCGGCACGAGACTGGGCGGCACGAGACTGGGCGGCACGAGACTGGGCGGCACGAGACTGGGCGGCACGGCACCACAATGCCGGGAACGGGGAGGCGCAGGGCTCGGAGGCACGGCCCGCGGATGCCGGAGACGGAGAGGCGCGGCTCCGGCAGGGGGCGCTCGCGGCCCGCGACGACCGGCGCGGGGAAGGCGAACTCGACGGGGACGACCGGGCGATCGCCATCGTCGGCATCGCCGGACGGTATCCGCACGCGCCCGACCTCGACCGGTTCTGGGAGAACCTGGTCTCCGGGCGTGACTGCGTCGGGCCGCTGCCGGCCGCGCGGCGCCGCCCCGGCTGGCCCGCCGACATCATGTGGGGCGGGTTCCTGGACGAGGTCGACATGTTCGACCCGCTGCTGTTCAACATCACACCCAGGGACGCCGCCCTCATGGACCCGCAGGAGCGGCTGTTCCTCGAGGTGACCTGGGAGGCGCTGGAGGACGCCGGCTACCCCCGGCGGCGGCTGCGCGAGCGGCACGGCTCCCGGGTGGCGGTGTACGCGGGCTCGATGTACAACGAGTATCCCTTCTTCGGCGTCGAGCAGACCCTGCGGGGCACCCCCCAGGACTCGGGGTCGGCCATCGGCGGCATCGCCAACCGGGTCTCGTTCCACTTCGACCTGCGCGGGCCCAGCATGACCGTCGACACGATGTGCTCGTCCTCGCTCGTCGCCATCCACCTGGCCGTGCAGGCGCTGCGTCGCGGCGAGGCCGAGATGGCGATCGCGGGCGCGGTCAACCTGTCCTTGCACCCGAACAAGTTCATCCAGCAGCGCCGCATGAAGCTGACCGCCTCCGACCTGCGCTGCCGCAGCTTCGGACTGGGCGGTGACGGGTTCGTGCCGTCGGAGGGCGTCGGCGTCGTCGTGCTGAAGCCGCTGCGCCGCGCGCTGGAGGACGGCGACCGCGTGCACGCGGTGATCCGCGGCACCTCCGTCGTCCACATGGGCAGGACCAACGGCTGGATCGTGCCCAACCCCGCGGCGCAGGGCGAGATGGTGCGCGACGCGCTGCGGGACGCGGGAGTAGACCCGGCGACCATCGGTTACCTGGAGGCGCACGGAGCCGGAACGGCGCTGGGCGACCCCATCGAGATCGACGGGCTCATGCGGGCCTTCGGCGACGCCGGCCTTCCCCCCGGCGCCGTCGCGATCGGCTCGGTCAAGTCGTCGATCGGTCACGTGGAGGCCGCCGCGGGCATCGCGGGCCTGACGAAGGTCGTGCTCCAGATGCGGCACCGCACGTTCGCGCCGTCCCTGCACGCCGAGGAGCTCAACCCGAAGATCGCCTGGGACCGCGTGCCGTTCCGGGTGCAGCGTGAGGCCGCGCCCTGGCCGGAGCGTGAGGACGGCTATGGCCGTCCGCTGCCGCGCCGGGCCGGCGTCAGCTCCTTCGGGGCCGGCGGGACGATCGCCCACGTCGTCCTGGAGGAGTACGCGGACGTCCCCGAGCGGCCCCGCTTCGCGACCGGGCGGCCGGCCGGACGCCCGCAGGTGCTGGTGCTCTCGGCGCAGGATCGGGACGCCCTGCGGCGGCTGGCGGGCCGCATGGCGGCCTGGCTCCGCGACGCGGGCGGCCGCCACGACCTGGCCGACGTCGCCTACACGCTGCAGGCCGGCCGAGAACCGCTGCGCGAACGGCTCGCCCTGGTCACGGCGGACTCCCGGGAGGCGGCCGGTCTCCTGGAGCGCGTCGCCGCCGGGGAGGAACCACCGGGCGTGCTGCGGGGCCGCACCCCCGGCCCGGGGCAGGAGCCGGGACCCGTGCTCCCGCGCGTCCCGGCACCCGGCGCCGGGCACGCTCCCGTCACGGGAACGCACTCCGCTTCCGATCCCGCTTCCGATCCCGCGTACGCCCCCGGATTCGGCGAGGACGAGCTGCGGGAGATCGCCGCCCACTGGGCAGGCGGCGGCCGGGTGGACTGGCCGCGCCTGCACCGGCCCCACCTCCGGCGCTCCTGGACCTCCCATCCGGAGCAGGGCGACCGGGACGCCGAGGGCTTCTCACCGCGCGTCATCGCCCTGCCGTCGTATCCCTTCGCCCGCATGCGGTGCTGGCTGCCCGAGCGGCCGTACGAGCCCGACGCCGTGACGCCGGTCGCGGGCTCCGCCGACGACCGTCAGGCGCCGGGGGTGTCCTATGGGCGGGAGACGGGTGAGGGACCTCAGGCGGACCGGGAGATCCCGCTCTACCGAAAGGAGTGGGTCCCCGCCGACCCCGCACGCGTCCCCGCCTCCGCCGAGGGGCCGCTGCTGTGCGTCTTCGACGACCGGACCGAGAACGTGGCGCGCGAACTGGCCCGCGCCGCGGACCGGGGACGGGTGCTGCTGGTCCGCGAAGGCGCCGCCCATCCTGATCCCGGCGGCAACGGATGCGGCCCCGCTTCCGGCCCTGCTTCCGGCGACGGCGGCGTGCTCTCGTACGACGACGAGGCGGGCGCGGTCGAGGCCGTCGGCGTTCTGCTGGCCCGGCATCCCGGCCTGGCCGGATGGGTGGACCTGTGCGACCTCGACGCCCCGGGACCGGGGCGGTGGCAGGCCAGACTGGCCATGCTGCAGCAACTCGTGTCCTACCGGCACGCCGCCGGTCTGCGCGTCGTCCACGTCACCCGGGGGCTGCTCGGCGCGCCGGGCGCTCCCGCCACACTCGCCGGCGCCCGCATGGCCGGATTCGTCCGCATGCTCGGCGCGGAGTACGGCAAGGTCCGCGCGACGGTGCTCGACACCGACGTGCCCGCCTCACGGGCGGCCGAGGTCGCCCGGCAGGTGCTGGACGAGTGGGGCGACCCCGGCCGCTATGGCGAGGTCTGCCACCGCGCGGGACGGCGTCACGAGCCCCGGCTCGTGCCGGTCGAGGCGCCGCACGCGCCGTTGCGGCTCGCGGCGGACGCGCCGTACGTGCTGAGCGGGGCGACCCGGGGCATCGGCGCCCGGGTGGCCCGCCACCTGGTGGAACGGGGCGCCCGCCGGATCGTCCTGGTGGGCGCGCGGTCGCTGCCGCCGAAGGAGCGGTGGGACGACCCGTCGCTGCCCGAGCCCTCGGCCGCCGCCGTCGCGACGGTGCGCGAGCTGGAGCGCCTCGGCGCCGAAGTGCGGGCGCACACCGGGAAGCTCTCCGACAGGGCCGGGCTCGCCGCGTTCATGCGATCGGTCCGTGGCGCGTGGGGCCCCGTGGCCGGCGTCGTCCACTGCGCGGGGCGGGTCGGCCGGGGCACCCCGGTCTTCGCCCACAAGGGCGCGGTCGAGATGCGGGCCGTGCTGGAACCGAAGACCGACGGCCTGGAGGCGCTGGCCGAAGTCTGCGAGACCGACCGGCCCGCGTTCTTCCTCACGTTCTCCTCGGTGTGCGCGGCAGTGCCCCGGCTCGCCGCCGGAGTGGCGGACTACGCCGCCGCCAACGCCTTCATGGACTTCTACGTGAGTGGCAAGGCCCGACAGGGCCACGGCGCGTTCCGCTCCGTGAACTGGCCGATGTGGCGCGAGAGCGGGTCGGGACGCGGCGGTCCCAACGTCTGCGAACCCGTGGGGCTCGACAGCCTCGGCGACGCGGAGGGCCTGCGGGTGCTGGAGCGCGTGCTCGCCCTGCCCGCGGGCGCCCTGCAGGACGGCGCCTCGGTGCTGCCCTGCCCGCCGCTGCGCGGCGTCGCGCCCGATCCCGGCGCCCTGCTCCTGACCGGTCAGGCTTCCGCCGGTCCCTCCGCCGGTCCCTCCGCCGGGCCCTGGGCCGACCGGGAAGCAGGTGCCTCCGCCCTCATCGGCGACGCCGCCACCGGCGTGGCCGCCGCGGCGCGGGACGCGTCCGTGCCGCCCGTGCCCTCCGGGCCGCCCGTGCCTTCCGGGCCGTCCGTGCCTTCCGAGCCGTCCGTGGCGCGGATGCCGGTGAGCGCGGGCGCGAGCGGCGGCCGCCCGCCCGCGTGGCTGGTGGAGCTGTTCGCGCGCAACGTGGGGCTCCCGGCCGGGGACCTCGATCCCACCGCCGACTTCGCCGAGCTCGGCGTCGAGTCGGTCATGCTGGGCGAGTTGCTCCAGCAGATCGAGGAGCACCTGGGCCGAAGGCTGGAGCCGTCCGTCCTGCTGGACCACTCCACGCTGGAACGCCTCGCCGCCTACCTGGCCCGGTTCGCCCCGGAACCCGATCCCGGCCGGCTTCCGGAGCCCGGCCCCAGAGTCAGCGGCGGCAGTGTGCTTCCGGAGCCCGGCCCGGGCCCGATGCCGGACGCCGGTCCCGTGACCGCGGTGGAGCGGGCCGTACCGCCCTCCGGTGTGGGGAGGGACGACGCGACGGCCGGCAAGATCGCGGTGATCGGGATGGCCTGCCGCTTCCCCGGCGCGCCCGACGTGGAGACCTACTGGGCCAACCTGCTGTCGGGACGCTGCTCGGTGACCGAGGTGCCGGCGTCCCGGTGGGACCATCGGCGGCTGTACAGCCCGGTCCCGGCCGTGGGCAGGTCGCTGAGCAAATGGGGCGGCTTCCTCGACGGGATCGAGGACTTCGACGCGGCGTACTTCGGCATGGGCGACGAGGAGGCGACCTGCCTCGACCCCGGCATCCGGCTGTTCCTGGAGGCCACCGCGACCTGCCTGGCCGACGCCGGGTACACCGGGGCCGAGCTGTGGGGGCGGGACGTCGGCGTGTTCGTCGGCGGCCGCATCTCCTCCTACGGCAGACGGGCCGGGCTGCGCCCCGCCGTGCTGCAGTCGGACCAGAACTTCATCGCGGCCCACGTCGCCCATCACTTCGACTTCCGCGGGCCCAACCTGGTCGTCGACAGCGCCTGCTCCTCCTCGCTCGTCAGTGTGCAGCTCGCGTGCCGTGCCCTGCTGGCGGGCGACGCCGAGATCGCCGTGGCCGGCGGCGTCGAGGTGCTGCTCGACGAGCAGCACTACCTGGAGTTCAGCGCCGCCCGGGCCATCTCCCCGTCGGGCCGCTGCGCCACGTTCGACGAGCGGGCCGACGGGTTCGTGCCGGGCGAGGGGTGCGGGGCGGTGCTGCTCAAGCCGCTGGCCGCCGCGCTCGCGGACGGCGACCGCGTCCACGCGGTCATCGAGGCTGTGGCCGTGAACAACGACGGCCACACGATGGGCATCACCACGCCGAACCCGGCCGCCCAGGCCGACGTCATCAGGAAGGCCCTGGCGGCGGCGGGCCGGCGGGCCGACGAGATCGGCATGGTCGAGGCGCACGGAACCGGAACCCTCATCGGCGATCCGATCGAGCTGCGCGCGCTGACCGACGTGTACCGCGAGACCAGCGACCAGACCGGCTGGTGCGCGATCGGCAGCGTCAAGTCGAACGTCGGCCACCTGCTCAGCGCGGCAGGTGTGGCCGGGTTGATCAAGGTGGTGCTCGCCGTCGAGCACGGCCAGATCCCGCCCACGCTGTTCTGCGAGACCCCCAACCCGCGCTTCGACTTCGACGCCTCGCCGTTCTTCCCGAACACCCGGCTGCGCACCTGGGCGCCGGGGGAGCGGACGCGGGTGGCAGGACTCAGCTCGTTCGGGCTCGGCGGCACCAACGCCCATCTCGTCGCCGCCCAGCTCGACCCGCGGTTGCGCGACGGCGCTCCGGCGCCCCGCGAGCCGCTGCCCGCCCCGGTGTTCCGGCGCAAGCGGCTCTGGCTCGGCCGGGAGGCCGAGCCGACGGCGACGGCGACCGGTCCGACCGCCGGGACCGCGCGCGGTGAGGACACCAGTCAGAATGAGGACGAGCTCGTCGCGTCGCTGCTCGAGCTCTCCTTCACCGAGTAGGACCGAGGTCCGCACGGCGGCCCGTCCCGAGAGGTCCTCGCGAGTGAGCGGAGGGCGATCCGGGCGGCGGCGCAGTCCGCAGACCACGTTCCGTACCAGACGGGAGGAAACGATGAGCACCACAGCCAGCGGCGCACCCCCCGCAGGGCAGGCGGCCTCCGCCCTGTCCGCCGCGCAGGTCCGGCTGGCGGTGGCCGGCGTGATGGCCGGCATGCTGCTGTCCGCCCTCGACCAGACCGTGGTGAGCACCGCGCTGCCCCGCATCGTGAGCGACCTGGGCGGCATGGACATGCTCTCGTGGGTGGTCACCGCCTACCTCGTCACATCGATGGTGGTGACCCCGCTGTGGGGCAAGATCTCCGACCTGTACGGCAGGCGGTCGACGTTCATGGCCGCGATCGGGTCGTTCCTGGTCGCCTCGGCGCTGTGCGGCCTGGCCCAGGACGTCGGGCAGCTCATCGCGTTCCGGGCCCTGCAGGGCCTGGGCGGCGGCGGGCTGTTCGCGCTGGCGCTGACCGTCATCGGCGACGTCGTGCCGCCCCGTGAGCGGGGCCGCTACCAGGGGTACTTCGCCGGGGTCTTCGCCCTGGCCAGCCTCGGCGGCCCGCTGCTCGGCGGCTGGCTGGCCGATGGGCCGGGGTGGCGCTGGATCTTCTGGGTGAACGTGCCGGTCGGCCTCGTCTCGCTGGCCGTCGTCGCGGCCGTCCTCCGGCTGCCGGTGACCCGCAGGGAACACCACGTCGACTACCTCGGCGCGGCGCTGATCGTCGCCGGTGTCACCGCGCTGCTGCTCTACCTCGACTGGGCCGGCGAGGAGTACGGCTGGGCCGCTCCGGGGTCGCTCGCCCTGCTGGCCGGTTTCGCCGTCGCCGCCGTGCTGTTCGTCGTGGTCGAGCGGCGCGCGGCCGAGCCCGTCATCCCGCTGCGGCTGTTCGGCAACCCGGTCTTCCGGGTGGCGAACGTGTTCGGGTTCCTCGCCGGCGCCGCGATGTTCAGCGGCATCGTGTTCCTGCCGGTGTACCTGCAGGTCGTGTCCGGCATGTCGCCCACGACGGCCGGCCTGGCGATGCTGCCGGCGATGTTCGGGATCATCATCGCCACCGCCGTCTCCGGCAACCTCATCACCCGCACCGGCCGCTACAAGGTCTTCCCGGTGCTCGGTTCGGTGCTGCTGGTGCTGGCGATGCTGCCGCTGTCGCGCCTCGCCGTGGACACGGCGTACTGGTGGGTGGCCGTGCTCTCGTTCGTGTTCGGCGCGGGCACCGGCCTGACCATGCAGCCCGTCCTGACCGCCGTGCAGAACGCCGTCGAGATGCGCGACCTGGGGGCGGCCACCGGGGCGGCGAACTTCTTCCAGCGGATGGGCGCGGCCGTCGGCACGGCGGTGCTCGGCGCGGTCTTCAGCTCCGGCCTGGCCCGCCACCTCGCCCACGAGGCGGGCGGCGTGCGGGTCGCGGCCGACGACGTGCAGGCCGTCCATCGGCTGGCGGAGCCGGTCAGGGGTCACGTGCTCGCCGCGTTCGCGCAGGCGCTGGACGACGTCTTCCTGGTCGCCGTGCCCGTGGTCGTGCTCGCGCTGGTCGTGTCGCTGTTCCTGCGCGAGGTGCCGCCCCGGCAGGTGCCCCCGCCCGCCGACGGCGCCCCGCAGGCGGCAGGCGACAAGCAGCCCGAGCGGCCCGAGCAACCCCGGCAGCACGAGCAGCCCCTCGGGGGGACGACGCCGAACGGCGACGGCCAGGGTCGGGCCGGCGCCGAGCAGGGCGTGCGCCACGCGCCGCCGGACGCCGACAGCCGGGAGCGAGCCGGCGCCGAGCAGGGCGGCCGTGTGAACAGCTCGCGCTGAGCCGTCGTCTTCCGCTGAGCCGCCGCCTTCCGGCTGAGCCCTGGTCTTCCAGCTGACCCGTCGCATCCCTGGGGGCCCGATCAACGATCGGGCCCCCTTTCCTTGCGCAACATTGCGCAGACACGCCCTGACCTGGCCAAGTAGCGTCTGCCGCAGTTCCCCATCGTCTCCTCCGAACGCGGCGCACGCGCTCGGCGGGCAGATCCGTCAGGCGCGCGCCGATCTTCGAGAAGGGATCGCGCAATGTCAGACACGGCGGTGTCCACCCTCGACACGGGCCGGATCAGGCCGGCGCAGCACCAGACCTCCGTCCCCGCCGACAAGGTGCTGCACTCGGGCAACTCGGGCTTCATCATCGCCCGCAACGCCCAGCTCAAGTACAGCCACCGGGCCGAGGGCCGCCAGTTCTTCTCCGAAGTCGTCCGTCACATGAACGACTCCGACCTCAACGGGGCCTCCTTCTTCTGCTACGAGGAGGCGTTCGGCACGCAGGACCGCCTCCACTGGCTCATCCACTGGAAGTCGCCCAACGACTACGGCATCAGCCTGGAGATGGTCGACCACGACGACACGATGATCGATCTTCTCGAGTCCGACCGGGTCAAGGACGACGACGGCGTCGGCGCGTGGGGCCGGCTGATCGTCGAGGGCACGATGCAGGAGAAGATCCTGGTGCCCCAGCACGGCGCGCACCACGAGAACGAGGAGGACGTCCCGAGCGACCTGTGGGTCGACCCGGCCTGGAAGCAGAGCTCGCAGCCCCTGTCGGAGCAGCTCAACTCGGCCAACGCCGAGCTCGTCCTGCACCGCGTCGGCCAGGCCAAGCACGAGTTCCGCAAGGAGGCCCGCTACTTCGCCTTCGCCTGGCAGAACCACGTCAACAAGGTCCTGCCCGGCCGGGTCACGTCGTACCTGTACGAGGAGACCTTCGGCGTGATGGACCAGCTGCACTGGCTGATCCACCTGCGGTCGTTCGAGGACTACCTGACGCTGATGCACCTCGACGACCACGACCCCGACTTCCGCCGGATCCTGGAGAAGGACTTCATCGCGCCGCACCGCGGCGGCGGCACCTGGGCCAGGACCTTCGTGGACGGCACGCTGCACGACACGCTCCTGGTGCCCTACCAGCTTCCCCGGTGACGGCTTTCCCGGTGACAGCGGACCAGTCCGGGCTCCGGACGGGCGCGCCGCGCCCGCCGGCACCCGGCGGAGGAGGAGAAGGCTGATCATGCGCGCGTGGCTCTTCCCGGGCCAGGGGTCGCAGCGCAAGGGCATGGGGGAGGGGCTCTTCGACCTCTTCCCCGGCCTGTGCGCCGAGGTCGACGCGATCCTGGGCTACTCGATCCGCGACCTGTGCCTGAAGGACCCCGACGGACGGCTCCGGCAGACGCAGTACGCCCAGCCGGCGCTGTTCGTGGTCAACGCGCTGACCCACCTGGCCCGGCTGCGCGAGGAGCCGGAACCCGACTTCTACGCGGGGCACAGCCTGGGGGAGTTCGACGCGCTGTTCGCCGCCGGCTGCTTCGACCTGGCCGCCGGCGTGCGGCTGGTCCGCCGCAGGGGCGAGTTGATGGGCCGGGCCAACGGCGGGGTCATGACGGCCGTGCTCGGCCTGCCCGCCGCGACCGTGGCGGCGCTGCTGGAGGAGGCCGGCGTCGCGGACGTCGACGTCGCCAACCACAACTCCGCCGACCAGGTGGTCCTGTCCGGAAGCCCGGAGGGCATGGCCCGGGCGGTCGAGGCCGTCGAACGGGCGGGCGGTGCCCGCTGCGTGCCGCTCAACGTCAGCGCGGCCTTCCACTCGCGGCACATGCGACCGGCGGCGGAGGAGTTCGCGGCGTTCCTGCGCGAGGTGGAGTTCGCGCCTCCGCGGGTGCCGGTCGTCGCCAACGTCACCGCCCGGCCGTACCCGCCGGACGGGGTGGCGGACCTGCTCGCCCGGCAGATCGCCAGCCCGGTCCGCTGGTGGGACAGCATGAGCTACCTGCTCCACCGCGGCGTGCGCGAGGTCGCCGAGGTCGGCCCGGGCACGGTGCTCACGGGGCTGTGGCGGTCGGCCCGCCGCACGCCGGCCCCCATAACCCCGGCCCCCATAACCCCGGCTCCCGTGCCCCCGGCTCCCGTGCCCCCGGCTCCCGTGCCCCCGGCTCCCGTGCCCCCGGCTCCCGTGCCCCCGGCTTCCGTGCCCCCCGCTTCCGTGACTGCGGCTCCCGTCGAGGACGCGGCCCCGGCCGGCCGGACCGGCCGCCCGGGGGCCGTACCGCTCCGGCCGGCGTGGCGGCCGGAGCCCGCGCGGGAGGCAGGTCGGGCGGATTCCGGCACAGAGGCGGACGCGCGGCTCGCGTCGGCGGCCGAGCGGCTGGGCTCCGCCCGGTTCCGCCGCGAGTACGGGCTGCGCTACGCCTACCTCGCCGGCTCGATGTACAAGGGGATCTCCTCGGCCGACCTGGTCGTGCGCATGGGCCGCTCGGGCCTGATGGGCTTCTTCGGCGCGGGAGGGCTGTCGCTGGAGCGCACCGAGCAGGCGCTGCTCGACATCCGGCGCCGCCTCGGCCCCGAGGTCCCGTTCGGCATGAACCTCCTCAACGACCTCGACGACCCCGCCAGGGAGGAGCGCACGGTCGCCCTGTATCTCAAGCACGACGTGCGCTTCGCCGAGGCCGCGGCCTACCTCAACGTCACGGCCCCGTTGGTGCGGTTCCGCTTCAGCGGCGCCCACCGGGACGCCCAGGGCAGGCCGGTCGCCGTACGGCGGGTGCTGGCCAAGGTGTCGCGCCCGGAGGTGGCCACCGCGTTCATGAGCCCGCCGCCGCGGGCGCTGCTCGACCGGCTGGTGCGGGAGGGCGGACTCACCCCGGCGGAGGCCGAGGTGGCGCGGGAACTGCCGGTCAGCGGCGAGGTCTGCGTCGAGGCGGACTCCGGCGGGCACACCGACGCGGGTGTGGCGCTCACGCTGGTCCCCGCCATGCGCCGGCTGCGCGACGAGCTCACGGACCGGTACGGCTACCGCGCGCCGATACTGCTCGGCGCCTCGGGCGGACTCGGCGCGCCCGAGGCGGTGGCCGCCGCCTTCGTCCTCGGGGCCGACTTCGTGCTGACGGGGTCGGTGAACCAGTGTTCCCCCGAGGCCGGCACCTCCGAGGCCGTCAAGGACCTGCTGGCCGGGCTCGACGTGCAGGACACGGCGTACGCGCCCTCGGGCGACATGTTCGAACTGGGGGCCCGGGTGCAGGTCGTGCGGAAGGGGACGCTGTTCGCCGCCCGCGCGACCAAGCTGCACCACCTCTACCAGCGCCACCGGTCGCTGGAGGAGATCGACCCGGCCACGCTGGCGAGCATCGAGCGCACCTTCTTCCGCCGTTCCCTGGAGGAGGTGTGGCGGGAGACCCGTGACCACTACCTGTCCGGCGGGCGGCCCCACGTCGTCGAGAAGGCCGAGCGCGACCCGCGCCACCGGATGGTGCTCGTCTTCAAGTGGTATTTCGCCCACTCCAACCGGCTCGCCCTCGCCGGAGACCCGGCCGAGCGCGCCAACTACCAGATCCACTGCGGCCCGGCGATGGGGGCGTTCAACCGGTTCGTCCGCGGCACCGACCTGGAGGACTGGCGCAACCGGCACGTCGACGTCATCGCCGAGCGACTCATGACCGGCGCCGCCCGATGCCTCGACGGCCGCATCCCCGCAGATCTCACGTCCATGAAGGAGTAGACGGTGTCGAACAGCACCACACAGATGACCGTGCCGCCGGCGCTGCACCAGACGTCGCAGTCCCCGGACCGCGTCCTGCACTCGGGGAACGCGGGCGTGATCGTCGAGAGGGTGGCGCAGATCCGCGCCGGGCAGGGCGGCGCCGCCCGGAAGGCCGCCCGCGAGATCGCCGAGCACGTCAACGCCGAACACGCGGGGACGGCCACGGTTTTCGTCTACGAGGAGACCTTCGGCGTGAAGAACCGGCTCCACTGGCTGCTGCACTTCACGTCGTACGCCGACTACGGGACGCTGGTGGCGATGGGCGGCCCGGGCGGCGACATCCGGGGCGGCGTCTTCGGCGCGCACGAGGCCGACGTCTGGGACGAGCTGTTCGAGGCGGGCAGCGTGCGGGAGACCGTCATGCTCCCGCACCGGTGGGGCATCTTCGGCACCGCCACCGAGGCGATGGCCGCAGACCCGGCGATGAGTCCCATCGTCGCCGGAGAGGGCGGACTGCCCCGGTTCGACGTGCGGCCGGCCCAGGAGCAGACCGCGATGCCGGCCGAAAAGACGCTCAACTCGGCCACGGCGGGCGTCGTCATGCGCCGTACGGTGGACTTCGACTACCGCTACCGCGCCGAGGCGCGGGTGTTCGCGCGGACCGTGGCCGAGAACATGAACCTCAACATGGACGGCCTGGCCACGGTCTTCCTGTACGAGGAGGCGTTCGGCCGGATGGACCGCGCGCACTTCCTCATCCACATGCGCTCGCTGGACGTGATGTACCTGCTGATGGGCCTCGACGCGCGCACCGACCCCGAAGCCCCGCGCGCCTCGTTCATCCAGGACTGGATTTCGATGGACAAGGGCGGCGGTGCCTGGGACAAGATCATCGTTCAGGGCACCACGCGGGACGTCCTGCTCACCCCGCAGTACTGGGGCTGAGGCGGAACGGGGAAGGGGCCACGGCGTCGCCGCCGTGGCCCCTTCCGCTGCTTCGTGATTCTCCGCTACACGCGGGATTGTCCGCTACGCGCGGGACTTCCGCTACACCTGGAGCATGGCTCAGCCCGTGTACGTGGTGATGCAGAACGGGTGCCCCGCGGGGTCGAGGAGCACCCGCCACTTGTCGCCGCCCGGCTGGAAGTCGGGCTTGGTCGCGCCCAGCTCGAGCAGCTGCTGCTCCGCCTTGTCCAGGTCGGGCACGCTGAAGTCGAGGTGGAACTGCTTGGCCGGGTCGGGCCAGCTGGGCCGCGGGTGGTCCGGCACCCGCTGGAAGCTCAGGCGCACGGCTCCGTCGCTCCCGGCGAGATAGGTGAAGTTCTCGCTGCTGAACACCACCTCCCAGCCGGTGACCTGGCGGTAGAAGTCCGCCAGCGCCGCGGGATCCTGGCAGTCGAGAGAAACCGCGGCGAGAGTGCCGATGGCTGACATGGTGAAGCTCCCTTCGTCTGGCCTGCCGCGCCTCCGGACGAGCCGGACGGGCCCGTTCCGGAGCCGCAGACGGACGTATGCTGCGCGATGGCATCGCATGACGGCCGGCTTTCACCGGCCGTCAGACGGCGCCGCGATTTCCGATGGTACGCAGCCGATCAGTCGAGCTCGTACTCAAAGGTGAATTCCGCGTGACCGTCCGGCCCCACGTTGCCGCTCGTGTAGCGGGCCTCGCCGCGCAGCCCCTTGAGGTCGCCGGTGCCGGAATCCGGCACCACGGTCAGGGTGGCCTCGGCCGTGCCCGGCCGGACGACGCCGTCGAGCCGGAAGACGAAGCTGCCCTGGCGGCCGTCGAGGCTGCCGGTCACCCGCTCCAGGCCCTGGAACGGGCTGGTGCCGTCCGCCTCGGTGAGGACCAGGCACTCCAGCGCGCCGGTGGCCACGAGGTCGCCGGTGTAGTGGTTGACGACGGTGCCCCGCGACAGGACCGGGCCGCCGTCCTGCACGGCGTACGGCTGCGGCTGCCACGGCTCCCATTTCATCGTCCCGGTGGCGGTCTTTCCCATCGGAAACCTCCCGCGTTTCGAATGTCGCGTGAATTACTCACGTGCGGAATGACAACGCTGTTCTGCAGGATTCTGCCTGGCAGGCGGGGGTGTGTCTGCTCAGGATTGAGCATTTGCGGCGCTTATAAAAGCGGCGTCCGGCCTTTATCGAGAATGGCGTGGCGTGCTAATTTAAATGGTATGAGCGACGAACTGCAGCCAATGCCCGACGACTGGAGCACGGCACTCGCGGTGGTGGCCCATCCGGACGACATCGAGTTCGGCGCCGCCGGGGCCGTCGCGACCTGGACCGCCGCCGGGAAGTCCGTGAGCTACCTGCTGCTCACCCGCGGCGAGGCGGGGATCGACGGGATGCCGCCCGAGGAGGCGGCCGCCGTACGGGAGGCCGAGCAGCGCGAGAGCGCGTCGATCGTGGGCGTGGATTCGGTGACCTTCCTCGACTACGCCGACGGCGTCGTCGAGTACGGCCTGCCGCTGCGCCGGCGGCTCGCCGAGGAGATCAGGCGGCACCGGCCCGAGCTGGTCATCGGCTTCAACCACCACGACCGGTTCCTCAGCGGCCGGTGGAACCCGCCGGACCACCGCAACACAGGGCGAGCCCTGCTGGACGCCGTGGGCGACGCGGGCAACCGCTGGATCTTCCGCGACCTCGGCCTGGAGCCCTGGCAGGGCGTGCGCCACGTGGCCATCGCCAACTCGCCGCACCCGACCCACGCCGTGGACGTCACCGACGCCATCGACAAGGCCGTGGCCTCCCTGGAGGCGCACCGCGCCTACCTCGCGGGCCTGCGGCCGCCCGTCACGGACGTGCGCGGCCCGCTGACCGCGATGGCCCGTCAGACGGGCGAGCGCTTCGGCGGCAGGCTCGCGATCGCCTTCGAGCTCATCCCCCGCTGAGCTCCCCTCGCTAGCCCCGCAGTCCTCGCCGAGCCCGGGGGCGTCCGTCCTCCCGCCCCGGCCCGTGGCCGACGTCTCCGCCCGGGCCGGGGCCGCGGCTCGCCAGGCGGCCGCGAAAGCCGCAAGGACCGCCCGGAGCGGAGTGCGGGGCGGCGGCACGTGCTGCTCCAGAGCCTCAGCCGTGCTTCTCCAGGACCGTGCACATCGAGCGCCAGGTCTGCACCCGCGGCCGATCGGGGTCGGGGAGCGCGCGCAGGCCGGCGACGACCGGGACGACCACGTCCCGCCAGACGTCGTCGGGCACGTGCCACAGGTATGGCGGCACCCGCCGCTCGATGCTCTCCGCCAGCTCCGCGGGCGAGGTGGCCTTCTCGTACTCGGCGGCGAAGTGCTGCTCCACCGGCCGCAGGCCCGCGGCCTCCCCGGCGGACAGGAGCCCCTCCGGGGTGTCCGGCCGCGGCGGCTGCAGAGGCGCCAGCCGGTCGAGGGCGTCCACCAGCTCGTCGGGGTCGGCGACGGGGCTGCCGTGCACGGCGGCGAGCCGCCCGCCGGGTCGCAGCACGCGGGCCGCTTCGCCCACGGCGGCGGACATGTCCCCGACCAGGTGCAGGACGTGGACGAACACGACGTTCGCCACCGTGCCCCCGGGCAGGGGGAGCGCCCTGGCGTCCGCCCGCGCCACCCGGCCGCCGAGCCGCTCGTGCGCCCGATGCAGCATCGGCTCGGAGATGTCCACCCCGATCACGGGATGTCCCAGCTCGCGCAGTCCCGCGGCGACCACGCCGGTGCCGACGCCGACCTCCAGAGTCGTGCCGGCCACCAGGTGGGGGGCCAGGCACGCCGCCGACTGGCGGCCCCGCTCAAGGCCGCCGCGCATCTCGTCGTAGCTGTCGGCGACGCGGTCGAACGACATGGCCTGCGTCATCGGGCGTTCCTCCTCAGTGTTGAACCCTCTCGAACCGCGCCGAACCGTCTCGAACCGGTCGCGGGCTCGCCGCCTACGGTCACCGGTCCACCTCACCCGCCAGACCGTCGATCACGTCGGAGCCGGCCATCGCCGCGGGATCGGCCACGAACTCCTCGATCAATTCGGCCAGCACGGCGGCGCGGTCGTACAGGCACTGGTGCGTCGCGCCGCGCAGCTCCACGAAGCGTCCCGAGGGGAAACGCGCCGCCGCAGCGCGCAGCCGCGGCGTGGA
Source organism: Microbispora sitophila (assembly GCF_014892245.1). Lineage (NCBI taxonomy): Bacteria > Bacillati > Actinomycetota > Actinomycetes > Streptosporangiales > Streptosporangiaceae > Microbispora > Microbispora sitophila. The sequence goes on along the minus strand of NZ_JADBGC010000021.1, from coordinate 140,030 downwards.
GACGACCCGGTCATGCTCCGCGCCGACGGCCAGGACCGGGACGCGGATCTGCCCGGCCTCGGCCGACACGTCGTCACCCCAGAAGGCGAGCATCTGAAGGGCGTAGGGCACCAGGGCCTGCGCCGACAGGAACGGCGCACGGACCTCCTCCCGCAGCGCGCCATTGGTCAGGGCGAGCACCTCGTCGGGCCGGGAGGCGGGCGGGTCATCACCCCCGAACAGGCGCAGCAGCCGCCCCGCCTGGTCCGGCCGCCGCGCCAGCGTCCGGCACAGGTAGTCGAGGTTCCGCTCGTAGGGGGTGTCGAGGCCGTCGTGGCCCCCCTCGACCCGGAACGAGCCGTTGAGGAACACCATCGAGGCGACCACGTCGGGCCTGCGGACCGCGAACCGGACGGCCTGCTTGGGCCCGGTGCACCAGCCCACGAGGTGGCAGCGCTCGACGCCCTCGTTCTTGAGCACGGCCTCCAGGTCGTCGACGTGGTCGTCGGGACCGGGCACGGACGCCGGGCCGTCGTCCTCGGGCCCGCGCGGATCGACGATCAGGACGCGCCACCGCGCCGACAGCCTGTCTATCAAGGGGTGCCAGAAGGCCAGGCCCTGGCCCAGCGCGTTGAGCAGCACGACCGGCTCGGCTCCGGGTCCCCCTCGTGCCGGGGTTCCGGCGGGTCCCGGCACGGCGGGGGGCACCGCCAGGTGGTAGGTCAGCGGCCGTCCTGCGACGTCGATGGTGGTGCGCACGAGCCGTGCGGGCAGCCTCTCCCGGCGGTCGCGGGCCGCCTCGCCGGCCGCCTCCTGGGCGCGGCGCACCCGCCGCAGCAGCGCCCGCTGCGCGGGCGGCCCCCACCCGAGCGGCCCCGGCGTCGTCTCCCGGCAGCCGGCCCAGGGCGACGGCTCGGCCAGGAACCCGGTGAGCCGGTCGTGCAGCAGCCGGTCGATCGGATCCAGCTCGGCGGGGTCGTGCACCGGCAGCAGCCGCACCCCGTAGACGTCGCCGATCCGCTGGAGCAGGCCGTCCGCGGGCACGGCCTCGGACGCGGCCAGGCGGAACCGGCCGCCCGCCGTCTCCGGATCGTCCGCCAGCTCGACCAGCACGCGCGTGACCTCGTCCATCGGCGTCAGCCGTACGGCGGACTCCGGGGGGAGCAGGCAGCGCAGCGGCCGGGTGCCGAAATAATCCGGCGCACGGGCGGTGACCTCGTCGACGACCGAGCGCAGGGCGGCCAGGAACCGGTGCAGCCCGGCGGGCACGGGATCGCCCGGCCAGGCGGCCGGCGGCACGCCCCCGGCGTTCGGCGGCACTGCCCCGGCCGGCGCGACCGGGCCGAGAGCGGCCACAGTGCCGGCGGGCGACAGCGCGTCGACGGGGGAGACCGTGCGCACCAGCCGATGGCCGAGCCCGTGCTCCGCGCAGGCGGCGGCCACCTCCTCCTCCACCGCCGTGTGCAGACGGGCGACGACGGCGTCCACCGGTCTGGCGTCCGCGCCGAGGGGACGGCACAACTCGTCGGCGGTCACGTGGACGATCCCGGCCGCGCCGAGCGCGGGCAGGCGGGCGATGACGCTCCGGGCCAGCGCCGCGTCCGCACGGGCGTCGCGGCCGGGAACCGGCCCGGCGTCCCCCGTGAGGAGCCAGACGACGTCGGCCCGCACCTCCTCGGGCAGGTCGCCGGACGGACCGGCGTCCACGACGAGCAGCCGCGGATCGCGCGGCCGGTCGTCCGGGCAGGCCGCGGCGCCCGTGGAGGCGGGCGGCCGCCCGGGAGGAACGACGATCGTCACCCGGCCGGCGCCGCGGGCCAGGAGGCGGTCGGCGAGCCGGGCGGCGAGGAGGGCGGACGAACCGCCGAGCAGCACGTCACGAGCCATGCTGTCGATCGTCGCCAGACCGGCCCGCGGCCGTCTGCTCAACTTTGAGCGGCATCGGTCCGGCGCGCCTGCCTAGCATCCGGCGGTACGCGGCGGGCCTTGCCCCCACGCGTCCGGACCGCGAGCGGGCCGCCACACCGCCCGCCCGCGTGGCGCGCCGCAGTCGTGGGCGCGACGTCGATCGAGTGCGAAAGGCGGACCGAACGGTGACTGAGGACTGGGACGAGACGTTCGAGAGCGTCCTGCGGCCCTACCTTCCCACGCTGCCGGAGGGCGCGCCGCTCGAGCCCGACCTGACGACGGCGGCCTTCGGCCTGAACTCGGTGGCGACCGTGGGGCTCATCGCGGCGCTGGAGGACGCGTACGGGGTGACGTTCCCCGACGAGGACCTGGTGCCCGCCAACTTCCGGACGCCCGGGAGCGTGTGGGCGCTGCTGACCCGGCTGCGCGCCACGTCGGGCCGGCCCTGACTCCGGTCGCGGGGCCGCCGGTGGCGGGTGCGGTTCGAGCTTCAGGAGGACTGATGACGGAGCGGCTGCTGGACGAATGGTTCCTCGACGGGCTGGCCCGCGATCCCGGCGGCCCGGCCCTGCGGGTGCACGCCGTGACCCTCTCGTACGCGGAGGTGGACCGGCGGGCCCGCGCCTGGGCCGCCGCGCTGACCGAGGGCGGGCGGGCGCCGCGCCGCGTGGGACTGCTCGCGAACAAGAGCCTCGAGGCGTACATCGGCCTGCTGGCCGCGCTGTACGCCGGGGCCGCGGCCGTGCCGCTCGGCCTGGAGGCGCCGGCCGAGCGCAACGCGGAGATCGCCCGTGCCGCCGGTGTGGACTGTCTGGTCGTGGACGCCGGCGGGGCCGCGCAGGCGGCGCGCGTGGCCGAGGCGGCCGGCGTCCGCGTCGTCCTGGCCGCCGACGCCGCCGTCGGAGTGCCGGCCGGCGTGCCCGTGCGGGTGCCCGGTGACGACGACGCGGACTCCTTCCGCCCGCCGTCGGCCCGTACCCCGCAGGACGTCGCGTACGTGCTGTTCACCTCCGGGTCGACGGGACGGCCCAAGGGAGTGCCGATCGCGCACCGCAACGTGAGCGCGTTCCTGCGGGCGTCGCTGCCGCGCTACGACGTCGGCCCCGGCGACCGGTTCAGCCAGGTGTACGACCTCACCTTCGACCTGGCGATGTTCGACATCTTCATGGCCTGGGGCAGCGGGGCCTGCGTGTGCGCCCTGACCCGGCTGCAGGCCCTCGACCCGGCCCGGTACGTCCGGTCGTACGGCCTGACCCTCTGGCACGCCACCCCCAGCCTGATCAACGCGGTGCGGGCCAGGGGCGCGCTCGCGCCCGGGTCGCTCGCCGGGCTGCGCTACGCGGTGTTCTGCGGGGAGCCGCTGCCGATCGAGACCGCGCGGGCGATGCGGGCGGCCGCGCCGGACGCCGCCCTCGACAACATCTACGGCCCGACCGAGCTGACGATCGCCTGCACGGCCTACCGATGGCCGGCGGGCGAGCCGCTCGACTGGGAGGGCGAGACCGTGCCGATCGGCTACCCCAACGACGGAATGGACTTCCTGATGCTCGGCACGGACGGCGATCCCGACCAGCGGACCGGCGAGCTGTGCATGACCGGCCCGCAGATGTTCCGCGGCTACCTCGACCCGGCCAACGACGCGGGCCGGTTCCACCGGGCCGACGGCAGGACGTGGTATCGCACCGGCGACCGGGTCCGGCTCGACGACAAGGCGGGGCTGGTGCACCTCGGCCGGGACGACTCCCAGGTGAAGATCCAGGGCTACCGGGTCGAGCTGGCGGAGGTCGAGCACGCGCTGCGCGAGGCCGCGCCCGGCTGCGACCCGCTGGTGTTCGCGCTCGACGACGAGACCGGGAAGGTCCTGGTCGCGTACGTCGCCGGTGGAGGCGTCGAGGCGGCCGTGCTCGCCGCGCGGCTGGCCGACCGGCTGCCGCCGTACATGCTGCCGCGGCACTTGTGGCCGTTGGACGAGATGCCGCTGAACCGCAACGGCAAGGCCGACCGGGTGGCGCTGCGTGAGCGGGCGCTGCGCCGCCTCGGCGCTCAATCGTGAGCTGAGCCGCCGCCGGACCCGTTCTTACCATCCCCGCGATGTCACGCGCGCTTTGAGCAGACCGAGGAGAGGAACGCTTCGATGCCCGAGATCGAGTGTCGCCTGTCGCTGCGGCACGCCGACTTCATCATGCAGAACCACCGGGTGCACGGTGTGTCGGTGATGCCGGGAGTGACCTTCCTCGACATCGTCTACCGCATCCTCATCGCCAAGGGGTTCGACCACCGGCGCGCGGAGCTGCACAACGTGCTGTTCACCGAGGCGGTCGCCACGGCCGACGGCCTCGACCGGGAGATCCGCGTGCTCGTCGGCCCCGAGGAGGAGGGCGTACGCCAGGTGACCGGGGAGAGCCGCCCGACGGGCGCCGACGACTCGTCCTGGCGACGGAACTTCTCGGCCGAGCTCCGCTTCGCCGACGGGCCCGAGCCCGGGCGGCTCGACCTCGACGCCGTCAGGGCGAGGGCAACGGTCCGCCGCGACATCGCCGAGCTGTACGCGCAGGCACGCGGCGAGCGGATCGAGCACGGCGCCCCCATGCGCTGCCGTGGCCCGCTGTTCCAGGGGGAGGGCGAGCTGCTGGCCGAGCTGGACCTGGAGAGCGGAGGGCCCGGCCACGAGAAGGGCTTCCACCTGCACCCGGCGGCACTCGACGCGGCCTCCATCGTGGCCTACGGCCAGCGGCCGTCGCCGGGCGACCCGTTCATCCCGGTCTTCATCGACCGCTTCCGCGCACCTCGCCCGTTGCGCGGCCGCTGTCACGTGCACGTGCCGGCGCCCGAGGAGTTCGCACCCTCGGGTGACGTGGTCCACAACGACTGCTTCCTGTACGACGAGGAGGGGTTGCTCGTCGCCGAGTTCCGCAAGCTCACCTGCAAGCGGATCCGTCATCCCGAGCTGATCACCAAGCTGGTGGGCGGCGACGGCACGGCGCCGGCGCGGGAGAGCGCTCCGGTCGGCCGTCCCGATGCGCAGGACGCGACACCGGCGGGCGGCGAGACCGATCAGGCTGATCGGTCCGGCGAGACGGGCGACCCGGTCGGCGAGGTGGCCGGGCGCCTGCGGGAGCTGATCGCCGGGCTGCTCGGCGTGGACCCCGAGGACGTCCGGACCGATGCCGGGTTCTACGAGCTCGGGCTCGACTCGGTCGCGATGCTGCGCATCAGCCGCGGCCTGGAGGAGGTCGTCGGCAGCAAGCTCTACCCCACGCTGCTGTTCGAGTTCAGCGACATCGACAGCCTGGCCCGCCACCTGGTGGACACGTACGGGCCCGTGGCGCGGACGGGCGGCGACGGCGGCGCGATCGAAACCGGGACCGCGATCGAAACCGGGACCGCGACCGAAACCGGGACCGCGACCGACACCGGGACCGGCCCTGCGCCGTCCCAGGGCTCGGCGCGCACCCGTGGCGAGGAGAGCGTCGCGGGGACGGCGGAACGCCCGGCCGCCGCGTCCGGCGAGGCCGAGATGACGTGCCTGGCTCCGGTGTGGGCGGCATCCCCCGCCGCACCGACCGGCGAGCGCGGTGACCCCGGTGAGCCCGGTGAGCCCGGTGATCTCGTCCTCGTCGGGGGCACCGCCGACCTGGCCGACGCGCTGCGCGACGGGCTCGCCGGCGCGGGCGGACGGGTCGTGCACGTGACGGCGGGCGAGGCGTTCGCCGTGATCGACCGCGACACCTGCGAGATGCGTCCCGGCGACCGGGACCAGGCGCGCCTGCTGCTCGGCGAGCTGTCCAGGACCGCCGCCGCGCCGAGGACCTATGCCGTCGTCGCCGATCCCGGCGGCACCGCGGATCTCGCCGATCTCGCCGATGCGGAGACGGCGGACCGGGACGGGCCCTACCACGCCGTCTGGGCACTGGCCGCCGCGCTGGCCGACCACCGCGTCGCCGAGCCGGTCGACGTGCTGTACGTCCATACGGCCCCGCACGGGGCGGCGCGTCCCGAGGACGCGGCGGTCGGGGCGCTGGCCCGCACCCTGTCGGCCGAGGTCCCGGCGCTGCGCTGTCGCAGGGTGGAGGTGGACGCCGACGAGGACGACGTCGAGGCCGTCGCCGCCGCGATCCTCACCGAGGCGGCCGCCGGAGCGGACGCCCGCGGCGCGGCGGCGGACGCCCACGGGGAGGTGCTGTATCGCGACGGTGAGCGGTTCGTCCGCAGATACGCGCAGGCCCGGCCGGGCGGCGAGCCGCTGCCGTTCCGCGAGGGCGGGGTCTACGTGCTGGCAGGCGGCACGGGCGGGATCGGCGCCCTGCTGGCCGGTCACCTCGCCCGGCGCTGGCGCGCCCGGCTGGCGCTGCTCGGCCGGGGGCCGCTGCGGGCCGAGACGGCCACACGGATGGCGGCCTGGGAGGAGGCGGGCGCGGAGGTCGTCCACCTCCGGGCCGACATCACCGACGCCGCGCAGACCGCGGCGGCCCTCGACAAGGTGCGCGCGCTGTACGGCCGCGTCGACGGCGTCTTCCACTGCGCCGGCCTGGTCCGCGACGCGGTCTTCTTCGCCAAGGACCCGGCGGCGTCGGCGGAGGTCCTGCGGACCAAGATCGACGGCGTGGTCAGCCTCGACCGGGCGACGGCGGACGACGACCTGGACATGTTCGTGCTGTTCTCCTCGCTGTCGGCGACCCTGCCGAACCCCGGCCAGTGCGACTACGCGTACGGCAACGCCTTTCTCGAGCACTTCGCCCGGCTGCGGGCGGAGCGGCCCGACCGGTCCGGGAGCACGCTCGCGATCGGCTGGCCCTACTGGGCCGAAGGAGGCATGCGCGTCGCGCCCGAGGTGCTGGAGCGTGCCCGCGCGTCGTCGGGGCTGGCCCCGATGCCCAGCGAGGTGGGGCTGCGCACGCTCGAGGAGGCGGGGGCGTACGACGAGGTGACGATCGTCGCGGCGTACGGCGACCGCGCGGCCGTCGGCCGGGCCCTCCCGGCCGTCACATCCGAAGAGCCCGAACAGCACGGCACGTCCCTGCCGTTCGGCGCGCGGTCCGGCGCCGTACGGGAGCAGCGGGCCCTCGCCGGCGCGGCGGGCGGCCGGGCAGGGGCGAACGAGCAGACCCCGATCGCCGTCATCGGCATGGCCGGCCGCTATCCCCAGGCGCGGGACCTGCGCGCCTTCTGGCGCAACCTCGCGGGCGGGCGCGACTGCGTCACTGAGGTGCCGGCCGAGCGCTGGGACCACGAGGAGATCTTCGATCCGCGGCGGGGCACGGCGGGCCGCACGTACGGGCGCTGGGGCGGTTTCGTCGACGGTGTCGACCGCTTCGACCACGCGTTCTTCGGCATCTCGCGTCGCGACGCCGAGCGGATGGACCCCCAGGAGCGGCTGTTCCTGATGGTCGGCTGGCACGCCCTGGAGGACGCCGGCTACCCGCCGGCCGCGCTCTCCGGCCTGCCGGTCGGGGTGTTCGTCGGCGTGATGTGGAACCACTACCAGCTCCTCGACTCCGCCGACGACGGCGTGCGGCCCATGGCGGTGCACTCGGCCATCGCCAACCGCGTGTCCTACACCTTCGACCTGCACGGCCCGAGCATCGCCCTGGACACGGCCTGCTCGTCCTCGCTCACCGCGTTGCACCTGGCGGTCGAGAGCATTCGCCGGGGCGAGTGCGACCTGGCGCTCGCGGGCGGGGTCAACCTGAGCGTCCACCCGCAGAAGTACCTCCAGCTCGCGCAGGGCCAGTTCCTGTCCGACGACGGGCGCTGCCGCGCCTTCGGCCGGGACGGCACCGGCTACGTGCCGGGCGAGGGCGCGGGGGCCGTGCTGCTCAAGCCGCTCGACCGGGCCCTCGCCGACGGCGACCACGTGTACGGCGTCATCCGCGCCTGCGCGGTCAACCACAGCGGCCGGACCAGCGGCTTCACGGTCCCCAGCCCGTCCGCGCAGGCGAAGGTGATCGGCGAGGCGGTCAGGCGGGCCGGGATCGACCCCCGCACCGTGGGGTACGTCGAGGCGCACGGCACCGGCACCTCGCTCGGCGACCCCATCGAGATCGAGGGCCTGCGGCAGGCGTTCGCCGGCGCCGGGCTCGCCCCGGGCGCCCGCTCCGTCGGCTCGGTCAAGTCGAACATCGGTCACCTGGAGAGCGCCGCCGGCATCGCGGGCGTCACCAAGGCGCTGCTCCAGCTGCGCCACTCGGCTCTGGCGCCCTCGCTGCACTCCGCCGAGCCGAACCCGCACATCGACTTCGCGAACTCGCCCTTCCGCGTGCAGCGGCGGCTGGAGCCGTGGCCGGCGCCGGAGGGCGGCGGGCCCCGCAGGGCGGGCGTGAGCGCCTTCGGCGCGGGAGGCTCGAACGCCCACGTCATCCTGGAGGAGGCGCCCAGGCCGCCGCGCCGTGCCTGCCGCAGGGGGCCGCACCTGTTCGTCCTGTCCGCCCGCACGCAGGACGCGCTGCGGGAGTACGCCCGTGCCTACCTCTCCTTCCTGCGTCCCGGGGACGACGGGGAACCGCTGCCCGAGCTCGCCGACCTCGCCTACACGAGCCAGGTCGGCCGGACCCCCATGCCCGTACGGCTGGCCGTGCTGGCGGACGACCTCGAGGACATCCGTACGGCGTTGTCCCGTTTCGTGGACGGCGAGCCCGGGGACGGCGTCCGGTCGTGGACGCCGGCGGAGACCGGGACCGGAACCGAGACCGGACCGGCGACCGGAACGGCCGCCGAGCCGGCCACCGGGGCGGTCAGCGGCGGCGTCCTCGCGGGCTTCGACCCCGTCCGGCTCTTCCGGGCCGGAAGACAGGCGGAGGTGGCCGCGGCCTGGGTAGGCGGCGCGGACGTGCCCTGGGCCGCGTGCCACCCCCGCCCCGCCCGGAGGCTGCCCATGCTGCCCGGGTACCCCTTCGCCGAGGAGCGCTGCTGGCTCGGCGACTGGCGGCGCGGCGGGACAGAAGCGCCGCGGACCCTCGTGTCCCTCGCCGGTTCCCCACCCGCCGGCGCGGCCGAAGCCGATGCCTTCGAGGACGGTCCGGCCCGGCGAGCGGTGGCGGCCGGCGGCCCCCGCCCGCTCACCGTCCACGCGACGCTCCCCGAGGAGACAACGATCGAGGAGACGGCGATCGAGGAGACGCGGTTCGACGAGACGGCGCCCGAGGAGACGGTGTTCGGGCAGACGGCGAGCGTGCCGCGCGAGGAGATCGTCCGCGCCATCGAGGACGCGCTGTGCGAGCAGCTCTACGTGTCCAGGCAGGAGATCGACCCGCGCACTCCCTTCAGCGACATGGGCGTGGACTCGATCACGGCGGAGCTGGTGCGCCAGGAGCTCGGCGAGCGCTTCGGCGTCGAACTCGACTCGGTGGCCGTCTACGACCATCCGACCGTCGAGCGCCTCGCGGACTTCGTCCAGGAACTGTGCGCCGCGGGTCCCGCCGCCGCGTCTCGCGCGTCCGAGCCCGCCGCCCGGGCCGACGGCCCGGAGGAACCTCCGCGGCCGAGGGCCGATGCGGCCGTCCCGCAACCGGACGACGGCGTGTCTCCGGCTGAGGAGCCGACCGCGGAAGCGCACGACCAGGGCGCGCCTTCTGACGGCGGTGCGGCGACGAGAAGCACCGAACCCGGCGAGACGATCCCGGACGGCGGGCCGCGGGGGGACGACATCGCGGTCATCGGCATGTCGGGACGCTTCCCCGGCGCGCCCGACCTGGACGCCTTCTGGGCCGATCTGGCGGCCGGGCGCTGCGCCGTGACGGAGGTCCCCCGCGACCGATGGGACGCCGACGCCTACTACGACCCCGACCGCACGGTTCCCGGCAAGTCGTGCAGCCGCTGGGCGGCCATGCTCGACGACGTCGACGCGTTCGACGCGGGTTTCTTCGGCGTGTCGCCGCTGGAGGCGGAGGCGATGGACCCCCAGCAGCGGCTGTTCCTGGAGGAGGCGTGGAAGGCCCTGGAGGACGCCGGCTACGCCGCCCCCGGTTCGGGCCGGCCGCCGCGGTGCGGGGTGTTCGTGGGCTCGGGCGCGGGCGACTACGCGCGGCTGCTCCAGGAGGAGGGCGTGCTCGACAGTGGGTACGGCTTCCTCGGCACCTCGCCCTCCATCCTCGCGGCCCGGGTCTCCTACCTGCTCGACCTGACCGGGCCCACGATGGCGGTGGACACCGCGTGCTCCTCCTCCCTGGTCGCGGTCCATCTGGCCTGCGAGAGCATCCGCACCGGGCAGTGCGAGACGGCGATCGCCGGCGGTGTCGCGCTGATGCTCACGCCACAGCTCCAGGTGCGCTGCAGCCAGGTGGGCATGCTGTCGCCGACAGGCCGGTGCGCCCCGTTCGCCGCCTCGGCGGACGGCACGGTGCTCGGCGAGGGCGTGGGCGTGGTCGTCCTCAAGCGGCTCGACCGCGCGCTGGCCGACGGCGACCACATCCACGGGGTCATCCGGGCGACCGGCGTGAACGGCGACGGCAGGACCAACGGCATCACCGCGCCCAGCGCCACGTCGCAGACCGACCTGCTCACCGCCGTGCACCGCCGGGCCGGGGTCCGCCCCGACGACATCGGATACGTCGAGGCGCACGGCACCGGCACCCCGCTCGGCGACCCGATCGAGGTGAAGGCGCTCAGCCAGGCGTTCAGGACCGGCACCGACCGGGTGGGCTTCTGCGGGATCGGCTCGGTCAAGGCCAACGTCGGCCACACCACGATGGCGGCCGGAGTGGCCGGGCTCATCAAGGTGCTCCTCGCCATGCGGCACGGCAAGCTGCCCCCCGCCGTCCACTTCGACGGCCCCAATCCCAACATCGACCTCGACGGCAGCCCGTTCTACGTGCTGCGGGAGCTGACCGACTGGCGCCCGGGCCCGACCGGCAGCCGGGTCGCGACGGTGAGCAGCTTCGGCTTCAGCGGCACGAACTGTCACATCGTGGTCGCCGAGCCGCCGCGGCCGGTGCCGCGTGAGGACGGCCACACCCCGGAGCAGGATCACGTCGTCCCCGTCTCCGCGCGGACCGGCGAGGCGCTGCGCCGCCGGCTGGCGGACCTGGCCGGCGCGGTCGCCGCGCTGCCCGCGTCGTACACGCTGGAGGACGTCGCGTACACGCTGGCCGTGGGCCGCCGTCACCTGCCCGTACGGGCCGCCGTCGTCGCCCGCGACCTGACCGAACTGGAGGAGCGGCTGCGCGCCCTCCTGCGTACGGGCCGGGCGCCGGGCTCCTTCCTGACCGGCGCGCCGGACGGCGCCGAGCCCGCCGAGAGACCGGCAGGTGAAACGGCGGGCGAGGCGGAGCGGCTGGCCGCGGCCTACGTCAGGGGGGAGGCCGTCGACTGGGCGGACCGTCACCACGGCAGCCGGCCCCGCCGCGTGCCGTTGCCGGCCTACCCGTTCGCCCGCGACCGGCACTGGATCGGCGGCCCCCGCTCCGCCCGGCCCGCCCAGCAGGCCGCACAGGCCGCGCAGGCCGCGCCGGAAGGGCGGGCACGGGAGGACGCGTTCGGCCTCGCCGTGCCCTGGCTCCTGCGCGACCACCGGGTGAACGGCGAGCCGATCCTGCCCGCCGCCGCGGCCGTGGAGGCCGTGGCCTGTGCCGCCGCGCGGGAGGGCGTCACGCCGCCCCTCACGCTGTCGTCGGTGCGCTGGCTGCGTCCCCTCGGGGAGGACGCCGGGCCCGTCCACGTCGAACTGGCCGCCGACGGCACGTTCGCGCTGGCGGCCGGCGACGCGGCCGGCCCGTACGTCACCGGCCGGGTGTCCCCGGGGAACGGGTCCGCCGGCACGCTTGACCTGGCCGACACTCTGGACCTGGCCGGCATCCGGGCCCGCTGCCGTGAGCGGCGGACCGCGGACGAGCTGTACGGGACCTTCACCGCCGCGGGGATCGACTACGGCCCGGCCTTCCGGACCCTCACCGAGGTCGTCCTCGGCCCGGAGGAGGCACTGGGCACGCTCACGAACGCCCCCGACGGCACGCCGGTCGCGCCCCGGCCGGGTGAGGACCGCTTCACCGTGCATCCGGCGCTGCTCGACGGCGCGCTGCAGACGGCGGCCGCCCTCGTCGCGGACGGCGCGACCGGTCCCGCCGTGCCGTTCTCCGCCGACCGGGTCGACGTCCTCGCGCCGCTGACCGGACCCGCGTACGCGCACGTCAGACGGGACGGCGAGCACCGCTTCACCATCGAGGTGGCCGACCGCGACGGACGTGTCGCGGTGCGGCTGTCCGGTCTCGTCGTACGCCCGGTGCCGGACGCCCTGGACGGCATGCTGTACGTGCCGCGATGGCGGGAGGCCGGACCGCGGGAGCGCGTCCCGGCCGGCGCGGACGCCGGCGGCGAGCGGCGGGTGCTGGTCGTCCACACGGCGGAGTCGGCCGCCCTCGCCCGCGCGCTGGTCGCGCTCCACGACGGCGGCCACACGCGGGCTCTGCCGCTGGCCGAACTCGATCCGGCGCGGCTCGACCCGCCGTACGACCGGGTCTACTTCCTGGCCGGCACGGGCCCCGGCGACGCCTCCGGGCATCCCGTCATGCTCGGCCTGTTCCGGCTGATGAAGGCCCTCATCGCGGGCGAGCGCCCCGAGCGGGGGACGCTGACGGTGGTCACGGCGGGTGCGGTGCCGTTCGACGACGTGGAGGCGGCGCCGACCGGCGCGGCGGCACGCGCGGAGGCCGCGGGGCTGCTCGGCCTGGCCCGCACGTTCGGCGCGGAATACCCCCGGTGGACCGTCACCTGCGTCGACCTGGGCGACGTGCCCGACGCCGATGCGGCCGCGCGTGCCGTACGGGCGGAAACGGAGGGCGCGCCGATCGTGGTGCGCCGGGGAGACCGCCGCTGGACGCGCACGCTCGTCCCGGCCCGGCTTCCCGCCACCGGCCTGCCGTTCCCGAACGGCGGGGTGTGCCTCGTCGTGGGCGGTGCGAGCGGCATCGGCCATGAGCTGAGCCGCCACCTCGCCCGCACCTACGGCGCCCGCCTGGCGTGGATCGGCCGCCGCGAGCGGGATACGGAGATCGAGCGCCGCATCGCGGAGATCGCCGGCCTGGGCGGCGAGGCGATGTACGAGAGGGCGGACGTCTGCGATCCCGCCGCCCTGCGCGACGCGGTCGAGCGGGTCCGGCAGCGGTTCGGGCCTGTCGACGGCGCCGTGCACTCCGCCGCCGTGGCGGCGGACCGCACCCTGGCCAACCTCGACGAGGAGACCTTCCTCGCGGCGCTGGCGCCGAAAACGACGGGACTGGTCAACCTGCACGAGGCGCTGCGCGGGGAGCCGCTCCGTTTCCTCATGCTCTTCTCCTCGGCCGCGACGTTCGTGGACACCCCCGGGCAGGCGGCCTACGCGGCGGCCGGGACCTTCGAGGACGCGTACGGCCTGCACCTGCGGAAGGCGGGTGAGGCCCCGGCCGTGGTCGTGAACTGGGGCTACTGGGGCGCCGTCGGCATGGGCGCGGCCGATCGGCACCGGCGGCGCTTCGCCGACCTCGACGTGGGCTCCGTCGAGCCCGCCGAGGGCATGGCCGCGTTCACGCGGATCCTCGCCGCAGGGGTGCCGCAGGCCCTCGTGGTGAAGGCCGGGCCCGCCGGACTGGCCAGGTTCGGGATCGAGGCCGCGACGTCTGCCGCCGGGGAAGGGCGGCAGACCTCCGGGACCTCGGCCATCGCGGCCGATCGGCAGGACGGCGTGGGAGCCGTCCCGGCGCCGGTGGGCGCGCGGCTCGACCGGCAGGCCCGCGATTACGTCAAGCGCGTCTTCGCCGAGGTGCTCAAGTTCCGCGAGGCGGACCTGGGCGAGCGCACGACGTTCGAGAACTTCGGCATCGACTCGCTGATCAGCCTGAACATCATCAACCGGTTCGAGCGCGACCTCGGCCCGCTGCCGTCGACCCTGCTGTTCGAGCAGCTCACGATCGAGCAGCTCGCCCGATACCTCGTACGGGAGCACGCGGAGCGGCTGGGCGGCGTGCTCGCCTCCGAGTCCTCCGAGCCCTCCGAGTCCTCCGAGCCCTCCGGCTCGTCCGGCTCATCCGAGCCTTCCGGGTCCTCCGGCTCGTCCGAGGCGTCCGCGGCCTCCGGAGCGTCCGCGCCCCCCGGCGTCACGTCCACCACGCCCGCGACTGTCCGTGCCGGCGGCGTGGACGGCGGCGGAGACGCGGCACGGCCGGTCGACGTGGCGATCATCGGGGTGAGCGGACGCTACCCGGGCTCGCCCGACCTCGCGGCCTTCTGGCGCAACCTGGCCGAGGGCAACGACTGCGTCACCGAGGTGCCCGCAGACCGGTGGGACTGGCGTCCCTACTTCGACCCGCGCCGCGGCCGGCCGCAGCGCACCTACAGCCGCTGGGGCGGGTTCATCGAGGGCGTCGACCGGTTCGACGCCGGGTTCTTCGGCATCCTGCCGCGCGACGCGGTCGACATCGACCCGCAGGAACGGCTGTTCCTCGAGACGACCTGGAACCTGCTCGAAGAAGCGGGCTACCTGGGTGAGCACACCCGCGAACCGCGCACCGGCGTGTTCGTCGGCATCATGTACGGCACGTACGGCGAGCTGGGGGCGACCCAGTGGCCGCGGGGGCGCCTGTCGGGGGCGCACTCTGCTTATTGGTCGGTGGCCAACCGGGTCTCGTACTTCTTCGACCTGTCCGGGCCCAGCTTCGCGGTCGACTCGGCCTGCTCCTCCTCGCTGACCGCCGTGCACCTCGCGGTGGAGAGCATCCGGCGGGGCGAGTGCCGCATGGCGATCGCGGGCGGTGTGAACCTCATCCTGCACCCCAACCACCACGTGTCCCTGTGCGCGATGAACATGCTGTCGGCCGACGGCGCGTGCAAGGTCTTCGACGCCCGCGCCGACGGATACGTGCCCGGTGAGGGCGTCGGCGCCGTGCTGCTGAAGCCGCTCGACCGGGCCCTGGCCGACGGCGACCGGATCTGGGGCGTGATCCGCGGCAGCGCCGTCAACGCGGGCGGGAAGACCGCCGGGTTCACCGTCCCCAACCCGAACGCGCAGGCGGAGCTGGTGTCGGAGGCGCTGCGCCGGGCCGGGGTTGATCCCCGGACGATCGGCTATGTCGAGGCCCACGGCACCGGCACCGAGCTGGGCGACCCCATCGAGGTCGCCGGTCTCACCCGGGCGTTCGGCGCGGCCGGGGACGACGGCGTGGGCCGATGCGCGATCGGCTCGGTCAAGGCGAACATCGGCCACCTGGAGGCCGCGGCGGGCGTGGCCGGGCTGACGAAGGTGCTGCTCCAGATGCGCCACGGCACGATCGCGCCCTGCGTCCACCTCGAGACCCTCAACCCGAAGATCGAGTTCGTGAGGTCGCCGTTCCTTCCGCCGTCGCGGGCGACGGAGTGGAGGCGGCCGGTGATCGACCTCGGCGGCGGGCCGCGGGCCGTTCCCCGCAGGGCCGGCGTGAGCTCGTTCGGCGCGGGTGGCGCGAACGCGCACGTCGTCGTGGAGGAGCACATGGAGAACCGGCCCCGGCTGCCCGACGACGGAGAGCGGCAGCTCTTCCTGCTGTCCGCCCGCGACGCCGAACGGCTGCGCGCCTACGCGGCGCGGGTGGCGGACTTCGTGGACGACGACGCGGCGTGCGAGGCCACGCTGCGCGAGCTGGCCTACACCAGCCAGGTCGGCCGCCAGGAGATGACCGAGCGCCTGGCCGTGCTGGCGACCGACCGGCGGGGCCTCGCGGAGCGCCTGCGCGCGTACGCGTCGGGCGAGCCGCATCCCGACGTCGTCACCGGCAGGGCCGAGGGGGCCGACACCCGGCTCCTGCTGGACGACGACGAGGGCGCGGAGTTCCTGGCGGCGCTCCTGGCCAGGCGCAGCCTGTCCAAGCTCGCCCGCGTGTGGGTGGCCGGGGCGCCGGTGGACTGGCGCATGCTGTGGCCCGCTCCCGTGCCTCTGCGGGCGTCGTTCCCCACCTATCCCTTCCAACGCCGGCGCTACTGGCTCGACCTGGACGGCCCGGTGGCGCCCGCCGAGGCCAGCGCGACCCATACGACCGGGGCGACCGATACGACCCGTGCGGTCGACGGGGATGCGGCGGGCGCCGCGTCCCACGGCGGCTCGACGACGTCCGTGCCGCCGGGCGAGGCAGGGCCCGGCTCCGGGGAGACGGTGCTCCTGCGGTTGGACGGCGGTGAGCCGCACCTGACCGATCACCGTGTCGGCGGGGCGCGCTGGCTGCCGGGCGCGGCGGTCCTCGGACTCGTCCGCTCGGCCTCCGGCCTGTCCGGCGCGGCCGTAGCCCTGCGCGACGTGCGCTGGCACCGCCCGATCACCCTCGAATCCGGCACTCGTGAGGTCTCGGTCCGCTTCGTTCCGGAGGAGGACGGCCGGCGGTTCCGGGTGCTCGGACCCCGTGGAGACGGCGCCGCGTACGCCGAGGGCCTGCTGGCCCCGCTCGCCGCCGCGGCCCCGGCCGGTGACGGCGTGACCGGACCGGAGGCGGTTCTTCGCGACACCGCGCAGGTGCTCGAACTCGACGCGATCAGGTCCCGGTGCGGCCGGGAGATCGACGTCGCGGGCTTCTACCGCGAGCTCGGCCGGGCGGGGCTCGACTACGGGCCGGGGCTCCGCGTCGTCTCCGCCCTGCGCGTCGGCGACGGTGAGTGCCTGGCCCGCCTCGCCGTGCCCGCGGTGCCGGCGGTGCCCGCGGTGCCGGCGGTGTCCGCGGTGTCCGCCGCGCCGGACTCGGCGGCAGCCCGGGAGGTCCCGGCCGCGAAAGCCGTGCCGGGCTCCTCGGCGGCGGAGGAGACGGGCAGGGACGGGCTCGACGGGGTCGACGGCGGCCTCGCGCGCCAGGTCGCGCTCCTGGACGGCGCCTTCCAGGCGGCCGCCGCGCTGGTCGAGGGAGCGACGGGCTACGTCCCCGTCGGCCTCGACCGGGCCCTGTGCCCGGCCCCCCTGCCGCCCGCGTGCTGGGTCCATGTCGCGGAGACGGCCGCGGACGATCGGGGACGCCGACGGTTCGACCTTCGGCTGGCCGCCGACGACGGCGTCGTCCTGCTCGCCGTGGATGGCCTGACCGTCGCCCCGGTCGCCCCGGTCGAACAGCCGGCCTCCGCGGGCACCGGCCCGATCAGCGGCCCGATCAGCGGCCCGATCAGCGGCCCGATCAGCGGCCCGGGCAGTGGCTCGGGCAGTGGCTCGGGCAGCGACGGGTCGCGGAGCGCGGGCTCTCTCGGCGCCGCCTCGGAGAGCGCCGGCTCCGGCGCCACCGCCGTCGCAACGGCCGCCCCAGGCGGTGAGGGGGCTGGTGGGTGCCGTTATCTGCGTCCGGTCTGGCGTCCGGCAGGCCCGGTACGCCAGGGCCGCCCGCCCCGCGTGGCCCTGCTCGACCTCGCGGACGAGCCCCTGCGCCTGGCCGCGGAGAGCGAGCTCGCGGGACGCGGTGTGACCTGCGTGTCCGTGGTCGCCGGAGCGGATTACGGGCGGCGCGACGACGGGGTTTACACGCTGGTCCCGGGCCACCCGGACCACTGCCGGCGGCTGATCGACGACCTCGCCGATCGTGGCCTGCTGCCCGACGCGTTCCTGCGCGTACCGGCCGCGGAGCCTCGCGACGCGTCGGCCGACGTGCGGGAGGGGTTCCACGCGCCGTTCTGGACCGCCGTCTCGATCCTCGGGCGGGACGGCGGGGCCTCGCTGCGCGTCGTCGTGGCGCACGCGGGCGGCGCCGAGCCGATCCGCCCGGCGTACGCCGCCGTGGCCGGGACCCTGCGGACACTCGCCCTGGAGCACACCCGCTTCACGGCCGCCCGGGTGGAGTTCGACCCCGGCACGCCCGGCGGGCGGCTCGCCGCCCTGCTGGCGGAGGAACTCTGCGCCGAGGCCGGCGGCGTCACCGAGGTGCGGTACGACGGCGCGGGACGCCGGATCCGCGTGCTGGAGGGCTTCACGCCCGCCGACGGCGCCGGTCTTCCGCTGCGTCCCGGCGGCACCTACCTGATCACCGGGGGAGCCGGCGCCCTCGGGCTGCTCGTCGCGGAGTTCCTGGCCGGGCACGGCCCGGTCAACCTGGTCCTGACCGGTCGCTCCCCGCTCGGCGAGACGCGCCGTGCCCGGATCGAGGCCCTCGATCGCGGGGACGTGCGGGTGCGCTACCTGCCCGCCGACATCGCCGTACGGTCCGACGCCGAGCGCCTGCTCCAGCGGGTGCGGGAGGAGTTCGGCGGGCTCCACGGAATCGTCCACGCGGCGGGCGTCACCCGCGATGCCCGGGCCGTGCTCAAGACGCCCGGCGAGGTCGCCGAAGTGCTGGCCCCGAAGATCGACGGGACGCTCCACCTCGACGCGCTGACGAGGGACGATCCGCTCGACTTCTTCGTGCTGTTCTCCTCGGCGACGGCCGAGATGGGCAACCTCGGCCAGGCGGACTACGCGTACGCGAACGGTTTCCTCGACGCGTTCGCCCGCGACCGGGAGCGGGAACGGCTGGCCGGGCGGCGCCGGGGCCGCACGGTCGCCATCGGCTACCCGCTGTGGCGTGAGGGCGGCATGGCCGTGGACGAGGCCACCGAACGCCTGATGGCCCGTCACTGGGACATCGCGCCGCTGAGCACGGCCGCGGGCCTGGAGGCGTTCCGCCGGGCGCTCGCGGGGGACGAGCCGAGCTTCGTCGTCTTCCAGCCGGCGGTCGCCGAGTCCGCCGGCGGGCCCGGCGCGCGGAAGGCGGACACGCCGTCGCCTGTGCCGCGCGAGGCCTCCCACGGGGCGCCCGCGCCCGCCTCGCGGGAAGGCGGCGGGCAGGACGCCGAGGGGTACGCGGCCCACGTGGAGCGCGACCTGCGCGCGGTGGCCGCCCGCTTCCTGCTGGTGGACGAGTCGGAGGTCGACCCGGACGCCGACCTGATGGAGCTGGGCTTCGACTCGGTCTCGCTCACCGAGCTGATCAACGAGGTCAACGAGCGCTACGCGCTCGATCTCCTGCCCACCGTCCTGTTCGAGTGCCCCACGCTGACCGGTTTCGCCGCCTATCTCGACGCCAACCACCGGGCCGAGCTCGCCGCCCGGTACGCCGGCCGGGAGCGGCCCGCCGACGAGAGCACGGACCGGCCGGCCGCCGGTGAGCCCACCGTCGTGGACACCACGGTGCAGGCCGAGGCGGACGCCGCCGTCGCCGCCTCACTGGCCCCGGAGACGGGGGCGGCGGCCGACGACGCGCGCGACGAGGCTCGCAGCGGCGAGCGGCAGGAGGGACCGGAGTGGCCCGGCGAGGCGCGCGAGGGGGACGGCGCCGTAGGGGAACCCCGTGGTGAGCGCCGGCCGGTCGAGGTGGCGGTGGTCGGCATGGCCGGGATGCTTCCCGGATCGTCCGACCTGACCGAGTTCTGGCGGCACCTGGTGCGCGGTGACGACCTCGTGGGCCCGGTGCCCGACGACCGCACAGACCTTCGCGCGGACGATCGGACGCGGCACCTGCAGGGCGGCTTCCTGGACGACGTCGCGGCGTTCGACGCCGGGCTGTTCGGCATCTCGCCCGCGGAGGCGGCGCTGATGGACCCCCAGCAGCGGTTGTTCCTGCAGGCCGCGTGGCGGGCGATCGAGGACGCCGGGCACCGGCCCTCGGAGCTGGCCGGAACCGCGACCGGGCTGTTCGCCGGGGTCGCGACCTCCGACTACGACGCCCTGCTCACCCGGCACGGCGTGCCGGTCCAGGCCCACATGGCGACCGGTGTCGCGCACGCGGTGCTGGCCAACCGGGTCTCGCACCTGCTCGACCTGCGCGGCCCGAGCGAGGCGGTGGACACCGCCTGCTCCAGCGCCCTGGTGGCCATCCACCGGGCGGTCCGCGCGATCCAGGCGGGGGAGTGCGAGACGGCCCTGGCCGGCGGCGTGAACGTGCTGCTCAACCCGGACGTGTTCGTCGCCTTCACCCAGTCGGGGATGCTCAGCCCGGACGGACGATGCAAGACGTTCGACGCGGCGGCCGACGGCTATGTGCGCGGCGAGGGCGTCGGCGTCGTGATGCTCAAGCCGCTCGACCGGGCGCTCGCCGAGGGCGACCACGTGTACGCGGTGGTGCGGGGCACCGCCGTCAACCACTGCGGCAGGTCGGCGTCGCTCACCGCGCCCAACCCGGAGGCGCAGGCCGACGTGCTCGTCCGGGCGCACCGGGAGGCGGGCGCCGACCCGGCCACGCTCACCTACATCGAGGCGCACGGGACGGGCACCCGCCTGGGCGATCCCATCGAGATCGAGGGCCTGAAGAAGGCGTTCACCCGGTTGTACGAGGACTGGGGCCGCCCGATGCCGCGGACCCCGCACATCGGCGTCGGCTCGGTCAAGACGAACATCGGTCATCTGGAGGCGGCGGCCGGAATCGCCGGGGTTCTCAAGGTCCTGCTGGCGATGGAGCACGGGGAACTGCCCGCTACCCTCCACCGGCGACAGGTCAACCCCTACCTGAGGCTCGACGGAACGCCGTTCCACCTGGTCGACGCCGCCCTGCCCTGGCCCGCGACCCCCGGGCCCGACGGGCGGCCGATCCGGCGCGCGGGCGTGAGCTCGTTCGGCTTCGGCGGATCGAACGCCCACGTCGTGCTGGAGCGGGCGGTGACTCCCGCGGAGGAAGCGGCGGAGCCCTCGCCGGCCGGACCCGAGCTTTTCGTGCTGTCCGCGCCGACCCGCGAGGCGCTGCGCGCGTACGCGACCCGCCTCGCGGGCTTCCTCGGCGAACGTCCCGGCCTGGAGCTGTCACGCGTCGCGTACACGCTGCAGGCCGGCCGGGAGGAACTGCGCGAACGGCTCGCCGTGGTGGCGGCGAGCCACGAGGAGCTCGTGTCGGCGCTGCGCGCCGCGGCGGCGGGTGACACGGCGCCCGGCGGCCACGCTGTGATCCATGTCGGCACCGCCGCGCGGAACGCCGGCCACTGCGACGAGGAGGACCTGGACGCACTGGCCCGCGCCTGGGTCGCCGGGGCGCGCGTCGACTGGGCCGCCCACAGGGCCCGGCGGGCGGGCGGCGGCGCCCGGCCGCCGCGCAGGCTGCCGATGCCGAGCTTCCCGTTCGGCCGGACCAGGTTCTGGTTCACCCGAGAGGAGTCCCGTCCCGCCACGGAGGTCACCACGGAGGTCACCACGGAGGTTACGGTGCAGAAGCCGAACCAGCACGTACGGCACAGCATGGGGCCCCGGCCGGCCCGCCGGGCCCGGGTGCGGCTCGCCCCGCCGGACGCCGCGCGGGGGCAGGGGAACCCCGCCCGGCCCGGCGAGCCCGGGGAACATCCCGAGCCCGCCATGCGCGGCGCGGCGCCCGCCGACGACGGCCGGTCCGCGCCGAGCGAGACCATCGCCGCCCCGCGTGCCCCCGAGGAGCCCGCCGTACAGCCGGTGGCCGTCACGGCCGCCGTGCGGGTCACGGCCGAGGCGGCGGCGCCGGTGACGCGGAGCGTCAGGGAACACCTGGCGCGCATCCTCGCCATTCCGGCCGAGGAGATCGAGGGCGACCGGCCCTTCGCGGAGCTGGGTCTCGACTCGATCTTCCGCATGGACCTCGCCCGCGTGCTCGGCGCGGCGTACGGCCTGGAGCTCAAGGCCGAAGACATGTACGAGCACGACAGCGTCGACTCGCTCGCCGCGCACATCACGTCGCTGACCGCGCCGTCCGGTGACCGGCCCGCCCGGCCCGCGCCGGAGCCCGCCGTCCGGGGAACCGCTGCGCCCGTGGGTGCTCCCTCGGAAAGGCAGGAAGGTCCGGCAGAGGGAGCCTCCGCGGGGGCGGGCGCTGGGGGAGTGATCGACGGCGACGGCCGGGCGGCCGCCGAGCGGGCGGTGCGCGACCTCGTCGAGAGCGTCATCCGGCGGCCGCTGGACCCGGCGCGGAGCTTCGAGCACAACGGGCTCACGTCGTTCGACATGCTGCGCGTGATCAGCGCGCTGGAGAAACGGCTCGGCGGGCTGCGCAAGTCGCTGCTGTTCGACCGGCCCACGCTCACCGAGCTGACCCGCTGGCTGCAGGACACGTTCGGGGCCGCCGCCGTGGCCTCGCTGGCCGCCTCCGGCGATGACGCCCCCACAGACGCCCCCACCGACGCCCCCGCCGACGCCACCACCGGCGCGCCCGAGGCCGCCGGTGCAGGCGGCGCGGTGCGGGCCGCCGGGGCATCGGACGACGGGAAGGGCGCGCCGCTGATCGTCCCGCGTGCCGCCGTCAGCGAGCGACCCGGCCTGCGCGACCTGGTGGCCGACCTGGAGCGGCGGTACGCCAAGGAGACCGGACTCGCGGGCCGGGACATCGCGCCGTTGCTGTTCCTCGGCTCGTCCCGCCAGGGGTTCTTCACGTTCTCGCGCCGCGACGACGACCTGTTCTCCTGGAGCTACGTCGGCCCGGACGAGTACTTCACCGAGCTCGTGGCCGAATATCTGGACTACGCGCGCGGGCACGGCCTCAGGGCCAACTTCCTGTCCCTGCGACGGCTGGAGAAGGCGGGCGGCCACCGCCTGACCGCCACGCCGTTCGGCGCGGTGCAGCGCCTGGAGGACCTGAGCCGGTTCACGCTGAAGGGCGGCCGGATGAGCCGGTTGCGCTACATGGTCCAGCGGTTCGAGCGCAGCGGCTCCTGCCGCACGGTGGAGTACCGCTCGGGCTCCGACCCCGCGACGGACCGCCGGCTGGCCGAGCTGGTGGACCGCTGGGCCGGAGGCAAGCAGATGACCAACCCGTACGTCCGCAGGGTCCGCGAAGAGATCCGCGAGGGCCTGCTGAACGAGCGGCATCGGGTCTTCCTGACCTACCTGGACGACGCCCTCGTGAACGCGGTGGTCGTGACCCGCGTCCCGTCGGAGAACGGCTACCTGCTCGACGTGGAGTTCTACCCCGCCGACGGCCCGCTGGGCGGCCTCGAGTACGCCATCGTGAAGATCATCGAACTGCTCGTGGCCGAGGGGTGCACGCTGTTCAGCTTCGGCGCGAGCTTCGGGGCCAAGGTGTGTGATTCGCCCAACGCCGCGCCCGAGGTCGAACAGGGACTGGAGGAGCTGCGCGGCGCGGGCATCTTCGGCACCGGCAACTTCCAGTTCAAGAACAAGTTCCGGCCCGTGAACGTGCCCCTCTACCTCTGCCAGCCCGCCGACGGGCCGCGGACCCCGGTCGCCGACGTCATCTTGATGATCGCCGACCCGGCCATGCCCGCCGACGTCACCCCACCCGCCCCCTCCGACGGCCCCGCCGAGGGCACCGCACCTGCCGCCTCCGGCGGCCCCGCCGAGGGCACCGCACCTGCCGCCTCCGGCGGCCCCGCCGCTGTCACCGCCTCCTCCGGCCCCGCCGGGCGGCAGGACGCCGGCCCGGCGGCCACGGCCGGGGAGCGGGAGGCGCTGCTGGCGGCCCACGGGCACAACCCGCTGCGGCTGCCGTCGGGGGCCGTCGAGTTCGACCTGGTCACCGACTCGTGGGCCGAGCGTACGGACGAGGCGGTGGTACGGCGCGTCGAGGAGCTGATCCGCCGTGCCGCCGAGCCCGGCGCGGGCGACGAGCTCACCCCTCCCTGGCTGTCGTTCGACACGGTCGTCGCGGCGCCGTCCGGCCGGGCGGCCGAGGCGCTGCTGTGCCGGTCGTGGCCGGGACGGCGCGGCGCGGTGCCGCACAACGGGCTCTTCCCGACCCTGCTGTTCAATCTGGCCGACAACGGCTTCGACCCCGTCCCGGTGCCGTCCGCTTCCGACGGTCCTTTCGGCGGCGACCTGGACCTCGCCGCCCTGGACAAGGCGCTGGAGGCCGGGGAGATCGCCTTCGTCGCCGTCGAGCTGACCGGCAACGCCGGGGGCGGCGCACCGGTGTCGGCCGCCAATCTCCGTCAGGTGCGGGAGCGTGCCGCGGCGCACGGCGTGCCGCTGGTCGTCGACGCGACCCGCGTGGTGGAGAACGCCGTGTTCGTGGCCGAGCACGAGCCGGGACACCAGGGCCGTGGAGTGTGGGACGTGGTGCGCGACCTGCTCGCGTCGGCGGACGTCGTGACGATGAGCGCCACCAAGGACTTCGGGGTCCACGCGGGCGGCCTGGTGGCGACCCGCCTGCCCGAGGTGGCGGCGCGGCTGTGGGAGGAGGCCGAGCTGCGCGGGCCCGGTCTCAGCCTGCTCGATCGCCGCGCGCTGTCCCTGGCCCTCGCCGACCGCGAGGGCGTGCTGAAGCTGGTGCGCCAGCGGATGCGCGGCGTGCGGACGCTGTGGCGGCGGCTCGACGCCGCGGGCGTGCCGCTCGCCGGGCCTCCCGGCGGGCACTGTCTGCTGCTCGACCTGTCCCGCATGGACCGCCTCGCCGGCCTGCCCCATCCGGTGCCGTCGTTCCTCGCCTGGATGTTCCGCGAGACCGGCGTGCGCGGCGGGCCGCACCTCGCGGGCGACCGGCTGGTCCGGCTGGCCGTCCCCCTGGGGTACGGCAAGGCCGAGATCGACGTCGTCGCCGAGCGGCTGACCGCGCTGTTCGGCTCCGCCGCCGAGGTGCCGCGCCTGATGACCGCCGCGGAGCCGGTCACGGCCCTCGACGCCGCCCGCGCCGCCTACCGTCCCGCCGGGGAGGTGCCGTCCGACATCCAGGACGTGCTGCGCGAGGGCTACCGCCCGGCCGACCAGAACTGGGCGGCGGTGCGGGAGGCCGCTCCCGCCGTCCGGCGCACGCTCGTGCCGTACGGCGGGGGACAGGTCGAGGTGCTGAGCGCGGGCGAGGGCCCGACGCTGCTGCTGATGCATCCGTTCAACATGGGGGCGGGGGTGTTCGTCCGGCAGTTCCGCGACCTGGCCGGGCGGTGCCGGGTCGTGGTGATCCACCACCCCGGGGTCGGCGCGACCACCGCGGACGGCGACATCAGCCTCGACGGCATCACCGCCCTGCACCTCGACGTCCTGCGCGGGCTCGGGGTGGAGTTCCCGGTCCACGTCGCGGGCGCGTCGTTCGGCAGCCTGCTGGCGCAGAACTTCGCGTTGCGGCACCCCGAGGCCACCGCGTCCTTGTCGATCATCTGCGGGTCGTACAAGTACGCCAACCGCGCCGGCGCCGTCAACCGGCTGGAACGCGTGGTGGCCGAGGACCTCGACCACATCATCGCCGGGTCGGGGTCCGCCCGGATCCGCGAGCAGCGGGACGACCTGGAGGCGGCGCTGCTGCGCTGCGAGAGCATGGACCCGCGGATCGGCCTGCGCTACCTCGACGTCTTCGCGGCCGAGCCCGACCTGCTGGGCCGGCTGCCGGGCATCTCGGTGCCGACGCTGATCGTCCAGGGCCGCCACGACTCGGTCATCCCGCTCAAGACCGCGCATCTGCTGCACGGCCTCATTCCCGACGCGCGGTACGTCGAGATCCCCGACGCGGGTCACTTCCCCTGCGTCACCCACCCGGACGAGGTGAACCGCGCACTGGCCGGCTTCCTCCGCCTCGGAGCCGGTGACGAGCGCCCCGGCGACGCGGGGCGGACCGCATCGATCGAGGAAGGGCAGGGCCGACGATGACAGAACGGCTCACCGGCATCGAGTCCCTCAACGTGTACGGCGGCGTGGCGTGCGTGCCGGTCGCCGAGCTGTTCGCCGGGCGGGGGCTCGACGCCGGCCGGTTCGGCAATCTCATGATGGCGCGCCGCGCGGTGGCGCTGCCGTTCGAGGATCCGGTGACCAACGCGGTCAACGCCGCCGCCCCGTTGCTGGAGCGGCTCGGCGAGGAGGAGCGCGACAGCGTCGAGTTCCTCATCACGGCCACCGAGTCGGGGGTCGACTACAGCAAGTCGGTCGCGTCGTACGTGCACGAGCACCTCGGCCTCGGCCGGCACTGCCGGCTGCTGGAGGTCAAGCAGGCGTGCTACTCGGCGACGGCCGCGCTGCGCCTGGCCGCCTCCTACGTCGCGTCGGGCGTCTCGCCGGGCGCCCGCGCGCTGGTGATCGCCACCGACGTCGCGCTGGCCGACGAACGGGCGGAGTACGCCGAGCCGGCCACCGGCAGCGGCGCGGTCGCCATGCTGGTCGGCGACGACCCTCGGGTGCTCGTCCTCGACCCCGGGGCCTTCGGCCTCTACAGCTTCGAGACGCTCGACACCGCCCGGCCCTCCCCGGCGTACGACATCGCCGACGTGGACCGGTCGCTGCTCGCCTACCTGGAGTGCCTGCGGGAGAGCTTCGCCGACTACCGCGCGCGGGTCGAGGACGTCGACCTGATGACGACGTTCGACCTGCTGGCGCTGCACACGCCGTTCGCGGGGATGGTCAAGGCCGGGCACCGCAAGCTGCTGCGCGAGTTCACCGCGGCGGCCCCGGCCGAGATCGAGGCCGACTTCGAGCGGCGGGTGGGCCCGTCGCTGGCCTATCCCGGCGAGGTCGGCAACCTCTTCTCCGGATCCCTCTACCTCGCCCTGGCCAGCGCGCTCGACACCGTACGGCCCGCCGCGCCGCTGCGCGTCGCCCTGTTCTCCTACGGCTCGGGCTGCTCGTCGGAGTTCTTCAGCGGGGTGGCCGACCAGAGGTCGGCCCAGGAGGTCGCGGCCATGGACATCGCCGGACGGCTGTCGGCCAGGGCCGAGCTGACCTTCGCCGAATACCTGGAGGTGCTGCCGGAGAGCATGCGCTGCCTGGTGCCCGAGCGCGACCGGAAGGTGGACGTGGCCGCCTACGAGCACCTGCTGGACCGGTGCGCCGACCGGCGCCCGATGCTGGCCCTGCGCGCGGTGGAGGACCACCACCGCCGGTACGAGTGGATCTGAAGGGAGTGAGGGGTGCATGGACGACGTCGCGATCCTCGAGTCGATCCGGCGGCAGACGGTGGCGGTGGTCCCGGAGATCGATCCGGCTGAGATCACGCCCGACCGCAGCCTCGCCGACCTCGGCTGCAACAGCGTGGACCGGGCCGACATCGTCACCGCGGTGATGGAGGAGCTCGCGATCGAGGTGCCGCTGTCGGAGTTCCGCCAGGGCGCGCCGGTCGGGGAGCTCGTCGAACTGCTGCGGAAACACGCGTGACCGGCACCCTCTGATGGAGGCGCTCCGATGGAGACGGTGACCGTCACGGGCGTCGGCGTGGTCTGTGCGATCGCGGGCGACGCCGGCGCGTTCGAGCGGGCGCTGCGGGAGGGACGGCGGGGCGTGCGCCCACGCCCGGACGGCGGCCCTCCGGCCGCCCTGCTGGACGAGGAGGTGCGCGAGGCGCTGCCCGTCCTGCCCGAGGGCGCGCCCGACGGCCTGCGGCGCTCCGCCGAGCGGCTCACCCGGCGGGCCCCGCTGCCGCTGCGCGCCGCCGTCGGCGTGGCGGCCGAGGCGTGGATCGGGGCGGGCCTGCACATCGGCGCCGTGCCGGGCGACCGGGTGGGGCTCGTGGTCGCCGGGAGCAACCTGACCGGGCGGCACCTGACGGACCTGCACGACCGGTACGCGAACCGGCCCGCCCACCTTCCCCCGCGTGCGGCGCTGCGGCTGCTCGACACCGACCACGTCGGCACGATCAGTCAGCTGCTCGGGATCACGGGGGAGGGCTGCACCGTGGGCGCGGCCTCGGCGAGCGGCAACGCCGGCCTCGTGCACGGCGCCCGCCTCGTCGCCACCGGAGAGGCCGACGTGTGCCTCGTCGTCGGCGCCCTCACCGACCTGTCCGCCGTCGAGGAGCGGGCCCTGCTCAACGTCGGCGCGATGGCCCCAGAGCCTGCGGGACCGCCCTTCGACGAGACGCACGGCGGCTTCGCGTACGGCCAGGGAGCCGCGTGCGTGGTGCTGGAGTCGCGGCGGTCCGCGCGGGCGCGGGGCGCCGAGGTGCTCGCCGAGCTGGCCGGATGGGACCTGCGGCTGGCCGCGAGCAGCCTTACCGAGCCCGACGGCAAGGCCGAGGCGGCCACGATGACCCGGGCGATGAGGCGGGCCGGCGTCTCCCCGGGCGACGTGTCGTACGTGAACGCGCACGGCACCGGAGCCCCACTGGGAGACGCGGCGGAGGCGGAGGCGCTGCGGCGGGTGCTCGGCGAGGCGGCGGGCGGGGCCTGGGTGAACTCCACCAAGGCCCTCACCGGCCACTGCCTGGCGGCGGCGGGGGTGGTCGAGGCGGTGGCGACCGTCGTGCAGATGCGGGGCGGGTTCGTCCACCCCAACCCGGGCCTCGAGCACCCCGCCGACCCCGGTCTCCGGTTCGCGCCGGCCACCGTCGGGGTCCGCGCCGACATCGAGGTCGCCCTCTCGAACGGCTTCGGCTTCGGCGGATTCAACGGAAGCGTGGTGTTCCGCGCGCCCGCATGATCGTGGGCGGGGCCTGCCGGTCAAAAGGACACGGTTCTACCCCCGATGAGAAGCCGTATTCCTCAACATTCGAAATCGTTCACCCGAGAAAAAGGCCGACGGCCGGGCGCGGAAAACCGCCCCGGCCGTCCTGTTTTCCCGAACGACGTTCGTTTAAATTTCAGGAAATCGCTTCCATGTAGTCGCCCAGCCGTTCCTCGTCCACCGCCAGGAAGGCGTCCGGCCGGGTCTCGATCAGCCCGCTGTCGCGGAAGCGCTTGAGGAAGTAGCCCACCCGGGAGCGGGTGGTGCCCACCATGCCCGACAGCTCCTCCTGGGTGATCTTGTCGTTGATGCAGAGCTTCCCGGCCTTGGGGGTGCCCAGTTTGCGGGCCAGGCGCAGCAGCGTGTGCGCCAGGCGCTCCTCGCTGTCCGCCGTGACCAGGCTGGTGATCACCTGCTGCTGCTCGGTCAGGCGATGGGCCAGGTAGCACAGGAAGTCCTCGAGCAGGCCGTCGTCCGCCAGCGCGGACAGGAAGTTCGCCCGGGGGATCTTGCGCAGGGTGGCCGGGGTCATCGCGGTCACCGTCTCGCCCCGCCTGCCGCCCAGCAGGCACGACTCGCCCAGCAGGTCGCCGTGGGTGTGGATGCCCAGCAGGCACTCCTTGCCGGAGCGCGAGACGCTGACGGTCTTCAGCCGGCCGCTGATGATGATGTACAGATGACTCGCCTGCTCACCGCAGATGTATAAGTGCTCGTTGCGGTTGAGCCTGACGACAGATGTGTGATCGGAAGCGGTATAACAGAGGGCGCGAAGCCGCTCGCCAACCTGTAAAGAGCCGGATGCCCGACGCATACACCCCCCAATGACGTGAACGCCTCATGATCCGCCTAGATTTTAAGCGAAGCATGCTTAATGTGAAAAGTACGCTTATCGCCTGTAATGTCCCTGCATATATGGGCTGGTCGGAGTTCAGAGGTGGTCGCAGGCGCCGAGCCGGCGCGTCCCAGACGCGATGAGGGGCAGGGAAGGCCCTGCCCCTCATTCCTCGTCGTCGACGTCGATGGCGCTGCGGGGACACGCGACCGCCGCCTCCCGCACGTCGTTCCACAACTCCCGCGGAGGGCACGGGTCCACCAGGACGACCGTGCCCTCGTCGTCGGTCTGGTCGAAGACGCCGGGCGCGACGAGGACGCACGTCCCCGCCCCGCAACATCGGCCGGTGTCGACGCTGACACGCATGCTTCCTCCTCGGCCGTCCCGTCGTATCGGGACCGGCTCGTCCGATCTCATCCTGCGGGCGCGCGGCCCCCTGTCACCAGGTGACGGGGAGCTCCTGCACGCCGTACACGATCGCGTCGTAGCGGAAGGGGATCCGCTCGACCGGGGTGGCCAGGCGCAGGCCCGGGAAGCGCTCGAACAGCCGGGTGAACGCGACCTGCAGCTCCAGCCGGGCGAGCGTGTGCCCGAGGCACTGGTGCGGGCCGTACCCGAAGGCGACGTGGTTGCGTGCGCCGCGGCGGATGTCGAACCTGTCGGGGTCGGGGAAGACCTCGCCGTCGCGGTTGGCCATCGCGAGGAGGGCGATGACGCCCTCGCCGGCCCGGATGAGCTGCCCGCCGACCTCGGCGTCGGCCACGGCCACCCGGGTCATGCCGAGCTGCATGACGGTCTGGTGCCGCAGCAGCTCCTCCACGGCGCCCGCCATCAGCTTCGGGTCGGCCGTGGCCGCCGCGAGCTGCTCCGGATGCTCCAGGAGGGTCAGCACCCCCAGGCCGATCATGTGGGCGGTCGTCTCGTGGCCCGCGGCGAGCAGCATCCAGGAGATCGTGATCAGCTCCTGCCTGCTCAGCCGTCCGGGGAGGACCTGCTCGGTCACGAGGCGGCTGATCAGGTCGTCGCCGGGCTCGCGCTCCTTGTCGGCCACGAGCCGGTCGAGGTAGGCCGCGAGGCCGGTCTTCGCGGCGCCGATCTGCTCGCGGTCGCTCTTGGCGTCGAACAGCGTCTGCAGGTATCCGCCGAAGGTGGCGTGGTCGTCGTGAGGGACGCCGAGCATCCCGCAGATGACCCGGGAGGGCACCGGCAGCGCCAGATCGCGCACCAGCTCGGCCGGGGAGCCGGCCGCCTCGATGCGGTCGAGACAGCCGTCCACGACCGCCTCGACGGCCGGGCGCATGGCCTCCACCCGCTTCACCGAGAACTCCCCGGTCAGCATGCGCCGGTAGTGGGCGTGCTCCTCGCCGTCCATGCGGATGAACGTGCCCTTGAGCACGGGCTCCACGGGCTTGGCGTAGAGGTTGGGAAACCCGGGCCGGCTCATGTCCGAGCTGAAGCGGGGATCGTCGAGCACTGCCCGCACGTCCTGGTGCCGGGTGAGCAGCCACGCCCACTGGCCGCTGGGCAGGTCGACCCGGCTGACCGGCCGTTCGAGCCGGAGCCTGGCGTACTCCCGCGGCGGATCGAACGGGCAGGCCCGTTCCGTCACGGGAAAGGCAAGGCGGGCGTCCGTCATCGGTTCTTCCTTCGCTGTACGGCGCTCAGCTTGACGGGTGACCGGCCGGACGGGGTCTCGGTCTCCCACGCGCTGATCTGGGCGGGAAGCCGGAGTGGCAGTGGGATGCTACCGAGGGTCTTTACTCCTTGTTTGCTCAAGAATGAGCACGCTCGGGGGACTTGTCGCGGGACTGCAGGTCGGGGCGCTGTGGAGATTCATGATTGTTTAGCCGTCAATGTGAAATTTGGTCACTAGTGGGGTTAGGGTGGCTAGCCACCCGCGGAAGCCGTGGAGGTTTCCCCCGAAACGACCGCTGGGAGTTGTCTCACATGCAAGGGCGCGTCCCGTCACAGACGAGCCAGGATGATCGGTTCCCGCAGGAGATCCTCTCCAGCCAGGAGGAGCCGCCCCGCACGACGAAGAACAGGAAGCCGGTCGTCATCGCCGCCGCGGCCCTGGTGGCCGTGCTGGCCGCCGGGGGAGCGGGCTTCGCGCTCCGCGGCGGCTCGGGCCCCGCGGACCCGCCCGCCGCGGGCGGCGCGCGGCAGTCGGCGGCCCCCGCCCAGGACGACGCCGCCGGTTCC
Organism: Microbispora sitophila; assembly: GCF_014892245.1. Taxonomy (NCBI): domain Bacteria; kingdom Bacillati; phylum Actinomycetota; class Actinomycetes; order Streptosporangiales; family Streptosporangiaceae; genus Microbispora; species Microbispora sitophila. Next base: position 108,912 of record NZ_JADBGC010000021.1, on the reverse strand, counting down.
GCCGCGGAGGGCGGACAGGACGCGGAGGGCGCGGCGGATCAGGGCTCAGGGGATCGGGGCGCGATCGGGTCCGGCGGGGACGGCTCCGGCGGAGCACAGGCCCCCGGCGGGGGCGGCGCGGACACCGCCTCCGGCTCCTCGGGCGGCGGCTCCTCCTCCGGTGGAAAGAACGCCGGCGTGGACCGGGCCGGAACCGGCTCGTCGGGCAAGACGGGCGGCGCCTCGAAGGGCGGTGGCGGCCAGGACCAGGGCGAGGTGCCGTCGGGCGCCGACGGAGCCCCCGGGCTCATCCCCGGGGCCTGCGCCGCCTCCGGCTGCTGAATCCGCTGCCGAATCCTCACCGCCCGCCGGCCCGCGGTGGTCCCACGAGGGCGCGCGGGCCCCGCACGCGGACGCGAGGCGAGGCCCGCCCATCTCCCGGGGCAGGCCGTCGACGTGGCGGCCCGACAGCGCCGTCGCCTCGGCCGCTGTGTGCGCGGTGAGAAGCCGGGTGACGCAGGGATCAGGAGGACGGGCCGGGCCAGCCGAGCGGAAAGGCGATGCGGGCGGGCGGTTCGCCCGCCGCGTCGTTGAACTCCCGCATGGCGATGATGAGGGCCTGCCGCTGCGACGCCGGCATGCGCGTGAGGATCGCGGCGATCTCCTCCTTGCGCCGGGCGGTGACCTCGTCCACGATCCGCCGTCCGTTGTCGGTCAGTCGCAGCAGCGTCTCCCGCCGGTTCTGGGGATTCACCTCACGCTTCACCAGTCCGGCGACGGCGAGGCGGCCGGCCATGCGCATGGCGGTCGACGGATTCACGCCGAGCTTGTCCGCCAGCGTCACCAGCTTGGTCTCGCCCTGTCCGACCACCAGCAACATGCGGAACTGCGGCAGGGTCACCCTGTCCTCCGCGGCGGCGAGGGACCGCGCCGATATCGAGACGAGCACGCGCGAGGCGGTGAGCACGGCGGTGGTGACGGCCTCCAGGTCGTCGCCGGTCGGCTCCTCGTCCGCTTCCTTTGCCATAGGCACCGTTTTTACACGGTCCCTCTCGCGGCCATGTCATCGCACCGGCAATCATGCGTACTGCCGATGCGGGCGAGGCCGCGCCGCGGGGGCGGCCACGCTCAGCCGAGCGCGGCCAGCAACTCGTTGCAGGCCTGGGCGCAGCGCCGGCACGCCTCGGCGCAGACCCGGCAGTGCTCGTGCACGTGGGCGTGCAGGCCGCACTCGTCACCGCAACTGCGGCACGCCTGCGCGCACGCCTCAAGCTGGGCCCGTGTCAGGTTGGCATCGTAGCCCGTGTGCCGCGACAGCACCCGGCCCGTTGTCGCGCAGACGTCGGCGCAGTCGAGGTTGGTGCGGATGCAGCGGACGAGTTCCGCCACCGCGTGCTCGCTCAGGCAGGCGTCCGCGCAGGCCGTACAGGTCTGCGCGCAGTCGAAGCAGGCCTCGATGCAGTTGGCGAGCACCTGCCTGTCCACGCCGCCGAGGTCGGCGGGATAGGTCTCCAGCATCACTCCGGCGTGTCCCATGGCATCGCTCCTTCCGGTCTCGTGCGGACGTCTCCGTGAGGAGGCGGAGACTCCGCCGATGTGGTCGGGTCCGTGAGCCCCGGCGCCCGGAGGGCGATCGGATCGCTTTCCTGACAGCCGAAAAGCCCATCGCCTCTCGGGCCATACCCAGCGGCACGGTCGTAAACAGCGATGATCCGGCCGGCCGGTGTGCTGATCGTCTTCCTGGGTAGTCGCAGGGGCACGGAAAATCATGGAGGGACCATGGGCTGGAGCTACCGAAAATCGATCAAGATGGGACCGTTCAGGCTCAACCTCTCGCGCGGCGGCGTCGGGCACAGCTTCGGCGGACGCGCCTTCCGCGTCACCAAGACGGCGGACGGCCGGCGCACCCTCACCGTGAACCTGCCCGGCGGCTTCCACTGGAGGAAGACGCTGAACTAGCGCCAGGCACGGCGGGCGCGACCCCCGGCGCGCGCCCGCGCTGCCGCCCCTGCGCGGAGGGCCCTACTCCAGCGGGTCGTGGCTCCCCAGTTGGGGGTGGCCGGAATACGGCAGAACTCCGGCGCGGAATTATCCGGCGCTGAGGTCGAGGGAGGCTTGGCCGGTCGTCCGATAACCGGTGGCGCGCCGGTGGAAAACCGTTTGAGCCTTCCTCCCGGTTCCCGTATGGTGCCTGCGGCCCCGTCGCAGTGAGGACAGAGGACAAAAGCGCGTGACCCCGCCTGCTCTTTAGACCTGACACCTTCTTCCGCTCACCTTCAAGCCGACCCTGCCGTCGGCTCTGCCGGGCTGCCCGTGTGCGCCCGGTCATACAGCGTTTGAGGCCGCGCGCGATCGGCCTCGTGTCAGGCCTAGAGAGATCATGTCTTCACAACCTCATACTGTGCTGCCCTGGGTCGTCCGCCGGACCAGGCTGCCTCTGCTGTCGCTGCGCTGCGTGGACTGTCGGTCGGAGTCGGCCACCACCGGCGAGGGCAGGTTCCGCGTCAACGCCAACGGCAAGCTGCTGGACGTGTGGCTGCTGGTCCGCTGCGTGTCCTGCGGCCGGACGAGCAAGCTCACCGTGCACGAGCGAGCGCCGGCCGGATCCTTCGATCTGGCCGAGCTCGACGGCTACCACGCCAACGATCCGGAGCTGGTGGCGTCCAGGCTGTTGGATCCGCTGCTCGCCCGGCGCAACCGCTTCACTCTGGACTGGACGGGGGCCTGGCGGCTGGACACCCCGTCGGCATGGCTCGACGAGGCGTGGCCGGTCCAGATGGAGGTCGTCTTCGAGGATCCGGTGCCGGTGCGCCCGGAGCGGCTCATCGCGCAGGGGCTCGGCCTCAGCAGGAACGAGGTGCTGCGCCGGATCAAGTGCGACATTCCGCTACGCCGTCCGACGAGCGCCGGGTTCACCTTCACCGTGATGCCCGGGGATTAGCAGGGATGTAGCCGCGGCGCGCGATCCTCTGAAGCATCCGTGCGAAATACGCCTCGCCCGGGGCGGCTCCGGCGATCCGGAGTCGCCCCTGGGCGGTGCCGGCGGTCGCGTCACTCCTTCGGGTGCAGGGCCGACGGCTTGTGCACCGCCGTCCCGCCGCTCTTCTCGCTGCGCACGAGGAACTGCGGGTCCTCGGGTGAGGCGGCCACGGTGCGGCCCGCCTCCTCCGTGCGCTCGGTGATCTTCTTTTCGACCTTGCCGACCGCCTCGCCGCCGTGGCTCTTCCAGGTGACCTCGTCGCCCACCGACGGCTCTTCCTTCTTGTCTTTCTCTCCCATGCGCACGGCCCTACCCGGGGAAACGCGCCGTCCTCCCCGCGGGACGCGGGCATGCCTCCCTTCAGGCAAAATTCCGGCACGAAGCGCGTGCGAGACGGAGGCGGCCGAGTGGGGAATCTCCGCACTGTTGCCCGCGCGCCGGGATTACCCCGGTCCGCTGCCGCGCACGGTGAGAGCATGGGACGGACCGTGCGGCTGACCGCGACCGTCACTCCCGAGGACGGTGGCCTGTACTGCGCACGGTGCGTCCAGGTCGAGGTGGCCTGCGAGGGGCACTCGGTCGACGAGGCGCTCGACCGGCTGCGGAGTGCCCTGGAGCACTACTTCGAGCGTCGGCCCGTGCCGCACCCGCCCGCGCACCCGCCGATCGTGGTGCCGATCGAGGTCAGGCTGCCGGACTGAGCCCGTCCCGCTCCTCGGCGGTGGCCCCCAGCCGGTACGGCACGGCGTCGTCGACGGACAAGAGCGAGCGCGAGGGCGTCCTCCGGCGGCGCACGGAGGCCGCTTGCGGGCGCGCGATGGGATCTTTGCGGGTGAAGCTCCCGATCATCATGCTTGACCGGACATTGGTCGTCGGATGCGTGATCACTCCCCGGCGCGGCGCTTACCGTCGTGCTCGTACCATCCATGACCTCGGGGGAGTCTCATGCCTCTCTGTACAGCCGTACTGGCCGCCGCCCTGCTCTCCGGGCCGGCCGCCGTGCCGCCGGACCCGGCCCCGCCCGGGACGAGGGCCGCCACGAACAGCAACAATGCCGCGCCGTCGTCCACGGGCCGGCCGCAACTCGCGTCGCTGCCCGGGATGGCGCCGCAGGCCGGGGAGTTTCCGTTCGCCTTCCCCCAGGCGCCGCCATGGATGGCTCCCAGCGGGACGGACGGCAGGCGCGACGACAGCGCCGCCGCTCCCGAATCGCCGGCCGGGGCGAGCGGGCCGGGAGCCTCCGGCGCGTCCACCAGGCCGGGCACGGACACCGGACGGCCCGCCGCGACGGCGAGCGACAGAGCGGGCGACAGGCCGGCCGGGGCGGAGACCGAGACCAGGTTCGTTCCGGTGATCGATCCCAAGACACGCGACGTCTTCTTCCAGCCCGTCTCCGCTTCCGGCGAATCCGGGCAGGCGCCGCAGCCGTTCACCTTCCGCCCGGTGCAGGGGGTCCAGTCAACCAGGTCCTACCCGCAGTCAAGGGGGGAGCAGAAGACGGCGCCGCAGAAGACGACCCGCCAGAAGACGATCGCCCGGCCCCGCCAGCATCAGCGGCCGCGCGACTGATGAGCCCGCCCCAGACGGCCTGATGGAAGAGGCCCGTGTGACCGGCCCGTCTGAACGGCCCGCCACACCGGTCCTGAGCCGGTGTGGCGGGCTCTTCCGGTGTCGCCGTCCTCAGGGGTCGAAAAGGCGCGGGTGGTCGTGCGGGTGGCACGCCCGGCACCGCGTCCGGTCCCAGGACCGATCGGTGCGTCCGTTCCGTGTCTCATCACGCACCTGACCCGCCACCCAGCAACGACCTTTCCACGACTAAGGAAGCACGATCATGAATACCCGTCTGCTCGCCCTTGCCGCCCTGACCGCGGCGCTCTCGATGTCCGCGGCCTGCGGTAGCCAGGGCGGCGGCAACCCCGCGGCTCCGGTCGCGGCCAACGAGACCGCCACGGACATGACCAGCGAGACCCCCAGCGCCGAGGCGAGCGAGAGCCCCTCCGCGACCCCGTCACCGTCGGTCTCCGGTTCGCCCGTCGGGGCGGGTTGCTCCACGCTCCCGGCCTCGGGCAAGGGCAGCCCCGCCGAGCTGGCCAAGGTGCCGGTCGGCACCGCGCTGTCCGACATCCCGTCCCTGTCCACGCTGGCGCGCGTGGTGAAGAAGGCCGGGCTGGCCGAGACGCTCAACTCCGCGCAGGACATCACGGTGTTCGCGCCCACGAACGACGCGTTCAACAAGATTCCGAAGAGCCAGCTCGACCAGCTGATGTCGAACCGCAAGTCGCTCAGGGGACTGCTGGCCTACCACGTGGTCAAGGGACGCAAGGCGCCGGCGGACATGCACGGCGAGCTGACCTCCCTCGAGGGCCGCAAACTCACCGTCTCGGGGTCAGACTCCAGCCTCAAGGTCAACGACGCCACTGTGACCTGCGGGAACATCGCGACGAGCAACGCCACTGTCTACCAGGTCGACAAGGTCCTCATGCCGAGGTAACCGGCCGTCGTCCTGAGACAGCCTTCACGGGGGTGAGCCGCTCGCGGCTCACCCCCGTTCTGTTCGCCGCGAGGATGCGCCCGTCGCCCGGTTCCGGCGCTTCAGCGAGAAGCATGTACGCCCTCTCTCGGCCTATATCGGGCTTTTATAGGCATTCGCCCTTGAGTCCGCACGATGGTGTTTCCGCACTCGGCGCGCAGGCGTGGCCTGGGGCCTATGTCCTGAAGCGGCTGATCCTCTTATTTGACCGGACACTGAGCGTCGGGTCCGTGATGGCCCGGCAACGTGCGCTTACCTTCGTTCTCGTAGCGTCCATCAGATTTCGGGGGAAATTCTCATGCCTCTATGTACTGCCGTACTCGCCGCGGCTCTCCTGTCGGGCCCCGCACCGGCGGACCCGGCTCCGCTGTCCGCCAAGGAGCCGATGTCGCCCGGCAAGCAGATCGCCGCGATGGCGATGAACCACCCGGAGGAGCCCGACTTCGTCGCGTCCAAGGCCCTGGACATCCTGGACAAGGGCGCGAAGGTCGGCCCGTTCCCGGCGGACGAGTCCGACAACCGGGCGAACGGTCCGATGGCGAACGGCCAGAGCGCCCAGGGTCCGACGACCGGCAGGCAGGCGCCCGGCGGCGGCACGGCCAACAGCCGGCCGGCCGGCACGCAGTCGGCCGGAGGTCCCGCCGGGGGCAGCCCGCTGGCCGGCGTCCCGGTCGTGGGCGGCAGGCCCGCCGGTGGCCCGATGAACGGGAACCAGGCGGACGGCTCGCAGCCGGGCTCCATGTTCACGATGCCCGCCACCGGCAAGAACAACAGCCAGCGCTCGCCGCAGGACATCTTCCTCAACCCGACGTCCAACCAGCCGACGTACACCAAGCTGTCCGGCAACGACTTCGCGGGCAAGCCGCCGAGCAAGCAGGCCGACGACGAGGACGCCGGCGCCTGGGCGCGGCCGCTCCAGGGGTGGGGGATGCCGAAGGCCGGCAAGGCGAAGCCCGCCGTCAAGGCCAAGCCCAAGGCCAAGGCCAAGGCCAAGGCGCAGCCCAAGGCGGCCGCCGCCGGCGACTTCTGGAACATGCCGGGCTGGGACTGAGCGCACGCGCCGCGGTGAGGTGACGCGGTGGCACACGACGGAGGGGTGAGCCTGGCCGGCTCACCCCTCATCCTTGTCCGCGGGCCCTGGCGGCGCAGCCCAGGTCGACGACCTCCACCAGGTCGGCGAGATCGACGTGGGCCGCCACCTCCGCGACGGAGGCGCAGTAGCCGACGTGGTAGCCGAGGTGCCGTACGCGCAGCAGCAGGCGGCCCTCGATGACGACCGGGTCCACCTCGTGCCCCTCGGAGCTCACCCACCTGTGCATGCGGGAAGAGTAGGAAACGCCAGGTCATGGGCGGGTAAACGGGATGAGAGGCGAGCCTGGGGACCGGTCAACACGGACATAAGACTGCAAATTTGGCGAAAACCGGCTCTATCTCCGGGTATGAGGGCAACCGTCGGGACCGAGGGACCGGGGCCGGGGTGATCGGCATGACGAGCGGGTGGACGTTCGAGGGGCAGCCCAGCGCCATCGGCGGAGGCGCCATGACGCTCGTGGCCGGGGGATCGTTCTGCGTGTCGGCCCGCAACGGCGACATCCTGCCCGGGTCGGCGCATGGGATCTACTACGCCGACACCCGGTTGCTGTCCCACTGGGAACTGCGCGTCGACGACGGCCCGATCGAGGAGCTCCAGGTCGTGGCCGGCGAGCCGTACCACGCGACCTTCGTCGGCCGGGCCGCGCCGCGGCCGGGGCAGGCGGAGAGCACGCTGCTGGTCGTGCGCGACCGGTACGTCGGCGGCGGGCTGTCGGAGGACCTCACCATCCGCAACATGTCCCACGAGCCGGCCGGCTGCATGGTGACCCTGCACATCGGCTCCGACGTGTGCGACCTGTTCGAGGTGAAGACCCACCGGGTGCACTGGGTGGCCGACGTGACGACCGCGGCGGAGGAGCGATCGCTGCGGATGTTCTCGGTCAGCAAGGGCAGGGGGGTGCGGGTGGCCGCCAAGGCCGACGGCACCCCGGTGCTACCGGTGGTCAACCCGCGCCTGCTCGTCTTCCGCGTGGTGGTGCCGCCGCGCGGCGAGTGGACGGCCTGCCTGCAGGCCAACCCGATCATCGACGGGGTCGAGACCGCGCCGTGGTATTCCGAGAAGCGGCTGTCGCCCGCGCTGGCCCGGCGGGCGGGACAGCTGTTCGAGTGGGACAAACGCCTGCCCAAGGTGATGACGACCAACATCGCTCTGGCGGGAATCCTGCGCCAGTCCCACAACGACCTCGGCGCGCTGCGGTTGTTCGATCCCGAGCATCCCGAGCTGCCGCCCACCGTCGCGGCCGGGGCCCCCTGGTTCATGACGCTGTTCGGCCGCGACTCGCTGCTCACCTCGTGGATGGCCCTGCCGCTCGACCCCGAACTGGCGCACGGCACGCTCGGCCGGCTGGCCGCCCTGCAGGGCACCAAGATCGATCCGTTGACCGAGGAGGAGCCCGGGAAGATCATGCACGAGCTGCGCTACGGCGCCCGGCAGGACGACACGTCGGCCGGCGGGCACGCCTACTACGGCTCGGTCGACTCCAGCCCGCTGTTCGTCATCCTCCTCGGCGAGCTGCGCCGCTGGGGCCTGCACCGGGCGGCGGTGAAGCGGCTGCTCCCGCACGCGGACGCCGCACTGGAGTGGATGGAGCGGTACGGCATGCGTGACGGGTTCCTGTGGTATCAGCGGAAGACCGACCAGGGCCTGTTCAACCAGGGCTGGAAGGACTCCTTCGACGGCATCAACTTCGCCGACGGCACGATCGCGCGGCCGCCCATCGCCCTGGCCGAGGTGCAGGGGTACGTCTACGCGGCCTGCATCGCCCGCCACTACTTCGCGCAGGAGGCGGGCGACACCGAGACCGAGCGGCGCTACCGGGAACGGGCCGCCGAGCTGCGCGCCCGGTTCAACGAACGGTTCTGGCTGCCCCACCGCGGCTACTTCGCGGTCGGGCTCGACCACGAGGGCCGCCCGATCGACGCGCTCGCCTCCAACATGGGCCACTGCCTGTGGTCGGGGATCGTCGACCGCGACAAGGCCGCGGCCGTGGCCGAGCACCTGATGTCGCCCCGGATGTTCACCGGCTTCGGCATCCGCACCCTCGCCTCCGACATGGGGGCCTACAACCCGATGAGCTATCACAACGGGTCGGTCTGGCCGCACGACAGCGCGCTCGTGGCGTCCGGGCTCATGCGCTACGGATTCGTGGAGGAGGCCCAGCGCGTCGCCACCGGCCTGCTCGACGCCGCCCAGGCCTTCGGCGACCGGCTCCCCGAGCTCTTCTGCGGGTTCGACAGGACGGAGTTCGACGTGCCGGTGCCCTACCCGACCTCGTGCTCGCCACAGGCGTGGGCCTCGGCGACCCCGATCCAGCTCCTGCGGCTCCTGCTGCGCGTCGATCCGTGGGTGCCGTACGGCAAGGTGTGGATCGCGCCGGTGCTGCCCAAGGGGTTCGGGGAGCTGCGCATCTCCGGATTTCCGCTCGCGGGTGCCCGGGTCGATCTGGAGGCTCGGGAGGACAGCGGGGATGTGTACGTGAGCGGCCTGCCCGAGGAGGTGCGCCTCATCGCGGAGGCTCGCCCCCCGGCGAGCGCCGGCGTCCGGCCCTGTTCCCCCTGAGCAACCTGGGCCTTCCACGGGGGTGGCGGCCGGAGCGGGGCGAGGGCGGATCGAGTCGGGCATAGTGGAGCCATGGCCGAGGACCTGAACTACTACTCGACGCTCATCGCGGTCGCCGACGACTGCCCGGTGGCCGCCGCGGAGGTGCCCAGGGCCCGGGGCGGCAAGCCCACCGTCGCCGTCCTCCAGTACGAGCTGATCTCCGGCGCGCCGTACGGCCTGACACAGGAGGACGTGCTGTTCGAGACCTGGCTGCGCCGCCAGGACCTGCCGGCGGACCTGCCCGGCGAACGGCGAGCGGAGCTCAGGAAGGAGTTCTTCTCCCGTCCCCAGGCGTGCCTGAGGTCGTCCCCACTGGCGAAGAGGTACGGCTGGGGGCTGCTGTTCGACCGGGACGGCCGGATCGCGCTGTGCCCCATGGAGTCGGAGGAATACCGGCGCCTGGTGGAGGGCGCGTCCCACGGCGCGCAGGCCGGCGAGGACGGCGGCATTCGGGTGCTCAAGGCGATGCGCTCACGTCGCTCCTGACATCGCCGTTCTCACGCCGCCCCTGACGCCGCCCCTTCCCCACGCGGAGGCCGGGCCGTCCCCGGTTTGCCTCGACCGGCCCGGGGTACGCGGTTAGCGGACTTCAGCCGGGCGCGGCCGGGGAGGGCGGGCGTCATGAGCGATGTCGAACTCAGCGTGCGGATCCCGATCGGCGAGGTCGTGCTCGACGCCGACGTGGCGGTTCCCCGGGAGGCTCGGGGAGCGGTGCTGTTCGCCCACGGCAGCGGCAGCGGCCGGCACAGCCCGCGCAACCGGTACGTCGCCAGGGAACTGCAGCGGGCCGGACTGGCCACGGTGCTGGCCGATCTGCTCACGGCGGAGGAGGAGCGCGTCGACGCCGTCACCGGCCACCTGCGCTTCGACATCGGCCTGCTCGCCGACCGGGTGGGCGCGCTGGCCGACCGGCTGCCTGAGGACGAAGTGGTCGGCGGTCTGTCCGTCGGCCTGTTCGGCGCGAGCACGGGCGCCGCCGCCGCGCTCGTCGCCGCGGCGGCGCGGCCCGGCGGTGTGGGGGCGGTGGTGTCCAGAGGTGGCAGGCCCGACCTCGCCGCGGGCGCGCTCCGCTCGGTGCGCCAGCCGACGCTGCTGATCGTGGGGGAGCGCGACTCCGTCGTCCTCGACCTCAACCGGGAGGCGATGCGCGCGATCTCCGCGCCCGTACGGCTGGAGATCGTGCCCCGCGCCACGCATCTGTTCGAGGAGCCGGGCGCGCTGGAGACGGTCGCGCGGCTCGCCCGCGACTGGTTCCTGCACCACCTGGCGGGTGGAGCGGCCCCCGCGTGAGCTGCCCCGCTACGATCTGACCTCATGGAACAGCGCGTGTTGGGCAGGACGGGCAGGCAGGTCGGCGTCGTCGGGCTGGGGGCGTGGCAGCTCGGGGCCGACTGGGGCGAGGTGAGCGAGGCCGACGCGTTGGCCACGCTCAACGCCGCGGTCGACGCCGGCACCACCTTCATCGACACGGCCGACGTGTACGGCGACGGCCGCAGCGAGAAGATCATCGGGAAGCTGCTCAAGGAGCGGCCCGGTCTGACCGTGGCCACGAAGATGGGCCGCAGGGTGCAGCAGACGCCCGACGTCTACACGCTGGACAACTTCCGCGCCTGGACCGACCGCTCCCGCGCCAACCTGGGCGTCGACACGCTCGACCTGGTGCAGCTCCACTGCCCGCCGAGCGCCGTCTTCGAGACCGACGAGGTCTTCGACGCGCTCGACACGCTGGTCGCCGAGGGCGGCATCGCCGCGTACGGCGTGAGCGTGGAGACGGTGGCCGAGGCGCTGACCGCGATCGCGCGCCCCGGCGTGGCCACCGTGCAGATCATCCTCAACGCCTTCCGGCTGAAGCCGCTGGACGAGGTCCTGCCCGCCGCGGAGAAGGCCGGGGTCGGCATCATCGCCCGGGTCCCGCTGGCGAGCGGCCTGCTGTCGGGCAAGTACGGCCCGCAGACGGTCTTCGCCGAGGACGACCACCGCAACTTCAACCGCCAGGGTGAGGCGTTCGACGTCGGCGAGACCTTCTCCGGCGTCGAGTACGGCGTGGGCCTCCAGGCGGTCGAGCGGCTGCGCGGCCTCGTGCCGGAGGGCATGACGATGGCGCAGTTCGCGCTGCGCTGGATCATCGACCAGCCCGGGGTCAGCGTCGTGATCCCCGGCGCGCGCAACCCCGTGCAGGCCGAGGCCAACGCGGCGGCGGCGCAGTTCCCGCCTCTGCCGGCCGAGACCCACGACACGGTCCGCGAGGTCTACGACGACCTGATCCGCCCGCAGGTCCACCACCGCTGGTGACGCCCCGGCCGGCACCCCCGGCGACACGGACGTAGACGATCTCCACCGGCCGCGCCCGCGTGGGGTGGAGCGCATCCGATCAGGGGGATCCGCTCGAATGACCCTACGTGGAGACGTGGGAGACCACACAGAGGAGGGCGGCCGAGGCTGACGGCGCGCGTCACGGGCGGCGCGGATCACGCCCGGACGGGCCGCGCCCCGGCCGGTCGGGCCTGAGCAGGGCGTGGCTGCTCGGGGATCGGCTGCTCGGGGATCGGCTGCCTGGAGGGTGGCCGCGTGACCTGCCGGGCGGCTCGCGGCTGAACGCGGCCGGTGCGGTCGCGCTGGCCGCGATGGTGGCCGCCCAGATCGCGACGGGACTGCGGCCCCAGGACCTGCGTCTCACCACCGCGGTCGTGGTCCTGCTCGCGGTGAGCGCACTCGCCTTCGCGGCGGCGGCCTACACCCCGCGCCGGGCGGCGGGCGCGTTCGCGGCGGCGGTGGCGGCCGGTTACGCCGCCGAGTGGATCGGCACGAGGACGGGCCTGCCCTTCGGCGACTATCGCTACACCGACGCGCTGTGGCCGCAGCCCGGCGGCGTCCCGCTGATCGTCGCCCTCGCCTGGGGCGGCATGGGCCTGGCCGCCCACGCCGTCGCCCGCCGGGTGGCGCCGCGCGGCCGGCCGGCGCCGATCCTCGCCGGAGCCCTGGCGCTCGCCGCGTGGGACCTGTTCCTCGACCCGCAGATGCTCAGGCTCGGACTGTGGGTCTGGGCGGAGCCGGGGCCCTACCGCGGTGTGCCACTCACCAACTTCGCCGGCTGGCTGCTGGTCTCTGTCCTGGTCATGGCGGTTCTCGACCGCCTCACCGGCCGTGCCGCCGCTGACCGGCCGGCGCCGGGCGGCCGGGGCGGACGAGTGGCGGGGACGACCGGCCTCGTCGTCCTCTACACGGTCATGGCGGTGATGGAGACCGTCGGCTTCGCCGTGGTCTTCCGGCCGCCCGATCCGTTCGTGGCCGCCGCCGGAGGGCTCGCGATGGGCGCCTTCGTCCTGCTCGCCTGGGGGCGCGCATGGCGGAGGTGATCGTGGCCGGGGGCGGCGTCGGCGGCATGGTGGCCGCCCTGCTGCTCGCACGGGACGGGCACGACGTGCGGATCTACGAGCGGCTGCCCCGGCTCGGCGGCAAGCTGGCCGAGCACAGGCGGGACGGATTCACCTTCTCCATCGGCCCCTCGCTGCTCACGCTGCCCGGCCTCTTCCTGGACCTCGGCGTGCCGCTCGACCTGCTCGAACTCGACGAGCTGTGCCGCCATCGCTTCGCGGACGGCTCGACGCTGTCCACCTACCGCGACCCGGAGCGTACGGCAGAGGCGGTGGACCGGCTCGCGCCGGGCGAGGGCCGCAACTGGCGGGCCTTCCATCGCTGGGCCGAGCGCTGCCTGGCCGCCTCCGCGCGCACGTTCTTCGCGGGCCCGCCGTCCGGGCCCATCGTCGAGCCGCCGTTCCTGCCGGCGGGCCGGCGGCCCGGTGATCGGCCCGGAGATCGGCCCGGTGATCGGCCCGGTGATCGGCCGGGCGGACCGGCGGGCGGGCAGCCGAGCGGGCCTCTCCCGAGCCCCCGGCTGGGTGACCTGCTCGCGGTCGCGCCGGGCCGCACCCTGCATGGTCTGGCGGGCCGCTTCTTCCGGGACGCCCGCCTGCGCCAGTACGTCGACCGCTACGCCACCTACGCCGGGTCGAACCCCTACCGGGCGCCCGCCGCCCTGGGCTGCGTCCCGGCCATCGAGCACGGTGACGGCGGGTGGTACGTGCGGGGCGGGCTGCCCCGCCTCGCCGACGCGCTGGCCGCGTCGCTCGACAAGGCGGGCGTCGAGATCCGTCTGGAGACCGAGATCACCGAGGTCGTCGCCGACGCGGAGCGGGTCGGCGGCGTCCGCACGGCCCTCGGCGAGACGGTCAGGGCCGACATCGTGATCGTCAACGCCGATGCGGCCTCCCTCTACGGGCGGCTCCTGCCGGATCGGGCTCGGCTGCGCCGGATCGCCAGGCTCGGCCTGTCGTCGTCCGCCTTCCTGATGCTCGCCGCCGTGGAGGGGCGGACCGAGGGCCTGCCGCACCACACGGTCGTGTTCTCCGCCGACTACCGGCGCGAGTTCGGCGACATCTTCGACCGGCGGCGCCCGCCGGAGGACCCCACGGTCTACATCGGCTGCCCGGCGGTGGCCGACGCCACGCAGGCTCCTGCGGGCGCGGAGAGCTGGAGCATGCTGGTGAACGTCCCCGCCGGCGACCCCGCGCGCTGGCCGGCGCCGCCCGAGGCGTACGGGGAGCTCGTCCTCGACCGGCTGGCGAGCCGGGGGTACGACCTGTCCGGACGGCTGCGCTTCCTCGACCTGCTGACCCCGGCCGACCTGCGCGACCGGTACGGCGCGTGGGGCGGGGCGATCTACGGCGGCGCGTACGGCGGCCCGTTCGCCCCCTTCCGCCGTCCCGGCAACCGGGGGCCCCGGCGCGGCCTCTACCTCGTCGGCGGGTCCGCACATCCGGGAGGCGGGCTGCCACTGGTGGCGATGGGCGGGCGGATCGTGGCCGCGCTGGTGCGCCGGGACTTCCCCCCTTCCGCGCGGCGGCCGGGGGAGGCGGGACGGTGACGGCCAGGACGAGGGCGGCCGGGCGCCCGCGGGCCGGGGCCGCCGCACGAGTGCTCGCCGCCGCCCAGGCCGTCGCCGCCGTCGTCGTGCTCGTGCGGCTCGCCCGCGGCCGCCGGCGCCTCCCCCCGCTCGCCGCGCCGGTGCCGGACACGTCTCACGGAAGCGGCTCGGCGGCGTGGATCGGCCGCGGCGGAACCCCTAGGGGTGGAAGTCAGGAAATCTCGGTGGTCATCCCGGCCAGGGACGAGGAGCGGCGGCTCGGCCCCTGCCTGCGGGCGGTGCTGGCCGACCCCGCCATAGCCGAGGTGATCGTGGTGGACGACGAGTCCTCGGACGGCACCGCGAAGCTCGCCGCCGCGTACGGGGCGACGGTGGTGCGCGGACGCCCGCTGCCGGACGGCTGGGTGGGCAAGCAGTGGGCGCTGCACCAGGGGCTGCGGGAGGCGCGCGGCGAGATCGTGGTCACCCTGGACGCCGACACCCGGCCGCGTCCCGGCCTGTCCGGCGCGCTCGTCGCCGCCCTCGAGGACCACGACCTGGTCAGCGCGGGCCCGCGGTTCGTCTGCGACGGCCTCGCCGAGCAGGCGCTGCACGCGTCGTTCCTCGCCACGCTGGTCTACCGGTTCGGCCCCATCGGGCCCCCGGCCCCGCCGCCGCCCCACCGGGTGGTGGCCAACGGCCAGTGCCTGGCCTTCCGGCGGGAGGCGATGCGGCGGGCGGACGGCTTCGCCCGGGTGCGCGGCCACATGACCGACGACGTCGCCCTCGCCAGGGCCTTGGCCGCCGACGGCTGGAGGGTCGGCTTCCTCGACGCGGGAGGCCTGCTGGAGGTCGACATGCACGAGTCGGCGGCCGAGGTGTGGCGGGAGTGGGGGCGTTCGCTGCCGCTGCGCGACGTCACCCGCCCCGCCTGGCAGGCGGCCGATCTCGCCGTCGTCTGGCTCGCCGCCGCGTTGCCGGCGCTCCGCCTGGCCGCCGGGCGGCCGACCCGGCTCGACCTCGCGCTGCTCGCCGTACGGGTGCTGCTCACCGCCGCGCTGCGGCGCAGCTACACCCGTCCGGGCGCGGGTGTGACACTGTCGTTCCTGCTCGACCCCGCCACGGCCGTACGGCTGACGCAGGCGACGCTGCGGCCCGTCACGACCTGGCGGAGCCGTGCCTACCGTACTGGCCGAGCCTGCCGCGCCGTCCCCGCGGCCTGCGCCGACGCCGTCACGTGCGACGCCCGGCCAGCGCCGCCTGCCCGAAACGCAGCCCGATGAGGCACATCAGCGCGCCGGTCGCGGCGACGTGGCCGATCGGCGCGAACGGCAGTTGCAGCAGCGGGATCGCGAAGACCCCGGCCCTGGCCCCGATCGCGAACGACCGCGTGAGCAGGAACGTCACCGCCACAAGCGCGAGCGCGAGCACGAACGCGGGCGGGCAGAGCACCGCCATGCCCCCGGCGAAGGTCAGCACCGACCGCCCGCCGCGGAACCCGGCGAAGACCGGCCAGGCGTGCCCGATCATCGCGGCCCCCACCGCCAGGTACGCCGCCGGGGCGCTCGGGCCGGTGACCACTCCCAGTCCGGTCGTGTACGCGCCCCCGGCCAGCGACCCGAGCAGCCCGGCGAGCACGCCCTTGGCCATGTCCCCGGCGAACACCGGCGCGGCCGCCCGGCGGCCGAGCCGTTCGCGCACGTTCCAGAAGCCGGGGTTGCGGTCGCCCACCGCCCGGGGATCGACTCCCCGCCGCCCCGCGACCAGCACCGCCACCGGGATCGAGCCGAGAAGGTAGCCGCCGATGAGCGCCACCAGCAGGGGGACGAGCGGCGGGAGCGTCGTCACCTTCCACCTCCAGAGATACGCCGGCCGGGGGGCGATGCGTCATATGGCCTTCGACCGCCCGGTGCTGCGCCGCACCGGCGGGCTGCTGTTCTGGCGGCTGCTCGGCACGGGCCGGGGGCCGTCGACGACCCTCGGCGCCGACCTGCGCCGCTGGGCGCTGCTCGCCGTCTGGCGGGACGAGCGGGCGCTGGAGGAGTTCCTGGCGCGCTCGCCGATCCCCGCCAGGTGGCGGCGCGAGGCGACCGAGACCTGGCACGTACGGCTCACACCGACCGCCTCGCGCGGACGCTGGAACGGCGTCGAGCCGTTCGCCTCCGTGACGGGCGGCCCTGATGGCGAACCGCACAGCGGTCCGGTGGCGGTGCTGACCCGGGCGTCGATCAGGCCGTCGCGGCTGCCGGCGTTCTACCGGTCCGTGCCCGCCGTCGAGCGGTCGCTGCGCGCCCAGGAGGGCTGCCTCGCCTCCGTCGGGCTGGGGGAGTGGCCGCTGGCCAGACAGGCCACCTTCTCCCTGTGGCGCGACGCCGCCGCCGTACGCGCGTTCGCCTACGCCGGGCGGGCGCACCGCGAGGTCGTCGAGCGGGTCCGTGCTCACGACTGGTACTCGGAAGAGCTGTTCGCCCGGTTCATCCCGTACGCGAGCGCGGGCACCTGGGACGGCACCGACCCCCTCGCCGGTCCCCGAGCCGTCCCGTGAGCCTCGTGAGCCTCGTGAGCCGGAACCGGGCCCGGCCGCGTGGGAGATCACCGCCCGGGACGGATGGCGAGGCGGTCGCCGAGACGGGCCGCGACCTCGCCCTCGGCCAGGTCGCACGCCACCACGCAGGCCCTGGCGATGGTCCCGGCACGGGAGGAGCCGTGCGCCACGACGACGGTGCGGGTGAGCCCGAGCAGGGCCGCGCCGCCGTGCGTCTCGGGGTCGTAGCGTCGCGCCACCCGGCCGAGGCCGGCGGACCCGGCCACGCCCTCCCGCGCCGCGAGGGCGAGCGTGGCGCGCACGGTCCCCTCCACGTTCTTCAGCACGACGTTGCCGGTGAAGCCGTCGGTGACGATCACGTCGACGGCCCCGGTGAGCACGTCGCCGCCCTCGATGTTGCCGTGGAAACGCAGCGGCATGCCGCGCAGCAGGGTCTCGGCCCTGCGGGTCAGCCGGTTCCCCTTGCCGGGCTCCGCGCCGATCGACAGCAGTCCGACGCGGGGGTCGGCCACGCCCAGCACGAGCTGCGCGTACGACGCTCCGAGCAGCGCGAACTGGGCGAGCATCTCGGGCGTCGGGTCCACGGTCGCGCCGGCGTCGATCAGCACGGTGGCCCCTCCCGCCGTCGTCGGCAGCGCCACGGCCAGCGCGGGGCGCAGCACGGCGGGCGCGGTGCCCAGCCGGTCGACCGCGCAGGCGACCACGGCCCCGGTGGACCCCGCCGACACGAAGCCCGCGCCCGCTCCGTCCCGCACGAGATCGAAGCCGACGGCCAGGCTGGAGTAGACCATGCGGACCGCACCCGCGCCCCGCTCGGTCATCGGCACGACGTCGGCGGCGTGCGCGACGCCGATCTCGCCCGCCGCCCCGAGCCGGGCCAGTTCCCCGCGGACGACCCCGGCCTGGCCGACGAGAACGATCGGCACGCCGTGCTCCCGCCACGCCTCGACCGCGCCCCGCACGATCTCCACGGGCCCGTGGTCCCCGCCCATGGCGTCCACCACGACAGGCCGGGCCGTCACGCCCCGCTCGCGGGCGGGAATCCTCGGCCCGGGGACCGGACCGGCACCCGGCGCGGGGTCCTGTCCGGGATCCACGTCAGGCCACCTCCACACGGCGCTCGGCCTGCGCGGCGGCACGCGCGGCGAGCAGGTGCCTGGCGAAGATCGCGAGCCTGCGCCGCCGGGGGACCCTGGCCCGCCGTGCCAGCACGTCGTGCCCGGCCGCCTCGACCTCGTCCAGAATGCCGCCGTACAGCTCGTACGCGGCCCTGATGCACGGCCGGGACGACGGCGCGAGCAGCGCGATCCCGCCGTGGGCGCGCCGGTAGTGGTCGCGGGCGCGGTCGCACTCGTAGGCCACCAGCTCCCGCACGGCCGGCGTGGCGTACGGCGCGGCCAGGTCGGCCTCGGTCACGCCGAACTTGTCGAGGTCGGACAGCGGCAGGTAGACGCGGCCCCGCGCCAGGTCCTCGCGCACGTCGCGGATGAAGTTCGTGAGCTGGAAGGCCAGCCCGAGCTGGCGGGCGGGCTCGCGGGCCCGCCCCTCCTCGCCCGGCAGGGCCTCCAGCACCGGCAGCATCATCGTCCCGATGACCGCCGCCGAGCCCTCCATGTAGCCCAGCAGATCGTCGTAGGTCGCGTACCGGTCCACGGTGAGGTCGGCGCGCATGGACGCGAGGAACGCCCGCACGTCGGCGTGGTCGATTCCGAAGGCCCGCACCGTGTGCGTGAACGCGGGGAGCACCGGATCGCGGACGCGGTCGCCGTCGAGCGCGGCGGCGAGCCGGGAGGACAGGCGCTCCAGCGCCGCGGCCCGGTCGCCGGTCAGGGCGAGCGAGTCGACGATCTCGTCGGCGTAGCGGGCGAAACCGTACAACGCGTGGACGTGCGGCCGTTTCCAGGCGGGCAGCAGGCGGGTGGCCAGGTAGTACGAGCGGCCGTAGCTCGCGTGCAGCCTGCGGCACCGCTCGTAGCCGGCCGTCAGCGTCGCGGCCGGCGCCCGGGACGGCGTGCTCGGCGTGCTCGGCGTGCTCATAGGGCGCTCTCCAGGATGCGTTCCGCGGCCAGACGGCCGGAGATCAGTACGGGCGGCACCCCGACCCCGGGAGCCGTGTACATGCCCGCGAAGTGGAGGCCGGGGACCCGCCGGGCCGCGCCGGACGGGCGGAACCAGGCGGTCTGGGTGAATCGGGCGTCGAGCGCGAAGGGCGTGCCGGCCGAGTGGCCGCGCCGCCGCCAGGCGGGGGGATCGAGCACCAGCCGGGGCGTGCCGGACAGATCGCCGTACCCGAGGCCGGCGAGCCGCCCCACCATGCGGTCCACGAGGCGGGGGGTGAGGGTGGTCCAGTCGGCGCCGCTCCGCATGTTCGCGGTGGGCTCCAGCACGCTGAGTACGGCAGGTCCGCCGCCGGCCGGCCCGTGGTCATGCGGACAGGTCACCAGCAGGCTCGGGTCCGGCTGCGGCCTGCCCGCCTCCAGCGCCGCGAACGTCGCCTCCCACTCCCGCCCGAAGTGCAGAGTGTGATGCGCCTGCCCTTCCGGGCGCCGGTCGAGCGCGAAGTGCGCCACCAGGCAGGAGGGGGAGAAACGGGGCCGCCGCAGCCGCCAGTCGGCCGCCTCCTCCGGCAGCAGGCCGTCGCCGCCCCGCCGGCCGTGCGCCCGGATCAGGTCGCAGGCCACCACGGCGTGCCGGGCGGCGAGCCGTTCGCCGGTGTCGAGGCGGACGGCGACGACCCCCGCCCCGTCGGTCTCGATCCGCGTGGCCCGCACGCCGTACCGGAAGACCGCCCCGGCCTTCTCCGCGGCGGCGGCCATCGCCCGGGGGACGGCGTGCATGCCGCCCTCCCGCGGGAAGTAGACCCCGCCGACCGTGTCCATGTGGGCGATCACCGCGTACACGCCGAGGGCGCGGCGCGGCGACATGCCGACGTACAGCGCCTGGAAGGTGTGCGCCCTGATCAGCCGTTCGTCGGTGAGGTGGCGCCGCACGAGCCCGTCCAGCCGGCGGAAGCCGCCGAGCGCGGCCAGCCGCGCCAGCGCGTACGGCCGCGCCAGCGCGCGCAGCCGGGTCACGTCCCGGTCGATGAACGTGTTCCACTCGGCCTCGAACATCTCTCCCAGCAACCGCCGGAACCGCCGGTAGCGCCCGGCTTCCGCGGGCCCGCACAGCGCCCGCACCTGCTCGGCCATCGCGTCGGCTCCCGCCACCACGTCGAGCCGCGACCCGTCGTGGAAGGTCAGCCGGTAGTACGGATCGAGCCGCCGCAGCGGCAGCCGGCGCTCCAGATCCTGCCCGGCGGCGGCGAAGGTGTCGGCCAGCACTCCCGGCATGGTCAGCACCGAGGGACCGGTGTCGAAGCGGTGGGATCCCAGGGTCGCCGTGCCGCAGCAGCCGCCCGGCACGTCGGCGGCCTCCACGACCGTCACCTCACGGCCCGCCCCGGCCAGGCGCATCGCGGCCGACAGGCCGCCGAGCCCGGCGCCGATCACCACCACGGGCCCGCCCGCGGTCATCAGCCCGCCCCGCCGGCAGCATGCCCGGCGGCGCCGAGCAGAGAATCGGGAACGGGCTGGGGGGCGGGACAGGGCTGGGGGGCGGGGCCGGGCTGGCCGAGGCGGCGGGCGAGGCCGAGCAGGGCCGCCCGGGCGTCGGCGGGGATGTCCGCCCCGGACAGCGCCTCGCCCGCGGACTCGGTGAGGCCGCGGATGCGCCGCTCGACCGCCTCCAGCGCGCCGGTCGCGACGATCACCTCCCGGGCCGCCGCCAGGCGGTCCGGCCGCGCCTCGCCCGTCCCCGGCAACGCGTCCAGCAGTCCCGCTCCCGGGCCGTCCGCGCGTTCGCGCGCCAGCGTCAGCAGGTAGGTCCGCTTGCCCTGCAGAAGGTCGGCCCCGGCGGGTTTGCCGGTCCGCGCCGGGTCGCCGAAGACGCCGAGGACGTCGTCGCGGAGCTGGAACGCCTCGCCCAGCGGGAGCGCGTACGCGCTGAGGACCCGGCGCAGCCCGGGCTCGCCTCCGGCGATGGCGTGGCCGAGGTGCAGGGGCCGCTCCACCGTGTATTTGCCCGACTTGTACGTCGAGATCAGCAGGGCCTCCCGGCGGCCGCCGCCGCCCCGGGCGGCGCAGGTCAGGTCGAGGTACTGCCCGGCGACCAGTTCGACGCGCAGCTGGGTGAAGACCTCCAGGGCGTCGGCCAGCCTGCGGCGGTCGGCCAGCAGCGCCGCGTCGGCCCAGCTGAATGCGAGCACGCCGAGCAGGATGGCGGCCGACTCCCCGAACCGCCGCGACGACCCGGTCCAGCCGAGCTCCCGATGGCGCTCGGCGAGCGCCAGGTGGGCGGTCGTCCGGCCGCGCCGGAGGGGCGATTCGTCCATCACGTCGTCGAGGATCAGCGCGCACGCGTGGAGGAGTTCGATCGAGCAGCCCGCCGCCAGCACCGCCCCGAGGTCGTCGGGCGAGCCGCCGGAGGCCCGGTGGCCCCAGTACACGAACGCCGGCCGCAGCCGCCTGCCGCCGCGCGCGACAAAGTCGGCGAGGTGACGCCGCAGCACCTCCCGGTCGTCGGCGCCGAGGAAGGACAACCGGCTCATCTCGCGCCGGAGCAGCTCCTCCAGGGTGCGGTCGAACAGGTCGGAAAGGTGGCGATCGAACGGCTCCCGCGTCTCGTCCCGAACGCTGCCGGTCTCGCGGGTCAACGTCAGCATGCGCACTGCTCCTTCGATCGTTACGGTGATCGGCGGCGCCGTCAGTAGAGTTTTCGCGCCCGCCCGCTCCGGCGGTTGCATCCGTGCCGGGCCCCCGAGCCGAAACAAGGTCAGGGCGGCCAGGAGTGCCGTGCGCGCTGTTCGGCAGGCCCGCCGTGCGGCGCGCGGGCCGGCCACACGGAGGCGCCACACGGAGGCATACGGGTGGCCGGAGGACGGCGAGCGGCCGCGACGACCGGACGGACAGGCACGGGGTGAGCACGTGACGCGCGAGGGCGGGTCGGGGGCCGGCGAGAACGCGGCCGCCGAGGAGGAGCCGGGCTACGGCATCGGGGCCGTCTCCCGGCGGCTCGGCGTGCCCGCGTCCACGCTGCGCACGTGGAACCTCAGGTACGGCATCGGCCCGAGCAGGCGCAGCCCCGGCGGGCACCGCCGTTACGACGACGCGGACCTGCGCCGCCTGGAGGAGATGAACCGGCTGATCCGGGCCGGGATGCCGCCGGCCGACGCCGCCAGGCAGGCGCTGCGGGCGCGGCCCGCGGCCGGGGAGCGGGCGGCGTCCCCGGCCGGGGAGGGCGCCGCCACGC
The DNA here is from genome assembly GCF_014892245.1 of Microbispora sitophila. Taxonomy (NCBI): domain Bacteria; kingdom Bacillati; phylum Actinomycetota; class Actinomycetes; order Streptosporangiales; family Streptosporangiaceae; genus Microbispora; species Microbispora sitophila. The sequence continues at coordinate 86,992 of NZ_JADBGC010000021.1, read as the reverse complement.
CGCCGGAGCCGCCCGGGCGACCGGAGTCCGCCGCGTCGTTCGAGTTCCCCAGGGCGTTCGAGTCTCCCCGGCCGCCGGAGTACCCCAGGCCGTCGGAGTACCCCAGGCCGCTGGAATCCGCGGTGCCGCCCGCCCCCGCCGTACGGCCGGCCGCGGACCTCGGACTGCTGTCGGCGGCCATGCTGGCTCGCGCGGCGGCGGCGCTGGACGCCGCGACCGTGAGCGCGGGACTGGACGCGGCGCTGGCCGCGCACGGCGTGGTGTGGACGTGGGAGCGGCTCGTGCTGCCGGTGTTCGCGGCCGTCACCCGCAGGCAGCAGGACACCGGCGCCGGGATCGACGTCGAGCACCTGTTCTCCGACCGGCTCCAGTCCGCGCTGACACGGTTCTCCGCGCGTGCGCCCTCGCCCGTGCATCCCCGTCCTGTCCTGCTGGCCGGTGCGGAGGAGGAGCAGCACGCGCTGCCGATCCACGCGCTGGCCGCCGCGCTCGGCATGCTCGGAGTGGAGGCCCGCGTGCTCGGCGCCCGCACGCCGTACGCCGCGCTGGCGGACGCCATGCGCCGCCTCGGCCCCGCGGCCGTGTTCGTGTGGTCGCAGATCAGGGAGACGGGTGACCCCGCCCCGCTGGCCGGTCTGCCGAGGCTCCGCCCCGCCTGCCGCGTCGTGGTCGGCGGCCCCGGCTGGTGGGACGACCTGCCTACGCACGTCGTCCGGGTGAACACGTTTCGTGACGCCGTCTCGGCGGTAATGACCACTCTGCGGTGATTCGGTCTCTTTGACGGATTTTTGATCCAGTGTTCGGCCCCCATGGTTGCCCGCCTCGAACGCGGGCAGCTATGAATAGGTTTTGAATAAGTTCTCTGCCCAGTCTTCTTCCTTAGGGGGGCCGATGGAGGAGACCCTGGAGTTCCGCCTCGCCGCAGGGGACACGGGAGCGCTGGGGGAGTGCTACCGGGTTCACTCGCCGGCCGTACGCTCCTACCTGCGCAAACTCGTGCCGCCCCAGGACGTGGAGGACGTCCTGCAGGTCGTCTTCACCGAGGTGTGGCGCTTCCGGCGCCGCTTCGACCCGGGCCGCAGCCTGTCGGCCTGGCTGTTCGGCATCGCCCGCAACCGTGCGGTGGACCACCTGCGGGCGCGTACGCCGGCGACGGTCCCGCTGGAGGCGGTCCCCGACCCGGCGGGGCACGACGGCCGGCTGGACGGCGAGGAGTTCGCCGACCGCGACCGGATCAGGCGCGCGCTGGCCTCGCTGCCGCAGGTGCAGCGCCAGGCGATCGAGCTGGCCTACTACGGGGACCTGACCCAGCGGGAGATCGCCGAGCACCTGCGGGTCCCGCTCGGCACGGTCAAGGCGCGTACGGCACGCGGCCTGCACCGCCTGTCCACGCTGCTGCGGCCGGCGGCCTGATCATGGAGCCTGCGGAAGGGACGAGGCCCAGGGTCGCCGTGTCGAGCTGCCTGCTCGGCGCTCCCGTACGGTTCAACGGTGGCCACAGCCGTGACCGGTTCCTGGCCGCGGAGCTCGCGGAGCACGTGGACTGGGTGCCGGTCTGCCCCGAGATCGAGATCGGCCTCGGCGCCCCGCGCGAGACGCTCCGCCTGCAGCGCTCCCCGGACGGGCCCCGGCTCGTCACGCGCCGGACGCGCGAGGACCTGACCGCCCCGATGACCGCGCTCGCGGCCGACCGTGCCGCCGGTCTGGCGGACGTCGACGGATACGTGTTCAAGTCGAGAAGCCCGAGCTGCGGGCTGCACGGAATCCCCGTGTACGCCGAGTCCGGCGCCGCGGCCGACCGGCGAGGCAGGGGAGTCTTCGCCGGCGCGGTCACCGCCGCCCGCCCCGAACTGGCCGTCGAGGACGAGGGCCGGCTGCACGACGCCGTGCTCCGGGAGGCGTTCGTCGAGCGGATCTTCGCCTCGGCCCGCCTGCGTGCCCTGCTGGCCGGCGACTGGCGCCCACGCGATCTGGTCGCCTTCCACGCCCGGCACAAGATGCAGATCCTCGCCCACGCGCCGGCGGCGTACCGGGAGATCGGGCGGCTCGTGGCCGCGGCGGGCGAGCGTCCACGGGAGGCACTGGCCCGGGAGTACCGCCGGGCGTTCCTGGCGGCCCTCGCCACCAGGGCCACGGTCGGGCGCCACGTCAACGTCCTGCAGCACTGCCTCGGCATGATCGGCCGGGAGCTCGACCCGGTCCGCCGGGCCGACCTGGCCGAGGTGATCGCGTCGTACCGGGCCCGCGAGGTCGCCCTCGCGGTGCCGCTCGCCCTGCTCCGGCACCACGCGAGGGGCGCGGGGGCCCAGGACGTCCACGCCCAGGACGTCCACGCCCAGGACGTCCAGGCGCGGTACGTCCGCGACCAGACCTACCTGTCCCCGTATCCCGACGCGCTGCGCCTGCGCAACCACATCCCCGCATGAGCGCGGGCCGGCGGGAAGGAAGAAGACGCATGAGACGCACATCGAAGAAGACGCTGCTGCGCGCGGCCCTCGCCGTGACGGCCACCGCCGCGGTCGGCGGCCTGTCCACCGACGCCCGTTCCGGCTGGTACGCCCGGCTGCGCAAGCCCTCCTGGCGGCCGCCGCCGCAGGCGTTCGGCCTGGTCTGGACGCCGCTCTACGCGACGATCGCCTACGCCTCCGCCCGGGCGCTGTCGCATGGGGACGACCGCTCCCGGCCGGCCCTGCGGCGGGCGCTCGCCGCGAACCTGGCGCTCAACGCGGCCTGGCCCGCCGCTGTTCTTCAAGGCCCGCAATCCCCGCCTCGCGCTCGCGGAGATCCTCGCGCTCAACGTGTCGAACGCGCTGCTGACCCGCCGCCTCCTCCGCCGGGACCGCACGGCCGGACTCCTGCTGCTGCCGTACGCCGGATGGACGGTCTTCGCCACCGCCCTCAACGCCGCCATCGCGCGGCACAACCCGAAAGCGCTGCACAACCCGAAAGCGCTGCACAACCCGAAAGCGCTGCACAACCCGAAAGCGCAGCACAACCCGAAGGCCTGAGGTCAGCCGATCGCGCGGCGGAAGCGCTCGCCGAGCCCCGCCAGCCGTTCGACCGGTTCGTTGGCGAACACGAGCCGCAGGTAGTGGGCCCCCGAAGGGCCCCAGCCGTCCATGGGCGTGGCGGCGACCTTCCCCCGGTCGAACAGCAGCCGGGACAGCTCGGCGGGCGTCAGCCCGAGCGGGCGGGTGTCGACCAGGGCGGACCAGCCGCCGTGCGGCGGGACGACCGGATAGCCGGCCAGTTCGCGGAGGACGGCGTCGCGGCGGCGCGCCCACACCGCGGTGGCCGCCGCCACGTCCGCCTCGGCGTCCGGCGCGTCCAGGGCGGCCGCCACCGCCTCCTGGCCGATCCCCACCTGGCAGACGACGTTGGTGAGGCCGACCAGGCGGATGTCGGCGAGGATGGCGGCCGGGCCCACCACCCAGCCGACCCGCCAGCCGATGAGCCGCAGCTCCTTCGACGCCGAGCCGACGGTGATCGTGCGGCCCGCCAGGTCGTCGCGGGCGGCGGGATGGCTCGGAGCCCGGCCGTCGAAGCGGATGCGCTCCATCGCGGCGTCGTAGATCAACCAGGCGTCGTGCCGCTCGCAGGCGGCGGCGAGCGCCGCCCAGTGCCGGTCGTCGAGCACGAGCCCGGTCGGCATGAGCGGGCTCATCATCAGCACCGCGGCGGTCCGCCCGGTGACCGCCGCGGCCAGCTCCTCCGGGTCGAGCGTCCACCCCTCGGCCGTGGCCCTGGCGGGCACGAAGCGGGGGACGCCGCCCGCCAGCCGCACCCGGTTGACCAGCCCCGCGTACACGGGGTCGCACAGCACGACCTCCTGGCCCGGCTCGACGGTGGCGAGCAGCGTGTTCAGCACGCCGTTGAGCCCGCCCGCGACGCTCACGCACTCGGTGCCGGGATCGTACGAACGCCCGGCCATCCGGCCCACGTGGGCGGCGGCGGCCGTACGCAGGGAGCGGCGGCCCTGGAACGGCAGATAGCTGTTGGCCGCGTCGTCGTCGAGGGCGGCCCGGGTCGCCTCGATCGCGACGGCGGGCGGCCGGAGATCGGTGTCCAGGTTCTCCAGCCGCAGCAACTCCGGATCGTCCGCCGCGTCGGCGGCGTCGCCGACGACGTCGACCCCGATGCCGGGGATGTCGCGGAGCCGGGACACGGTCATGGCAACTCCGTTCGCTCAATTGGTATCTCTGTACCACTATGCTGATACACGTGAACATGGCGCAAGTGGTCGGCGACAACGTCCACCGGCTGCGGAACGCGGCCGGCATCTCCCTGGCGGACCTCGCGGCGGCCGGCGGGATCAGCAAGACCACCCTGCACGGCATCGAGCAGGGCGCGGGCAACCCCACCCTCGGCACGCTGTGGGCCCTCGCCACCGCGCTCAAGGTCTCACTGGGGGAGCTGATCGAAGCGCCGGCTCCCGTCGTGGAGGTCGTGCGCGCGGGCGACGAGCGGCCCGCCGCGACCGGTGACGCCGTGGGCGCCCGCCTGCTGCACCGCATCCGGCTGCGCGGCACCGTGGAGGTCTACGCGATCGAGGTGGCCGCGAACGGGCAGGAGTCGCAGGCCCACCTGCCCGGAGTCGAGGAGTGCCTGGTCCTCACGGGCGGGCGGATCACGGCCGGGCCCGCAGACGCGCCGGTGGACCTGTCGGAGGGCGACTCGCTGCGGTTCGAGGCCTCCCGGCCCCACGTCTACCGAGGCCACGACGAGCGCAACCGGGCCGTGCTGCTCATGCTCCACCCCGACCCGCCCGGCACCTGAGCCCGCCGGCCTCGTCACGGGGCCCGCGCGGGGCCACGTCCACCAGGAGGGCCCGGGGGATCGGCGGCCGGTGCGGGGACGCCTATAGCCTTGGGGTGCCCGCATTCCCCAGGCGGCGTGTTAAGAGGTGGACGCCATGGTCCCGTCCCTGTTCGACCGGCTGGTCGCCGGCGATCACGTGTGCAACGTCTACGACGACGAGGAGCAGCGGCTCACCACCATCGCCCGTTTCGTCCGCGCCGGCGTCGGCGGCGGCAACAGGGTCGTCCACTTCTCGGTCGGCTCCCCGGAGCAGGTCGTGGACGAGCTCGTGACCCAGGGTGTGGACGCCCGGGCGCTGTGCGAAACCGGCGCACTGCAGGTGTACGCCGCGGGGAACACGTACCTGGCGTCGGGCTCCTTCGATCCGGAGGCGGCGGTCGACGGCTGGCGGCGGGCGCTCGCCGAGGCTCTCGACGCGGGCTACACCGGCCTGTGGGCGCTGGGCGACATGGCCTGGGCGGCCTCGGAGATCCCCGGCGTCGAGCGCCTCCACTGGTACGAGGCCGAGGCCAACCGGGTCTTCTCCGGCGGCCAGGCCCTCGCGCTGTGCCTGTACGACCGGCGGACGATGCCGCCGGAGGCGCTCGACCGGATCTCCGCCGCCCACCCCTCCCGGCTCGGCCCCGGGCCGGACGAGAGCTGGGTTCCGCTGTTGCGCATGTGGCGGACGGCCGTTCCACCCGGCCTCGCGCTCGCCGGCGAGGTCGACGCGTCCAACCGGGAGGCGCTCGCCGCGACGCTCGCCGGACTGCGGGAGGACCTGCCGGACGCGCGCGGACCGCTGACCGTCGACCTGTCGGAGCTGCGCTTCGCCGACGCGGCGGTCGCACGGCTGCTGATCGAGGGCCACCGTGCCCTTCCCGGAGGGATCAGAGTGGTCGGGTGCCCACCTCAGGTCGCCCGGCTGTTACGGGTGTCGGGCGGCGAGGAGATCCTTGGAGCCGTCGACCGCGCGGAGGTGACGGCATGACTGGGTTCGACCACATCGGGCTGCTGTACCGGGACGAGGACGAGTACGCCGCGGGATGCGCCGCCTTCCTCCGGCAGGCTCTGGCCGCCGAGGAGCCCGCGATGGTCGCCGTGCCGGGCGGCAACGGCGAGCTGATCCGGGCCCGCCTCGGGAGCGACGCCCATCGGGTCGTCTTCCGGGACATGAGCGTCGCGGGCCGGAATCCGGGGCGGATCATCCCGTCGGTCCTGCTCGCCTTCCTGCGCGAGCACGCGGGCCGGCGCGTCTGGATCATCGGCGAGCCCATCTGGGATGGGCGCAGCGAGATCGAGTATCCCGCCTGCGCCCAGCACGAGGCCCTCATCAACGCGGTCTTCGCCGCGGAGGAGGCCGCGATCCTGTGCCCGTACGACGTGGCGCGGCTGACCCCGGAGGCGGTCGCCGACGCGCACCGGACCCATCCCGTCATGCAGGACACGACCGGCGTCTGGGACAGCCCGGCCTACACCGACCCGATCGAGACCGCCGCCGCGTTCGACGTCCCGCTGCCCGCCACTCCGCCGTCCGCGGCGGCCTACCGCTTCGAGGGCCTGCGCGCTCTGCCGGCGCTGCGCGCGTTCCTGTCCCGCGAGGCCCTCGCGGCCGGGCTCGGGGGGCGGCGCCTGACCGAGATGCTCATCGCCGTGAACGAGCTGGCGACCAACACCGGGGAGTACACCGAAGGGACCGGCACGGTGACGGTCTGGACCGAGCACGGGACGCTGGTGTGCCAGATCGACGACGGCGGCCGGATCGCCGACCCGCTCGCGGGGCGGGTGCCGCCCCCCGACCACGCCACCCACGGACGCGGCCTGCTCGTCGCCCACGAGTTCGCGGACCTGGTCCGCATCCACCGGCACCCGCGGGGGACGAGCATCCGTGTCCACTTCGCCCTGTCGCCCGAGCAGGCGTAGGCCGTCAGGCGACGGACAGCGCGCCGAAGCCGCCCGTCGGCGTGCCGTCGCGCGTCCGCGGTTCCTCGTAGGCCTCCGAGGGGATCCGTACAGGAATCAGCGGCAGCCCTCGGCAGCGGCCGTTCACTGGGCGGCGGCGTCGAGTTCGCGGGAACGCTCGGCCTCCGCGGCCCTCTGGTACTCGAAGGCCGACAGGATCGTGTCGAGGATCTCGCCGAACTGCCGCACCTGGCCGGGGGTGAGGGGGTCGAACAGCACCCGGCGGACCTCCTCGACGTGGCCCGGCGCCGCCTCCACGAGGGCGGCGAAGCCCTCGTCGGTGAGTTCGGCGACGGTCGTGCGCCGGTCATCCGGCCGCTTGAGCCGTCGCACCCAGCCCTTCTCCTCCAGCCGGGAGACGGCGTGGGACAGGCGGCTGACCGAGTACTGCAGGATGGCGGACAGCTCCGTCATCGTCATGGTCCGCCCGGGCGACTCGGAGAGGACCACCAGGATCATGTAGTAGGCGTGCGGCATGCCCGAGTCGCGCTGCAACTGCCGTTCGAGAGCCTCCTGTAGGAGCTGGCTCGTCCGCAGGTAGGCGCGCCAGGTGCGCTGCTCCTCCTGGTCGAGCCATCGCGTGCCGGACATGGCGCCAAGACTACCGGTCGATGGGCACGCTGATTTGTGGGCGAAAGACCCTGGTTCGGCCGGCACTACAGGGAAAGTGTCAGGGGCATGGACGCATACGGGAACATCGACGCCTACTGGCGGGCCGCGAACTATCTGTCCGTCGGCCAGATCTACCTGATGGACAACCCGCTGCTGACCGAGCCGCTCAGCCCCGAGCACATCAAGCCGCGGTTGCTCGGCCACTGGGGCACGACGCCCGGGCTCAACTTCTGCTTCGCCCACCTCAACCGGATCATCCGGGAGCGCGGCCAGGACATGATCTACATCGCCGGCCCCGGTCACGGCGGCCCGGCGGCGGTCGCCCACGCGTGGCTCGAAGGCACCTACACCGAGCGCTACCCCCACGTCACGCAGGACGCCGAGGGCATGCGCAGGCTCTTCCGCCAGTTCTCCTTCCCCGGAGGCATCCCCAGTCACGTCGCCCCCGAGACCCCGGGCTCCATCCACGAGGGCGGCGAGCTCGGCTACGCCCTGTCCCACGCGTACGGCGCGGCCTTCGACAACCCCGGCCTGGTGGTGGCCTGCGTCGTCGGCGACGGCGAGGCCGAGACCGGCCCGCTCGCCACCGGCTGGCATTCCAACAAGTTCCTCAACCGGGACACCGACGGGGTGGTCCTGCCGATCCTGCACCTGAACGGCTACAAGATCGCCAACCCCACCGTGCTGGCCAGGATCCCGGAGGGCGAGCTGATCAAGCTCTTCGAGGGGTACGGCTACCGCCCGCACATGGTCTCCGGCCAGGAGCCGGTGGAGATGCACGAGCTCATGGCCGCGACCCTCGACACCGTCTTCGACCAGATGGCCGACGGCGGCCCGCTGCCGATGATCATCATGCGTACGCCGAAGGGCTGGACCGGGCCGCGCGAGGTCGACGGGCTCCCGGTCGAGGGCACCTGGCGCGCGCACCAGGTGCCGCTGACCGACGTACGGAACCGGCCCGACCGGCTGGAGGCCCTGGAGGAGTGGATGCGCTCCTACCGGCCGGAAGAGCTGTTCGACGCCGACGGGCGGCCGGTCGAGACGATCACGCGGACGGTCCCGGACGGGCCGCTGCGGATGAGCGCCAGCCCGCACGCCAACGGCGGGGAGTTGCTGCGCCCGCTCGTGCTGCCCGACTTCCGCGACTACGCGGTCGAGGTCAAGGCCCCGGCGGCGGCCTCCAGCGAGCCGACCCGGGTCCTCGGGGCGTTCCTGCGCGACGTGATCGCGGCGAACCCGGCGAACTTCCGGCTGCTCGGCCCGGACGAGACCGCCTCCAACCGCCTGTCGGCCGTCTTCGAGGCGACGGACAAGGAGTGGGAGGCCGCCCTGCTGCCGACCGACGAGAACATCGGTCCCCGGGGCAGGGTCATGGAGGTGCTCAGCGAGCACCAGTGCCAGGGCTGGCTGGAGGGCTACCTGCTGACCGGCCGCCACGGGCTGTTCAACTGCTACGAGGCGTTCATCCACATCGTGGACGCGATGTTCAACCAGCACGCCAAGTGGCTGGAGTCCTCCCGCAAGATCCCCTGGCGGCGGCCGGTCGCCTCGCTGAACTACCTGCTGTCCTCGCACGTGTGGCGTCAGGACCACAACGGCTTCAGCCACCAGGACCCAGGCTTCCTCGACGTCGTCGTCAACAAGAAGGCCGAGGTCGTCCGCGTCTACCTGCCGCCGGACGCCAACACCCTGCTGTCGGTCGCCGACCACTGCCTGCGCTCGCGCGACTACGTCAACGTCGTCGTGGCGGGCAAGCAGCCCGTGCTCGACCTGATGAGCATGGACGAGGCGATCGTCCACTGCACCCGCGGGCTGGGCATCCTCGACTGGGCCTCCACCGACCAGGGCACCGACCCCGACGTCGTGCTCGCCTGCGCCGGTGACGTGCCCACAATGGAGACCCTGGCCGCCGCCGCGCTGCTCCGCGAGCACCTGCCCGAGCTGCGGATCCGGGTGATCAACGTCGTCGACCTCATGCGGCTCCAGCCGGCCTCCGAGCACCCTCACGGCCTGCGCGACGCCGAGTTCGACGCGCTGTTCACCACCGACCGGCCGATCATCTTCAACTTCCACGGCTACCCCTGGCTGATCCACCGCCTGACCTACCGGCGTACCGGCCACGACAACCTGCACGTGCGCGGCTACAAGGAGGAGGGCACCACCACCACGCCGTTCGACATGGCGATGCTCAACGACATCGACCGCTTCCACCTGGTGATGGACGTCATCGACCGGGTGCCGGGGCTGGGCAGCAGGGCGGCACACCTGCGCCAGCGCATGGCCGACGCCCGGCTGCGCGCCCGCGCCCACACCCGCGAGTTCGGCGAGGACCCGGCCGAGATCCGCGACTGGACGTGGCCCTACTGAATCCCCGGCCCTGCCGGATCCCGGGCCCTGCCGATTCCGGGGCGAGTCCGGCGGCGGGCGCGGCGGATCACCGCCATTCGGGGGCGGCGGCACCGGTAGCATCGGATGCGACCGGAGCCGCCGCCTCGCGTGCGCGCGGCCACCGAGATCCACGCATCGAACCTGTCCTAAGGAGCCACCGTGTCCGCCGCCCTTGAGATACGCATCACCCTCGCCGGAGCCGAGCGCGTGGTGGCGGCGGGTACGACGGCCGGAGAGGCGCTCGGCGCCGACGGCAGGTCGGTGATCGCCGCCCGGATCAACGGCGAGCTGCGTGACCTGGCCGCCGAGGTCGCCGAGGACGACGTGGTCGAGCCGGTCGCGATCGACAGCCCCGACGGCCGGGCCATCCTGCGCCACTCCACCGCGCACGTCATGGCCCAGGCCGTCCAGGAGATCTTCCCCGAGGCCAGGCTCGGCATCGGCCCGCCGGTCGAGAACGGCTTCTACTACGACTTCGACGTCCGTGAGCCGTTCACCCCCGACGACCTCAAGCGCATCGAGAAGCGCATGCGCGAGATCGTCAAGCAGGGGCAGACCTTCCGGCGCCGTCCGGTCGGCGACGACGAGGCCCGCGAGGAGCTCGCCGCCGAGCCGTACAAGCTGGAGCTCATCGGGCTCAAGGGCGGCGCCGCCGAGTCCACCGAGGGCGCGAGCGTCGAGGTCGGCGGCGGCCAGCTCACCATCTACGACAACCTCGACCCGAAGACGGGCGAGCTGTGCTGGAAGGACCTGTGCCGGGGGCCGCACCTGCCGAGCACCCGGGTCATCCCGGCCTTCAAGCTCATGCGATCCGGCGGCGCCTACTGGCGGGGCAGCGAGAAGAACCCGCAGCTCCAGCGCATCTACGGCACCGCCTGGGAGTCGCGCGAGAAGCAGGACGAGTACCTCAAGTTCCTGGAGGAGGCCGAGAAGCGCGATCACCGCAAGCTCGGCGCCGAGCTCGACCTGTTCTCCTTCCCCGACGAGCTCGGCTCGGGTCTGCCGGTGTTCCACCCGAAGGGCGGCATCATCCGCCGGGTCATGGAGGACTACTCGCGCCGCCGGCACGAGGAGGCGGGCTACTCCTTCGTCAACACCCCGCACATCACCAAGGAGAATCTGTACAAGATCTCCGGCCACCTCGACTGGTACGCCGACGGCATGTTCCCTCCGATGGAGCTGGAGGGCGCGCGCTACTACCTCAAGCCGATGAACTGCCCCATGCACAACCTGATCTTCGGGGCGCGCGGGCGGTCCTACCGCGAGCTGCCGCTGCGGCTGTTCGAGTTCGGCACGGTCTACCGCTACGAGAAGTCGGGCGTGGTGCACGGACTCACCCGGGTACGCGGCCTGACCCAGGACGACGCGCACATCTACTGCACCCGTGAGCAGATGCGCGACGAGCTCACCTCGCTGCTGCGGTTCGTGCTCGACCTGCTGCGCGACTACGGCCTGGAGGACTTCTACCTGGAGCTGTCCACCAAGGACCCGGAGAAGTACGTCGGCTCCGACGAGACCTGGGAGGAGGCCACCCAGACCCTGCGCGAGGTGGCCGAGTCCGAGAAGCTGGAGCTGGTCCTCGACCCGGGCGGCGCCGCCTTCTACGGCCCCAAGATCTCGGTGCAGGCCCGGGACGCCATCGGCCGGTCCTGGCAGATGTCGACGATCCAGCTCGACTTCAACCTGCCCGAGCGCTTCGGGCTGGAGTATCAGGCTCCCGACGGCACCCGGCAGCGGCCGGTCATGATCCACCGGGCGCTGTTCGGGTCGATCGAGCGGTTCTTCGGCGTGCTGGTCGAGCACTACGCGGGCGCCTTCCCGGCGTGGCTCGCGCCGGTGCAGGTCGTCGGCATCCCGATCGCCGACGCCCACGTGCCCTACCTGCAGGACGTCGCCAAGCGGCTGCGTGAGCACGGCATCCGGGTGGAGGTCGACGAGAGCGACGACCGCATGCAGAAGAAGATCCGCAACGCCCAGAAGGCCAAGGTGCCGTACATGCTCCTCGCGGGCGACGACGACATCGCGGCGGACGCGGTCTCCTTCCGCTACCGCAACGGCGAACAGAAGAACGGCGTCCCGATCGAGGAGGCGATCAACGAGATCGTCGACGCCGTCCGCCGCCGCATCCAGGTCTGACGGTCCACCACGCCGAACGCGGGCGCCCCACCCGGCGCTCCCGCGTTCTCGCTTCTCCCGGCAGAGTGGTACGGCCAAGGAGCTCCCGGGGCGGACCGGCCCGGCTCAGGCGGCCGGGGTGGCCTCGGCGGGGGAGTCCTGACCGGGGAGGCGGACGTCGTCGACGGTCACGTTGACCTCGACCACGCGCATGCCGAGCATCCGGCTCACCGACCGGGCGACGTTGACCTTGACCTCGGTGGCGACGTCCATCACCACGTGGCCGTACACGATGACGATGGTCACGTCGACCGAGACCTGCTGGTCCTGGATCCTGGCCTGCACGCCCTGGGTCGCCCGCTTGCTCCCCACACCGATGCGGTCGCGTACGGATTCGAAGGCGCGCTCGAGGTCGCCGCCCAGGTCGGCGACGCCGGGGATCTCCAGGGCGGCCAGCGCGGCCACCTTCTCCACCACCTCGTCGGCGACCTTGATCCGGCCTTTGAGGACGTTCGCGGTCGGCGCCTCGGGCCTGGGGGTCTCCGCCGGCTCGGGCGGCTCCGCGCCCGCAGGGTCGTCGAGGCTCCTCTCGGCGTACGCGTCGGTCTGCTCTTCCACGCGCTCCTCGACGGCGGCGACCTCGCTCATGTGACGGCTCCTCGGGGGTGGGGGCGTCCGGCAGGTGCATTGTGCCCGATGATCAAGCAGGCCGTCCGGTGTCCGCGGATATCGGTGGACCGCCGGTCGTGACCACCCTGCCGGTGACTGGCGCAACCCGGCCGGTGAGAGGAGATCCGCGAGGTCATATGCTGCTGCCAGTGCCCAGTACCAAAGGCAACAGTGCACAGGGACAACGGGAGCGGAGGAGATCGCGGACGTGGATTCAGAGCCGATCGAGCAGGAAGGCGCCGGGATTCCCGACAGCTTCCAGCGCCTGTGGACCCCTCACCGGATGGCCTACATCAAGGGCGAGAACAAGCCCAGCGGGTCCGGCGCGGATGACGGCTGCCCGTTCTGTGAGATTCCCAAGCTCTCCGACGAGGACGGGCTGATCGTGGCCCGGGGATCGGCCGTGTTCGCCGTGCTCAACCTCTACCCGTACAACTCCGGGCACCTGATGGTCTGCCCCTACCGGCACGTGTCCGACTACGCCGACCTCGACGGGCCCGAGACCGCGGAGCTGGCCGAGTTCACCAAGCGCGCGACGCAGGCGCTGCGCAAGGCGAGCGGGGCGCAGGGCTTCAACGTCGGCATGAACCTGGGCGGCGTGGCGGGCGCGGGCATCGCCGCCCACCTCCACCAGCACGTCGTGCCCAGGTGGGGCGGCGACACCAACTTCATGCCGGTGGTCGGGCGCACCAAGGTGCTGCCGCAGCTGCTGCGCGACACCCGCGACCTGCTCGCCGACGCCTGGCCCGCCGCCTCCTGACCGTTCCTCGGCCAGGAGCCGGAAACGGTGTCAGGCTGCGGCGGGGCTCGCAGGCGGGCCCGGCGACCCGGCGGCCGGGACCGGCTCGCCATGCTGCAGGGCGCGGATGCCCGCGCTGAGGACGAGCGGCACGGCCAGAGCCAGGGCCATGGACAGCACCGCGGCCCCCGAGTCGTTGACGAGCATGCCGACCAGGCCGCTCACGAGCGCGCCGAGCAGGCCCGCCCTGAGCATGGGCGCCCGTTCGAACGCGATCGGCAGGACGCCGGCGCTCGCCGCCCCCGGCCGCAGCAGCGCGAAGACGAGGAACGCGAACGCGGCGAGCACCACGGGCATCAGGTTGGGGCTGAGCAGCGTGGAGAGCATCGCCCCGAGCTTGCGGGAGATCACCGGCAGGAACGTGCCGTCGGCCACCTGCCCCACGAAGCGGCCGAGGTGCGTCTGGCTGGCCGGGGGACGCAGGTAATCGAGGTAGGCGATCGCCATCACCAGCACGCCGCCCGCGGCGCAGAAGGCGCCCAGCTTGACGATCGACACCCGCCTGCCCGCCACGATCAGCGCGGTGACGGCGATGCCCGGCACGAAGGCGATGACGCCGCCGAAGTCGCTGCCCACGCCCGGCCAGCCGTCGAGCAGCATGGCGAAGGCCCCGAGCGCGGCGACCAGGGCCACCGCGACGGCCTTGCGGCCCGCTCTGACCAGCCGGTCGGCGGCGGCCGTGGTGACGAGCAGCACGGCGGTGGCGAGCAACGCGAACGGGATGTTCCCCAGGCCGTAGTAGCGGGCGCCGACCACCCCCGTGTAGCCCATCAGGCTGTTGAGCTGCAGGGGCGTGCCGGTCAGCAGGTCGCCGAGCAGCACGGCCGCGGTCGCCGCCGCGATCACGGTCAGCGGCCCGAGCACACCGCGCCGCCACGGGCCCGCGAGGGCCGCCACGGTCAGCGCCGCGGCGATCGCCGCGATCGTGGCGAAGAGCGTGACCGCGGGCTGCGCCGTACGGGCCCACGGGGTGAGGTTGACGAGGTAGGTCGAGACGGGGATCGAGGCGAGCGCCACGGCGGCGGCCCGTACGGCGGGCAGCCCGCCGCCGCGGCGGCGCAGCAGCAGGAACGCGGTGACGTAGAAGACCACCTGGAGCACGGCGAGCGTGGTGAAGAAGACGCCGGTCATGTCACGGATCGTCTGCCCGGCGACGTCGGCGGTGCGCAGGGCCGCCACGCGCTCGTCCAGGCTTCCGCCCGTCGCATGGGTCTCGACCGGCACGCCGACGACGGCCGGGGGAGCGGCCACCCCGGTCCTGGCCAGGATCGTGGCGGTGAGATCCGGAACGATGATCATGTCGTCCCGGTGCGTGGACCGGGCGCCGAGCGTCCGCGCCGGTCCGCCTCCCGTTCCGCTGCCGGGTCCGCTGTCAGGGCTGTGCAGCATGGCGGCCCTGAGATGAGGGACCGAGCCGTGGTCGGAGAGCCCGGCGACCAGCACCGTCGCCGATCCGAGCCGCGGCAGGAACGAGCCCAGCTTCGTGTCGGCCGCGCGCGCCGCGGCCCGCCGCGCGTCGGCGGACAGGCGCTCGGGCACGTCGCTCAGACGGTCGCCGGAGACGTAGGGCGCGACGAGGTCGGGGATCTCCACGGCGACCACGTCGCCGCGCGACCACTGCGTGACCTCGGCGGGGGAGGGGGCGTAGACGTCCACCCGGCCCTCGCGGTCGGCCAGCGCGAGCGCCGCTCCCGGGCCGACGGCCATCGTCGTCCGCCCGGCCGCGTGCAGGGCCTGCCCCAGCGCACCCGCGTCGCGCTGCTCCCGCACCTCCCACAGCCAGGAGAAGTCGGGGACCACCGCCCCCTCGCCGGCGGCCTCGGGCGTGGGGGCCATGCCGCACGCTCCCCCCACCGCCGACCGCACCCCGGCCGAGACCGTGAGCCAGGCGTCGTACGGGCAGGTGTCCTTGCGTACGGCCCGCACCGACAGGGAGCCGAGGGCGGACTCGCCGGCGAGCCGCCAGAGGTTCGGGGTGTCGGCCGGGGTGACGTCGCTCCACATCAGGCCGGGGATTCCGACGAGGACGACCCGTTCACCGGCCGCCGGCGCCGGCCCGGCCGCGAAGGCGGCGGACGCGGCCGCCGCGGGAGCGGAGGCCGCGGCCGACACGCCGAACACGATGGCGACGACCGCGCGCTTCACCCACGTGCCACTCACCGGCGACCCCCAGCCCCCGTACTTGATCTTGAAAAAACTCGCGACCACGCTACCGGACCTGTCGACGCCCGCGCAGCAGATCGGCGGGGAGTCGCGGGCGGGGATGGCGCCTCGGGGCGGGGTCAGGCCGCCCGGGTCGCGGGGCTCTCGTTGCCGACGCGGTCGACGGCGGTGACGTAGTAGGCGCCGGGGGCGCCGGCGGCGTACGACGGAGCCTGCGAAGCCGGCACGACGGCCACCAGGTTGCGCGCGTCCGCCGTGGCGCAGGAGGCGTCCTTGCCCGTCACCCGGTAGATCCCGTACGCCTGGGCGCCCGGCTGGGCCTGCCACGTCAGCGTCCCGCCGGCGGCCTTCACCCCGCGCGGGGCGGCGGGGGCGGAACCCTGTCTGAGCACCGGCGGCAGCGCCGGGCGGGCGTAGTGGCTCTTCACGATCCGGTCGAGCACGCCCAGCGGGTTCTTCACCAGTTGCGCGGCGCTGAAGTAGACGTCGCCCGAGATCTCCGGATATTTGCGGTTCAGCGTGAGGTGGGCCGGCAGCTCGCCCGCCTTCGTCCAGGCCGGGGTGTCGGCAGCGCCCACCCGGTAGAGCGCCTGCCCGATGTAGAGGTCGACGTCGGTGCCCTTCACCGCGTCGGCCCACCACTTGGCGAGCACGGAGTAGTCGGCCGCGGCGAAGCCCCGGGGCCAGTAGAGCTGGGGCATCACGTAGTCGACCGAGCCCGCCTTGATCCACGCCCTGGCGTCCGCGTAGATCGAGTCGTAGGCCGACATGCCCTTGGTGGCCGAGCCCGCCGGGTCGTCGCTCGTGTTGCGCCAGATGCCGAACGGGCTGATCCCGAAGACGGCGTACGGCCTGGCCGTGTGCACCGCCCGCGAGACCTGGGCGACCAGCTGGTTCACGTTGCGCCGCCGCCAGTCGGCCAGCGTCAGGCCCTTGCCGTACTTCTTGTACGCGGCCTGGTCGGCGAACCGCGTGCCCTGGCTGGGGTAGGGGTAGAAGTAGTCGTCGAAGTGGACGCCGTCGACGTCGTAGCGCTTGACGACGTCCGTCACCACCTTGGTCACCCAGTCGCGCACCTGCGGCAGGCCGGGGTTGTAGTAGAGCTTGCCCTCGTGCTTGACGGCCCAGTCGGGATGCAGGCGCGCCGGGTGCCCGGCGGGCAGCGTGGAGGAGGCCGAGTCGGCCGCCCGGTAGGGGTTGAACCACGCGTGGAACTGCAGGCCGCGCTTGTGGGCCTCGTCCACCAGGAACGGCAGCGGGTCCCAGCCCGGGTCCTCGCCCGCCGTGCCGGTGAGCCACTGGGACCACGGCTCCAGCGACGAGCGGTAGATCGCGTCCGAGGCGGGCCGCACCTGGAAGAACACCGCATTCAGGTGACGCTTGACCGCGTTGTCGAGGATTTTCACATATTCGGCCTTCTGTCGGTCGGGTGACAGCCCCGACTTCGACGGCCAGTCGAGATTGTGCACGGTGGCGATCCAGACGCCGCGAAGCTGGCGCTTGGGGTATTTCACGCTGGTGGCGCAGGTGTCCGCCGCCGTGAGCGTCTCCGCCTCGACCTGCTGCCGCGTCGCCTTCGCCGCCGCCGTACGCCCGTCCTTCTCGGCGCCGACCTTTTCGGCCTGGGCGTCGGGGCCGAGCGTGTAGGCGGCTCCGACGGCGACGGCGGCGATCACGGTGGTCGCGATCAACGGGCGGATGACCTGTCCCCGCTCGGTCACGTGGCTACCCCTCCGATTTGCCAGTAAGTCCGGCCATAAGTCTTACATCGGCAAAAGAGCGGTTTAGCCAGAAAAACGAAATGAACTTGTGATGCGGATGTGACGCGGGGCACCTCCTGGGGCTGCCCTTGCCTCACGCAAATGAAACCCGGCTCCTGGCGACGGCGCGGGTGAGCTGCGAAAACCCCCGGCGGCCGGGAGGCGGGCCGCCGGGGTCTCCGATCGGGCTACTGCTCGCCCGCCGCGGCCACCTTGTCGGCCAGGTGCGCGGGCAGGGGCTCGTACCGCAGGAAGGAACGGCTGAACGTGCCCGCCCCGTGGGACAGCGAGCGCAGGTCGATCGCGTACCGCGTGACCTCCAGTTGCGGCACCTCGGCGCGCACCAGCGTGCGGCCGGTGCCGACCGGCTCGGTGCCGAGCACCCTGCCACGGCGAGAGGACAGGTCGGACATCACGGCTCCGACGTACTCGTCCGACACGAGCACCGACACCTCGTCCACCGGTTCGAGCAGGTGCGTCGCCACCTTGGACGCGGCGTCCTTCAGCGCCAGCTGACCGGCGATCTGGAAGGCCATGTCGGAGGAGTCGACCGAGTGGGCCTTGCCGTCGTAGAGCGTGACGCGCACGTCGACCATCGGATAGCCGGCGACGACCCCGCGTTCCATCTGCGCCCGCACGCCCTTCTCCACGGACGGAATGAACTGCCTCGGCACCACGCCGCCCACGATCTTGTCGACGAACTCGAACCCGCCGCCCGAGGGCAGCGGCTCGACCTCGATGTGGCAGATCGCGTACTGCCCGTGGCCGCCGGTCTGCTTGACGTTGCGCCCCATGCCCTGCGCCTTGCCGGCGAAGGTCTCCCGCAGCGGCACGCGCAGGTCGATCTTCTCGACCTCGACCCCGTGCCGCTTGGCCAGGCGGTCGAGCAGGACGTCGGAGTGCGCCTCGCCCATGCACCACAGCACGAGCTGGCGGGTCTCGGCGTTGTTCTCCAGCCGCAGGGTCGGGTCCTCCGCGACCAGGCGGGCCAGAGCCTGGCTGAGCTTGTCCTCGTCGGCCTTCGACCTCGCCCTGATTGCGACCGGCAGCAGCGGTTCCGGCATGGTCCACGCCTCGACCAGCAGCGGGTCGTCCTTGTCCGACAGCGTGTCGCCCGTCTCGGTCCGCGACAGCTTCGCGACCGCGCAGATGTCCCCGGCGACGCACTTGCCCACGGTCCGCTGCGACTTGCCGAGCGGTGACGACAGCGCGCCCACCCGCTCGTCGACGTCGTGGTCCTCGTGCCCCCGTTCCGCCAGGCCGTGGCCGGAGACGTGCACCGTCATGTCCGGCCGCAGCGTGCCCGAGAAGACCCGGACCAGGCTGATCCGCCCGACGTACGGGTCGCTCGTGGTCTTCACGACCTCGGCCACGAGCGGGCCGTCCGGGTCGGCGGTGATCTCCCTGCACGGCTTGCCGTCGATCGAGGTGATCTTCGGCAGCGGGTGCTCCAAAGGCGAAGGGAAGCCCTGCGTGACGATCTCCAGCAGCTCCAGCATGCCGACGCCGGGCGCCGTGGCGAGGACCGGGTAGAAGCCGGCCCGCGCGACCGCCTTCTCCAGGTCGTCGATGAGCACCTTGGTGTCGATCGTCTCACCGGAGAGGTAGCGGTCCATCAGGGACTCGTCCTCGCTCTCCTGGATGATCCCCTCGATGAGGTCGCCGCGGTACTGTTCGATGAGCGTCAGCTGGTCGGCGTCCGGCTCCCGCTCGGTCCGGCGCCCGCCGCCGTAGTCGAACAGCCGCTGCGACAGCAGTCCGAGCAGCCCGGTGCCGTCCACCGGCAGGTAGAGCGGCGCCACGCCGTCGCCGAACGCGTCCTGGCAGGTGGCGAGGACCTCGTCGAAGTTGGCGCGTTGATGGTCGATCTTGGTGATGACCACGGCGCGGGGCATCCCGACGACCGCGCACTCCTCCCAGAGCATGCGGGTGAGCCCGTCCACGCCCTCGGCCGCCGAGACGACGAACAGCGCCGCGTCGGCCGCGCGCAGCCCGGCCCGCAGGTCGCCGACGAAGTCCGCGTATCCCGGGGTGTCCAGAAAATTGATCTTGATGCCGTTGTGGACGACGGGGGCGACCGACAGGTTGACGGAACGCTGCTGGCGCACCTCCACCTCGTCGAAGTCGCTGACTGTGGTGCCGTCCTCGACCCGGCCGGGACGCTGGATGGTGCCCGTCTCCGCGAGGAGCGCCTCGACCAGCGTGGTCTTCCCGGCCCCGGAATGGCCGACCAGCACGACATTGCGCACCATGTCCGGCCGATCGGCCGCGGGTGCCCTGCCCGCGGCCCCTGTTGTCGCGCCGGTTGATCTTTCGGCCACGTCGCCTCCCGAATCTCCGAGCGGTCGGGATGGGCACGTGGCACGCACCCCGCGCCGGCCGCTCATGCCGTCGCTGTTCCGCGCCCGGGGGCCTCGCCCTCTCAGGACCGTGCGGCGGCCGGCACGGCGGGTTCACCTCCGTGTCATCTCCGCGCGGCCCTGCGGGCGCGTGCTCTTCACCCTTTACCCATGTGGCGCATATCACAAGACTTTTCGGCGGAATGTGCTTGCGAGATGCGGCGGCGCTGGATGGCCTACGATCGGACGGCGATGTTGAACATCCTGCGCCCCGCCGTCACCCGAGTCATGACCCCGCTGGGACGAGCCCTCGCCCGCTGGGGGATCTCGCCCGACGTGATCACCACGATCGGCACGCTCGGAGTGGTGGCCTCTGCCCTCGCCTTCTACCCGCTCGGGCATCTGTTCGCGGGAACGCTCGTCATCACGTTCTTCGTGCTCGCCGACCTCCTGGACGGCGTGCTGGCCCGGATGACGGGCAAGGGGAGCACGTGGGGCGCATTCCTGGACTCCACGCTCGACCGTCTCGGCGACGCCTCGATCTTCTCGGGGCTGATCCTCTACTTCGTCCTCAAGGACGAGCCCGAGATCGTCCTCGCGACAGTCGCGCTCTTCTGTCTCGTCGCGGGAGCATTGGTCTCCTACGCCAAGGCCAGGGCCGAGGGTCTCGGCATGACCGCGAACGTCGGCATCGCCGAACGGGGGGAGCGTCTCGTGGTCGTGCTCGTCGCGGCCGGACTGTCCGGACTCGGCGTGCCGTACGTCCTGGCGGCCGGGCTCTGGCTGCTCGCCGCCGCCAGCGCCGTCACGGTGGTCCAGCGGATGGTGCACGTCTACAGACAGGCGGTGGTCAGATGAAGGGCACGGCCGGCCCACCCTCCGGGCGGCCCCCGAGACCCGGCGCGGCGCCGCTCGCCGACCGGCTGGTCGCGGCGGCGTACATCGTCGGCTGGGCCGTGGTCCGCTACGTGCCGGAACGGCTGGCCGCCTGGTTCTTCCGGGTCCTCGCCGACTGGCTGTGGCGCAGGCGGGGCAAGTCCGTGCTCCGCCTGGAGTCCAACCTGGCCCGCGTCGTCGGCGGCGACCCCGGCGACCACGCCGTACGCGACCTGAGCCGGGCCGGCATGCGCTCCTACTTCCGCTACTGGATGGAGTCGTTCCGCTTCACGGCCTACACCCGCGAGCGCATCCTCGACGGCACCCGGGCCACCGGGGGCGAGCACATCTTCGACAACCTCGCCCGGGGCAGGGGAGTGGTGGTCGCGCTGCCCCACATGGGCAACTACGACCTCGCCGGGGCCTGGCTGGTCCACATGGGCCACCGCTTCACCACCGTCGCCGAGCGGCTGAAGCCGGAGTCGCTGTTCGAGCGCTTCGTGGCCTACCGCGAGCAGCTCGGCATGGAGGTGCTGCCGCTGACCGCCAAAGGCGGCGGCAGCGCGATGGCGTTCGGCACGCTCGCCAAGCGGCTGCGCGAGGGCAGGCCGGTCTGCCTGCCCGCCGAGCGCGACCTGACCGCCTCCGGCGTCGAGGTCGAGTTCTTCGGCGCCAGGACGCGCATGGTCGCCGGCCCGGCCGTGCTGGCGATCCAGACGGGCGCCGCGCTGCTGCCCGCCGTGCTGTGGTTCGACGGGGACGGCTGGGGCATCCGGATCTACGAGGAGATTCCCGTTCCGACCGAGGGGACGCGGGAGGAGAAGGTCGGGGTGATGACCCAGGCCGTGGCGGCGGTGTTCGAGAAGGGCATCGCCGAGCATCCGGAGGACTGGCACATGCTCCAGCGCCTGTGGCTCGACGACCTGGAGCCCCGCCCCGGGGCCGGGTCGTGAACGTCGGCATCGTCTGCCCGTACACCTGGGAGGTCCCCGGGGGCGTGCAGGCGCACATCAGGGACCTCGCCGAGGCGCTCATCGAGGATGGACACAAGGTGTCCGTCATCGCCCCCGCGGCCGACGACGCCGAACTGGAGGCGTACGTGACCCCGGCGGGCCGCGCCGTGCCCGTGCCGTACAACGGGTCGGTCGCCCGCCTGGCGTTCGGGTTCCTGTCCGCCAACCGCGTGCGCAAGTGGATCAGGGAGGGTGGGTTCGACGTGCTGCACGTGCACGAGCCCGCCGTGCCGTCTCTCGGCGTGCTCGCCTGCTGGGTCGCACGCGGGCCCATCGTGGCGACTTTCCACGCTTCCTACGAGCGGTCGCGGGCGATGTCGGTGGCCGCGCCGATGCTGCAGAGCGCGCTGGAGAAGATCACGGGCAGGATCGCGGTCTCCGACGCCGCCCGCAAGACGCTGGTGGAGCACCTCGGCGGCGACGCGGTGCTGATCCCGAACGGCGTCACGGTGCGCAGGTACGCCGAGGGCGAGCCGCTGCCGGGCTGGGGCCCCGACGGCAACGTGATCGGCTTCCTCGGGCGGATGGACGAGCCGCGCAAGGGCCTGGCCGTGCTGCTGGAGGCGTTCGCCCTGCTGGCCCCCGAGCGGCCCGCGCTGCGGCTGCTCATCGCCGGTCCGGGCGACCCCGACGACGTGCTCGGGCGGGTGCCCAAGCAGTACCGGGACAGGGTCGGACTGCTCGGCATGGTGAGCGAGGCCGACAAGGTGCGCGCCTACCACTCCGTGGACGTCTTCTGCGCGCCCAACCTCGGCGGGGAGAGCTTCGGGATCGTGCTCACCGAGGCCATGTCGGCCGGGGCGCCGATCCTCGCCAGCGACATTCCCGCCTTCCGGCGCGTGCTCGGCGAGGGGCAGGCGGGGGCGCTGTTCGCCACCGGGGACCCCGCCGCCCTGGCCAGGGAGGCCGCCCGGCTGCTCGACGACCCGGAACGCCGCGCCAAACTGTCCGACGAGGCCCGCCAGGCCGTGTGGAAGTACGACTGGTCGACGGTCGCGCGAGAGGTCGTGCGCGTCTACGAGACGGTGACCAACTCCAGCACGGGTGTGGTGGAGGACGCGCTGCCGTGACCACGACCCTGATCCTCGTGGCGGCCGTGGTCGTCGTGCTGTTCGCCGTCTACGTCTCGTGGCGGGCCGGGCGGCTCGACCGTCTCCACATCCGCCTGGAGACCGCGCAGGCCGCGCTCGACGCCGCGCTGCTGCGCCGCGCCGCGGTCTGCCTGGAACTCGCCGGCTCGCGCATCCTCGACCCCGCCACCTCCCTGGTGCTCGCCGCGGCCGCCCACGAGGCCCGTACGGCGGGGCCGGACGAGCGCGAGCACGCCGAGAGCGACCTGTCGAGGACCCTGCGGGCGGTGGTCGACCAGGAGCGGTTCCGCGAGAAGCTGGCCGAGCACCCCGCGGGGGCGGCGCTGCTGGAGGAACTGGACACGGCGGTCGCCAAGGTCGTCTACTCGCGCCGGTTCTACAACAACGCCGCCGGCGTCACCCGTACGGCGCAGCGGCGCTGGCTGGCACGCACGCTGCGCCTGGCCGGGCACACCGATCCGCCCCGCTTCTTCGACATCGACGACGAACCGCCCGAAGCCCTCGCTACTGGATAGTCACTTTTTGTCGGGCATTTCGGGTCAATCCCGGTAAGCTCATGCCGTTTCATTGCCATGCTGGTCAACGGGTCCGCGTGGGCCAGGTCCGTCGTGCCTGGTGGCGGGGCTCTCCACCGGGAGGAGCGGGTACGGTGCGGGCAGGGATCGGCTTCACGCTGGCCATGGCGGTCATCCTGACCGGAACCGCGTGTTCCGGCGACGACAAGCCCGCCGCCCAGTCCCAGGAGGCGAGCCCGTTGGCGTCCCCGTCGCCGACGCCGCCTCCCGAGCACCCGTTCACCGGCCGCCCCGTCGCCGCCCGCAAGCCGGTCCTCGCGGTGAAGATCGAGAACACCCACGCCGGCAAGCCGCAGATGGGCCTGCGCAGCGCCGACATCGTCTTCGTCGAGCAGGTCGAGGGCGGGCTCACCCGGCTCATGGCGATCTTCTCCTCGAAGCTGCCCGCGCAGGTGGGGCCGGTCCGCAGTGCCCGCATCTCCGACCTGCACATCCTCCCGATGTTCGGCAAGCCCGCCCTGGCCTACTCCGGGGTGCAGACGAAGATGATCCCCTACGTCCAGAAGGCCTCGCTGTTCGACGTGTCCGACAGCCGGGTGCCCGGCGCGTACACCCGTGCGCAGGGCCGGGTCGCGCCGTACAACCTGATCGGCAGCCCCAGGAAGCTGCTCGCCAAGGCGCCGCAGGCGAGCAAGGCCGACGACATCGGCTTCGTCTTCTCCGACGAACCGCCGGCCGGGGGCACGCCGCAGAAGAGCGTCTCCGTCCGCTACCCGGCGGCCCGCTTCACGTTCGCCTGGTCGGCCGCGCAGAAGCGCTGGCTGGTGACGCAGGACGGCGAGAAGGACATGGCGGCCGAGGGCGGCCAGCAGGGGGCCCCGACGATCGTCATCCAGTGGGTGAAGACCGACCGCTCGGAGTTCCACGACTTCACCGGCAGCTACACCCCGCTCGTGCACACCGTGGGCAAGGGCACCGGCGTCGTGCTCAGGGACGGCCAGGCCTACCGGGTGAAGTGGTCGCGCGCCTCGGAGAAGGAGGGCACCACCTACACCATGGCCGACGGCACGCCCATGCCGTTCGCTCGCGGCCAGGTCTGGGTCGTGCTCGCCTCGCGCAAGCCCGTCGCGCCGTGATGGACAAAAGGTTTGATCGACTCTGACATATGGGCGCGTCGGGGGCGGGATCGGCCAGCGCCTACCATGGAGGGGATTCCGTAGGCCCGCCGTCGTGAGGTAGCACCGTGTCCAGCAGCACCCCCGAAGTCAACGAGACCACCGCCGTCGGCACCGCCCGCGTGAAGCGCGGCATGGCCGAGATGCTCAAGGGCGGTGTCATCATGGACGTCGTCACCCCGGAGCAGGCCAAGATCGCCGAGGACGCCGGAGCCGTCGCCGTCATGGCGCTGGAGCGCGTCCCCGCCGACATCCGCGCCCAGGGCGGGGTTTCCCGGATGAGCGACCCCGACATGATCGAGGGCATCATCAACGCCGTCTCCATCCCGGTGATGGCCAAGGCCAGGATCGGCCACTTCGTCGAGGCCCAGGTGCTCCAGGCGCTCGGTGTCGACTACATCGACGAGTCCGAGGTCCTCACCCCGGCCGACTTCGCCAACCACATCGACAAGTGGCAGTTCACCGTCCCCTTCGTGTGCGGGGCCACCAACCTCGGCGAGGCGCTGCGCCGCATCACCGAGGGCGCGGCGATGATCCGCTCCAAGGGCGAAGCCGGGACCGGCGACGTCTCCAACGCCACCACCCACATGCGCAAGATCCGGGGCGAGATCAAGCGCCTCACCTCGCTGCCCGAGGACGAGCTGTACGTCGCCGCCAAGGAACTGCAGGCGCCGTACGAGCTGGTGGCCGAGGTCGCCAAGCTCGGCAAGCTGCCGGTGGTGCTGTTCACCGCGGGCGGCATCGCCACGCCGGCCGACGCCGCGATGATGATGCAGCTCGGCGCCGAGGGCGTGTTCGTCGGCTCGGGCATCTTCAAGTCCGGCGACCCGGCCAAGCGCGCCGCCGCCATCGTCAAGGCCACCACGTTCTACGACGACCCCGACGTGATCGCCAAGGTCTCGCGCGGCCTGGGCGAGGCGATGGTCGGCATCAACGTCGACGACATCCCCGTGCCGCACCGCCTCGCCGAGCGCGGCTGGTAGGCGCGTCTCCGGGAGCATCCACGAAGGCCGCCGACGACGGCGTGTCGGTCGCGGGGGCCGGAAGTGAGTCGATACGCTCGGCTGGGAAATCCAGCCGAGCGTCTTCGCGTGCACGACGGCATCCTGGGGATCTCATTTTCGGCATAGGGCCGGAACTGAGATGACAGAGCGCGGATGTCGCCTTTCGGGGGACCGGTATCGTTCCGCCGATCTTTACTCTTCTGTCACGATCGATCGTCAGGCTGCGGGCGTCCCGCCTCTGATCGTCACAGGGAGCCCAATTGCCCGGCCTCGATCGTCGTTCCTTCCTCGTCACCGGAATCGCCGCGGGCGCCGTCGCCGCGATCCCCGCCGCCGCCTCGGCGGCACCCACGCCCTCGCCCGAGGCGGCGGGCGGACCGGCCTCCCGCGGCCTGCGTTCCGACCCGTTCACGCTCGGCGTGGCCTCGGGCGACCCCGACCACGCCGGCTTCGTGATCTGGACCCGCCTCGCCCCGCAGCCGCTGGCCGAGGACGGGCTCGGCGGCATGCCGCAGCGGACGTTCGCCGTGCAGTGGCAGGTCTACGCCGACGAGCGCTGCCGCCGCGTGGTGCGGGCGGGCGTGACCGAGGCGAGCCCGGAATGGGGGCACAGCGTCCACGTCGAGGTGGACCACCTCGAGCCCGGCAGTGAGTACTGGTACCGCTTTCGCGTCGGGCCGTACGTCTCACCGGTGGGCAGGGCCCTGACCGCGCCGCACCCGCTGTCGTTCGGCGGCCCGCTGACGATGGCCTTCGTGTCCTGCGCGCAGTACGAGCACGGCTACTTCACCTCCTATCGGCGCCTGGCCGAGGACCACCCGGACCTGGTCCTCCACCTGGGCGACTACCAGTACGAGTACACCAAGAACACCTACGTCGCCCCCGGTGGCAACGTGCGCGACCACGAGGGGCCGGAGACGGTGACGCTCGCGAACTACCGCCAGCGGCACGCGCAGTACAAGACCGACCCGGACCTGCAGGCCGCGCACGCCGGCGCGCCGTGGCTGGTCGTCTTCGACGACCACGAGCTGGACAACAACTGGGCCGACGAGATGCCGGAGCACCCGGAGGAGCAGGCTGCCTTCCTCGAACGCCGGGCCGCCGCCTTCCGCGCCTACTACGAGAACATGCCGCTGCGCCGCACCTCGGTGCCGCGCGGCATCGACATGCAGCTCTACCGGCGGGTCAGGTGGGGGGCGATGGCGAACTTCCACATGCTCGACACCCGGCAGTTCCGCGACGACCAGGGCTGCGGCGACGGCTACAAGGACTGCCCCGCGGCGGTCGACCCGGCCCGCTCGATCATGGGCTTCGAGCAGGAGGCGTGGCTGCTCGACGGGTTCCGGCGGTCGCGGGCGCGCTGGGACGTCATCGGCCAGCAGGTCTTCTTCGCCCAGCGCGACAACAACGCCGGGCCGGCGAAGATCACCAGCCAGGACGCCTGGGACGGCTACGTCGCGTCGCGGCAGCGGGTCACCCAGGGCTGGATCGACGCCGGCGTGCGCAACCCCGTCGTGCTGACGGGAGACGTGCACGCGCACTGGGCGAGCGACCTGAAGCTGGACTACGACGACCCGACCGGCCCCACGGTCGGATCCGAACTGGTGACGAGCTCCATCAGCACCACCGGCGACGGGGCCGACTCCGACCCGGCGGCGCACCCGTTCCTGCAGATCAACCCGCACCTGAAGTTCTACAACAACCAGCGCGGCTACGTGCTGACCAAGATTGACAGAGACGTGATGACCGCCGACTTCAGGGTGGTGCCCGTCGTCTCGGCCCCCGGCTCCGAGGTGCACACCAGGGCGACGTTCGTGATCGAGGACAGGGTGCCCGGCGTGCAGCAGACATACCTGCGCCCGCTCGACCCCTCGATCGCGGCGCGGCGTGAGATGACGGCCGAGGACATGGCGGAGGCGACCGTGCGCCAGGAGACCGAGCGCCCCTGACGGCGCGCCTCGGCGGGCGGCGTCCCCTTTCCGGGGCGCCGCCCGCTTCGACTGCTGCGGACCGGCCACCGCTAGGGTGACCTGCTATGACGACCGACGACACCGGGCGGCTCGCCGAGAATCTGTCGCGCGAACTGCGCCACATCGTGATGCTGCTGCGCCGTACGACGGCGGGGCAGCCGGTCACCGCCCAGCAGTACTCCGTGCTCGGCTCCCTGGAGGACGGCGCGCGCCGGATGACCGAGCTGGCCGAGGAGCACGGCGTGCAGCTCCCGACGATGAGCGTGCAGGTCAACCGCCTGGAGGAGGCCGGTCTCGTCGCGCGGGGCACCGACGCCTCCGACGCGCGGGTGCGCACCGTCGAGCTGACCGGCGAGGGTCGCGACCGTCTCGGGGCCGTACGGCAGGCCAGGATCGCCTACCTGTCCGGCCGGCTGGACGAGCTGACCGCCGAGGAACGCTCGGCCATCGCCCGTGCCCTCCCCGCCCTGGCCAAGCTGGGTCGTGTCTGACAAATCATGGCCCTGCTGCGCATGGCCCAGGCGGCGCCTCGCTGCGTTGTCGCCCCACCCGTGAAAATCCCTCGCAGGCTCGGGATTTCCGCGGGGCCCGGGGAAGACGCCCATAGCTCCGCTATGGCCTCCTCCTCCGCCTTGCGACGCATCCACCTGGATCCACGCTCGCGACGGGCAGCCTTTGTCAGACACTCCCGGGTCGCTCCTGATTTATCGTTTTGGGCGCGCAAGACCGCGGCCATACCCTGAACAGGGTCACCACAGGAAGGGAAACCGTGACGTCCGCACCCAAGATCGGCGTGCTCGCCCTGCAGGGCGACGTGCGCGAGCACATCCGCGCCCTGGAGGAGTCGGGCGCGACCGCCACGCCGGTGCGCAGGCAGGAGGAGCTCGCCGCGGTGGACGCGCTGGTCGTCCCGGGCGGGGAGTCGACCACGATGTGGAAGCTCGCCACCACCTTCGAGCTGCTCGAACCGCTGCGGCTGCGGATCAAGGAGGGCATGCCCGCCTACGGCTCGTGCGCCGGGATGATCATGCTGGCCGACCGTATCGAGGGCGGCATCGAGGGCCAGGAGACGCTGGGCGGCATCGACATGGTGGTCCGGCGCAACGCCTTCGGCCGCCAGGTCGACTCGTTCGAGGGAGATCTCGACTTCGCCGGGCGCGGAACGATCAGGGCCGTCTTCATCCGCGCCCCCTGGGTCGAGTCCGTGGGGCCCGACGTGGAGGTGCTGGGCCGCACCGAAGCTGGGGATAGGATCGTCGCGGTCCGACAGGGACCGTTGCTCGCGACGTCCTTCCACCCGGAGCTGACCGGCGACGCGCGGGTGCACTCGTATTTTGTCGAAATGGTGAGGGAGCTCTAGGCGATGTCCGGCCACTCCAAATGGGCGACGACGAAGCACAAGAAGGCGGCGCTGGACTCCAAGCGCGGCAAGCTTTTCGCCAAGCTCATCAAGAACATCGAGGTCGCGGCCAGGACCGGCGGGCCCGACCCGGACGGCAACCCCACGCTGTTCGACGCCATCACCAAGGCCAGGAAGAACTCGGTCCCGATCGACAACATCGAGCGGGCCCGCAAGCGCGGCGGCGGCCTCGAGGCCGGCGGCGCCGACTGGCAGACGATCATGTACGAGGGCTACGCCCCGGGCGGCGTCGCGGTCCTCATCGAGTGCCTCACCGACAACCGCAACCGCGCGGCGTCCGAGGTGCGCGTGGCGCTGACCCGCAACGGCGGTTCGCTCGCCGACCCCGGCTCGGTGTCGTACATGTTCAACCGCAAGGGCGTCGTGATCGTCCCCAAGGGGTCGCTGACCGAGGACGACGTGCTCATGGCCGTCCTCGACGCGGGGGCCGAGGAGGTCAACGACCTCGGCGAGAACTTCGAGGTGGTCTGCGAGGCCTCCGACCTGATCCCCGTGCGCAAGGCGCTGCAGGACGCGGGCATCGACTACGAGTCGGCCGAGATGAGCTTCGTCCCCACGCTCAACGTCCCCCTCGACGAGGAGGGCGCCCGCAAGGTCTTCAAGCTCATCGACGCGCTCGAGGACAGCGACGACGTGCAGAACGTCTGGGCGAACTTCGACGTGAGCGACGAGGTCATGGAGAAGGTCGAGGCCTGACTCCGGAGCCGGGCAGGGGGGCGGAAAACCGGTGGCACAGGCCGCCGGGGCCCGCATAGCTTGGCCGGTTGTGGAAATCCGTCATCTCACGAGCGACGACCTGGACGCCGTCCTCGACAACCGCAGGCGCGCCTTCGGCCCCTTGTCCGGCGGCGCCGCCGAGACCTGGCGCAAGCTCGTCTCCCCGATGCTGCCCGAAGGCCGTTTCCTGGGCGCCTTCGACGGCTCCCGTCTCCTCGGCGCGGCCAGGGTCAACCCGTACGTCCAGTGGTGGCACGGCCGCCCGCTGTCCATGGGCGGCGTGGCGAGCGTGACGGTGGCGCCGGAGGACCGCGGCAGGGGAGTGGGCCGGGCGCTCATGGACGCGGTGATCGAGCGCTGCGCGGAGCTCGGCCACGCGGTCTCCGCGCTCTACCCGGCCACCACGCCGCTGTACCGGAGCGCGGGCTACGAGCACGCCGGCGTGCTCCAGCGGATCACCCTGCCCTCCGAGGCGCTGCGCACGCTGGACGGCCCCGGCGGCGCGGCCGGCGCGGTCAAGCTGCGCCGGATGGGTCCCGCCGACGCGGCCGAGCTCGTGGCCCTGATCGGCAGGCTGCACGCCGCCACGCGCGCGAGCGGGCCGCTGTGCTTCGACGAGCGGACCTGGCGGCTGTGGCTGGAGGACGACGACGACTTCTGCTACCTGGCCGAGGACGGGTTCGTCGTCTACCGGTGGAGCGACGGGAACATCGAGGTCGACAACCTGCTGGCGGGGTCGGAGGCGACGGCCCGGGCCCTGTGGTCGATGGTCGGCAGCGCCTCGTCCGTCGCGAGGTCGGTGACCGCCTGCGCCGACCCGGCCGACCCGGTGCTCTGGATGCTGCGGGAGCGGTCGAAGGACGAGGTCACCCAGACCCGGTGGATGTTCCGGCTGATCGACCTGCCCGCCGCGGTCGAGGGGCGCGGCTTCCCCGCCGGGGTCCGCGTCGAGACCCCCGTCGAGGTGACCGACTCCCGGCGCCCGGGCAACGCGGGCGACTGGCTGCTGCGGGTGGACGGCGGCTCCGGCTCCGTGACCCGGCGGGACGCGCCTTCCGGGGACGCGACGCGGCTCACGATCGGCGGGATGTCCGCGCTGTTCGCCGGCGTGCCCACGGCCACGCTCCGCCGTGCCGGCCTGCTGACCGGCGGCTCTCCCGACGCCGACGACGCGCTGGACGCCGCGTTCGGCTGCACCGCGTACATGATCGACTACTTCTGACGCACCCGCGCGGCCGCTGATCGCGATAGAGTGACCGACCGAACAGATGTTCGGCGCAGTGGCGGCCGCGCGGTGGCCGCGCCGCCGGGATCAGGGAGGCGTGCCGGTGCGGTTGCCCCAACTGCGGGTGATGGGCGTGGACCCGGGGCTGACGCGGTGCGGTCTCGGCGCCGTGGAGGGCCGTCCGGGCGCGCCGCTGAGCCTGCTGTCGGTCGGGGTGGTCCGCACCCCGGCCGACGACGACATCGGGTCCCGGCTGGTCGTCATCGAGGCGGAGATCGAGCGCTGGCTCGACGAGATCAGGCCCGACGCGGTCGCCGTCGAACGGGTCT
Source organism: Microbispora sitophila (assembly GCF_014892245.1). NCBI lineage: Bacteria > Bacillati > Actinomycetota > Actinomycetes > Streptosporangiales > Streptosporangiaceae > Microbispora > Microbispora sitophila. The sequence goes on along the minus strand of NZ_JADBGC010000021.1, from coordinate 56,053 downwards.
TCGCCCAGCACAACGTCCGTACGGTCATGGGGACGGCCCAGGCGTCGGCCGTCGCGATCGTCTGCGCCGCCCGGCGGGGGCTGCCGGTCGCGCTGCACACGCCGAGCGAGGTCAAGGCCGCCATCACGGGCAACGGCAACGCCGACAAGAAGCAGGTCGGCACGATGGTCACCCGGCTGCTGCGGCTCGACGCCATGCCCAAGCCCGCGGACGCGGCCGACGCGCTCGCCCTCGCCATCTGTCACGTCTGGCGCGGCGGCGTGCAGCACCGCCTAGCCGACGCCCTGGCCCGGGCCCGTTCCGGGGGTGCGGGCCCCGCGAGCTCTGGTAGGACTGTGAGGCCCGGCGAAGTCGCGGCCGGGCGTCCGGACCGGGGAGGGAACACGCGGTGATCGCATCCGTTGCGGGGCAGGTGGCGGCGATCGGGGCCGACAGCGCCGTGGTCGAGGTGGGCGGCGTCGGGATGCTCGTCCACTGCACCCCGGGCACCCTGGCCGGGCTGCGGGTCGGCGAACCCGCCCGGCTGTCCACCTCGCTCGTGGTCCGCGAGGATTCGCTCACGCTGTACGGCTTCGCCTCCGACGACGAGCGCACGGTCTTCGAACTGCTCCAGACGGCCAGCGGGGTCGGGCCGCGCCTGGCCCTGGCCATGCTCGCGGTCCACGCGCCCAACGCGCTGCGGGTCGCGGTGGCGAGCGCCGACATCAAGGCCCTGACGATGGTGCCTGGCATCGGCCAGAAGGGCGCGCAGCGCATCGTGCTTGAACTCAAGGACAAGCTCGGCGCCCCGGCGGCGGCCGTCGACGCCGCGCTGAACGGCGCGGCGGCGGCGCCCGTCTGGCGCGACCAGGTCCACGCGGGACTGGTCGGGCTCGGCTACTCGTCCAGGGACGCCGACGAGGCGCTCGCGGCGGTCACCGCGGAGGCCGAGGCGGAGGTCGCGGCCGGCCGCAGCCCCCAGGTGGCGTCGCTGCTCAAGTCCGCCCTGCGGGCGCTGAGCGTGCGGTGACCTCGTGACGGGCCGCGCCTCGCCCCGTGCGGGGCGCGCGGCGGGCTGATGGTTCGATGAAATTTTCACCGGGAAGCGGACGGGTCCCGGCAGGCCGAGCGGATGGTGTCGAGTGAGCTTCGAGCGGGATCTCGTGTCGCCGGAACCCGAGGGCGACGAGCGGGCGATCGAGGCCGCGCTGCGTCCCCGGCGCCTGGACGAGTTCATCGGCCAGGGCCGGGTGCGCGAGCAGCTGTCGCTGGTGCTGGAGAGCGCCCTGCGCCGCAACCGCCCGCCCGACCACGTCCTGATGAGCGGCGGCCCCGGGCTCGGCAAGACGACGCTCGCGATGATCATCGCCTCGGAGCTCGGCGCGCCGCTGCGGATGACCTCGGGCCCGGCGCTGGAGCGCGCGGGCGATCTCGCCGCGATCCTGTCCACGCTGACCGAGGGCGAGGTCCTGTTCATCGACGAGATCCACCGCATGGCCCGCCCGGCCGAGGAGATGCTCTACCTCGCCATGGAGGACTTCCGGGTGGACATCGTCGTCGGCAAGGGCCCAGGCGCCACCTCGATCCCCCTCGACATCGCCCCGTTCACGCTGGTCGGGGCCACCACCCGGGCGGGGCTGCTGCCCGCGCCGCTGCGCGACAGGTTCGGCTTCACCGCCCACATGGACTTCTACGAGGTCGCCGAGCTCGAGCAGGTGCTGCGGCGCTCCGCGCGGCTGCTGTCGGTGGAGTTGCCGGACGAGGGCGCCCACGAGATCGCTCGCCGCTCGCGCGGCACGCCTCGCATCGCCAACCGCCTGCTCCGGCGGGTGCGCGACTTCGCCGAGGTCCGCGCGGAGGGCGTGATCACCCGTGAGATCGCGGCGGCGGCGCTCAACCTGTACGAGGTCGACGCCGAGGGGCTGGACCGGCTCGACCGTGCCGTGCTCGACGCGCTGCTGCGCAAGTTCGGCGGCGGCCCGGTGGGCCTGTCGACGCTCGCCGTGGCCGTGGGGGAGGAGCCGGAGACCGTCGAGGTCGTGGCCGAGCCCTTCTTGGTGCGGCAGGGGCTGCTGGCCCGCACCCCGAGGGGCCGCGTCGCCACCGCCGCCGCCTGGGCGCATCTCGGCCTGACTCCGCCTCCTGACGCGGTCGGCTCGGTGGCGGTGCCGACGCTCTTCGACGGGTCCTGAGTGCCGGCCGCGGCAGCTGGAAGCGGAAACTGGGGCAAAGAGGTAACAGACCGATTGCGAAGCCCATGAAACGGGAACTTTCCTGCCCGCCGGGCCGTGGGTTCGTTGCCGGGCTTCAGCGGGCTCGCATACACTGCGTGGCTTGACTGGCCGCACACGCGAGAAGTCGCGGTGGCCCGCGTGTGAAGCGCACAAGACCTCCGGCGTCAGGCCGGTTCATCACGTTACGGAAGGGTGGCCCCCGTGGGTAACAACCCGCTTGGGACGTTCCTGCCACTGATCTTGCTGGTAGTGGTTTTCTACTTCCTCCTGATCCGCCCCCAGCGCAAGCGGCAGCAGGAGCAGATCCAGATGCAGAACTCTCTCACCCCGGGCGTCCGGGTCATGACCACGACAGGCCTGTTCGCGACGGTCGTCGCACTCCAGGACGACGACGTCGTACTGGAGGTGGCCCCCGGCGTCGAGACCCGCTGGGTCAAGGCGGCGATCGGCCGGGTGCTCACTCCCGTGGACGAGGTGACGGACGGGGAGGCCGAAGAGACCGTGACGGATGGTCCCGACACGGGGAACGGTGACGATACAAGCACCAAGCAGTCCTGAGTAGGCTGATCACAACCTTTCGACGAAAGAACTGACCTCCAGTGGCCCCACCGACCAGTAGCCAGAGCAAGCCTGGACGCACGCTCCTGCTGCTCCTTGCGCTCATCCTCGTCATGGGCGCGACGGTCGCCCTCCAGAAGGCGTTCGTCCCCAAGTTCGGCCTCGACCTCGCGGGCGGCACGACCGTGACGCTCACGCCGGTCACGGCGAACGGGAAGTCGCCGTCGCAGGAGAGCCTCGACCGAGCCGTGACCATCATCCGGCAGCGCGTCAACGGCACCGGCATCTCCGACGCCCAGGTCGCGAAGTCGAACGACAACATCGTGATCCAGATCCCGGGCGCGGGCCGGGACGAGGCGCTCCGCCTGGTGTCGACCACGGCCGAACTGCGCATGCGGCAGGTGCTCGCGGTGGCCGCCGCCAAGGCGCCGCCGGCTCAGGTGCCCACCGCGGCTCCCACGCCGAGCGGGTCGGCGGCGGCGACGCCCGCGGCCACGTCGAAGGAGTCCACGCCGGCCAGGGAGAGCGCGGCGCCGAACGGCAACGCGTCACCCGCCGGCCGTGCCCTGTCGAAGGCGCTGACCGCGCCGTCGCCGGAGCCGAGCACCTCGACGAGGGCCACGACCCACCACAGGGCGGGCGCCGGGACCGCCCGGGGCGCCCGGGCCAAGGCGTCGCCCTCGGCGGCTCCCAGTCCCACGCCGACGGCGAGCCCGGAGGACAACAGCGACCCACTGGCCGGTCAGGACACCAGCGGCATCGACCCGGCGCTGCTCGCCGAGTTCCGCAAGATCGACTGCACCGCGAAGAACCGCGGCCAGGGCGCCATCGACGACCCGAACAAGCAGATCGTCGCCTGCAGCGACGACGGCTCGGCGCGGTACATCCTGGACAAGGCCGCGGTGCAGGGCACCGAGATCAGCGGCGCGCAGGCGGGCACCGACCCCACCACCGGTGAGTGGATCGTCCAGGTCGACTTCAAGTCGAAGGGCGCCACGCTGTTCGCCGACATCACCCGGCGCATCACCAGCCTGCCGGCCCCGCGCAACCAGCTCGCCAACGTGCTGGACGGCGTCGTCATCGTCGCTCCGACGATCGAGGAGGCCATCCCCGGCGGCAGCGCCCGCATCTCCGGCAGCTTCACCCAGAAGACCGCCACCGAGCTGGCCGACCAGCTCAAGTACGGCGCGCTGCCGCTGAAGTTCCAGCAGAGCTCGGTCGTGTCGGTCTCCTCGACCCTCGGCCAGGACCAGCTCAACGGCGGCCTCATCTCCGGTGCGCTCGGCCTGATCGTCGTCATGATCTACCTGCTGCTCTACTACCGCGGCCTGGGGCTCATCGGCATAGCCAGCCTCTGCGTGGCCACCGTGTTCACGTACCTGACGGTCGACGTCCTGAGCCACAACGCCGGCTTCCGGCTCTCGCTGCCGCACATCATCGGTCTGGTGGTCTCGATCGGCATCACCGCGGACTCGTTCATCGTCTACTTCGAACGGATCCGCGACGAGATCAAGGAGGGTCACCGCACGCTGCGCTCGGCGGTGGAGGTGGCCTGGCGACGCGCCCGGCGCACCATCCTGGTCGCCGACGCCGTCATGTTCATCGCCGCGGTGGTGCTCTTCTTCCTCGCGGTCGGCGACGTCGCCGGCTTCGCGTTCGCGATGGGCCTGACGACGCTCGTCGACATCGTGGTGGTGTTCCTGTTCACCAAGCCGCTGATGTCCCTCGTGGCGCGGTTGCGGTTCTTCTCGAAGGGCCACAAGCTGTCCGGACTCGACGCGGAGCGCATGGGCCGCACCAGCCCCGCCGAGCAGACCCTGCAGGAGGCGTGATGCCGGGAGTGATCAGCCGCCTCTACCGCGGCGACATCAACATCGACTTTGTCGGCAAGCGCAAGATCTGGTATGGCCTGTCGGTGTTCCTGCTGGCCGTCTCCATCCTGGGCCTGGCGCTGCACGGGCTGAACCTGGGCGTGGAGTTCCGCGGCGGCTCGGTGTTCGACTTCAAGCGCACCCCCGGCTCCAGCCTCGAACAGGTCCGCGAGACCGTCGCGGACGCCGGAGTCCACCAGGTCATCGTGCAGCAGGCCGGCCCGAACTGGCGGGTCACCACCGAGAGCCTCAAGGGCGACGAGGTGAACAAGGTCCAGCAGACGGTCGCCCAGAAGTACGGCATCCAGGAGGAGCAGGTCAGCTCCCAGGTCATCGGCGCGACCTGGGGTGGCGAGGTCTCCCAGAAGGCCTGGATCGGCCTCGCGGTCTTCATGATCGCGATTATGCTGTACCTGTCGGTGGCCTTCGAGTGGCGGATGGCGCTCGCGGCGATCGTCGCCCTCGTCCACGACCTCGTGATCACCGCGGGCGTCTACGCCTGGTCGGGCTTCGAGGTCACCCCGGCGACCATGCTCGGCTTCCTCACGATCCTCGGTTACTCGTTGTACGACGCGGTCGTCGTCTTCGACATGATCAAGGAGGTCACGGGCAAGCTCGGCACGAGCGCGAAGATGACCTACACGCAGGCCGCCAACAACGCGCTCAGCCACACGCTGATCCGGTCGCTGAACACCTCGCTGGTGGCGATCCTGCCGGTGGCGGCGATCCTGTTCATCGGCACCACGCTGCTCGGCGCCGGCACGCTGAAGGACCTGTCGCTGGCCCTGTTCGTCGGCATGATCGTCGGTACGTACTCGTCCCTGTGCGTGGCGACGCCGATCCTGGTCACGCTCAAGGAGCGGGAGCCCAAGTGGCAGGCGCTGGCCCAGCGGGTGCACGCCAAGCAGGTCTCCGCCGCCAAGGCCGCCGCCAAGGAGCCCGTGTCGGCCGGCTCGCAGAACGTCACCATCACGACCACGGAGAAGCGCAAGAAGCGCTGACCCCGTCTCGTCGCAGGCGCCCCCGGAACCCGTCCGGTTCCGGGGGCGCCTGCGTGTTCCGCGAGCCCGTTAGGCTTGGGCGTCGTGACTGACTGGACGGCTCTCATCAGGGATGTCCCGGACTATCCGAAGCCGGGCATCCTCTTCAAGGACATCACCCCGCTCCTGGCGGACCACGCGGCATTCACGCAGGTCGTGCACGAGCTCGGGGACGGCCTGGCGTTCGACAAGGTGATCGGCATCGAGGCGCGGGGCTTCATCCTCGCCGCGCCGGTGGCCTACCGCAGCGGTGCGGGGTTCGTACCAGTGCGCAAAAAGGGCAAATTGCCCGCCGACACCTACGAGGCGTCCTATGATCTGGAGTACGGCTCCGCGACGATCGAGGTGCACGCCGACGCCTTCGACCCCGGCGACCGGGTCCTGATCGTGGACGACGTCCTCGCCACGGGAGGCACGGCCCGGGCGGCGGTGGAGCTGGTCGGAAGGACGGGCGCGGAGGTCGTGGCCGTGTCCTTCCTGATGGAGCTGTCCTTCCTCTCCGGCCGCGACCGGCTGCCGGGCCTGGACGTCCGCACCCTGCTCACCGTCTGAGCCGCGCGGGCCGGTCAGGGGGGCACGCGGCCGAGAGTGCTGTGGCAGCACGGATACACTGTGGAATCTGGACTCGACGTGAGGAGTCTGTGTGCCCCGTGATGTGGTCGTGCCCGACAGCGCGCGGGTCGATCGCGGAGTGAACTCCCGCGACGCCCCCGAGCCCGTCGCAGACGTGCCCCCCGACGCGGCGCGCGACCCCGCGGCGGTCCCGGAGGACAAGCCGGCGTCGCCGGCCACGCGACGGAGGCTCGCCCGTTTCGGGGGGCAGTGGGGTGCTATGAATCCGGTGTTGGAACCGCTCTTCAAGACGGTCCGTGCCAACCATCCCAAAGCAGACCTGCGGCTGATCGAGCGCGCGTACGACGTTGCCGCCTACCATCACCGCGATCAGAAGCGCAAGAGCGGCGACCCGTACATCACCCACCCGCTCGCGGTGGCGACGATCCTGGCGGAGCTGGGCACGGACGACGAGACGCTGTGCGCCGCCCTGCTGCACGACACCGTCGAGGACACCGCCTACAGCCTCGACGAGTTACGAGCCGACTTCGGCGACAACATCGCGTTGCTCGTCGACGGCGTGACCAAGCTCGACAAGGTGAAGTTCGGCGACGCGGCGCAGGCCGAGACCGTGCGCAAGATGGTCGTCGCGATGTCGCGCGACATCCGCGTGCTGGTGATCAAGCTGGCCGACCGGCTGCACAACATGCGCACCATGCGCTACATGCCCGAGCACAAGCGCCAGCAGAAGTCCCGCGAGACGCTGGAGATCTTCGCGCCGCTGGCCCACCGGCTCGGCATGAACACCATCAAGTGGGAGCTGGAGGACCTCGCGTTCGCCATGCTCTACCCGAAGCGGTACGACGAGATCGCCCGGATGGTGTCGGAGCGCGCGCCGCGCCGCGACCTGTTCCTGCACGAGGTCATCGAGAAGGTCTCCGCCGACCTGCGCGAGGCGAAGATCAAGGCGACCGTGCGCGGCCGGCCCAAGCACTACTACTCGATCTACCAGAAGATGATCGCCAAGGGCGTGGCCTTCGACGACATCTACGACCTGGTGGGCATCCGCGTCCTGGTCGACACGGTCCGCGACTGCTACGCCGCGCTCGGAACGATCCACGCCCAGTGGAAGCCGGTGCCGGGGCGGTTCAAGGACTACATCGCCATGCCCAAGTTCAACATGTACCAGTCGCTCCACACGACGGTCATGGGACCCGAGGGCAAGGCCATCGAACTGCAGATCCGCACGCGGGCCATGCACAACCGCGCCGAGTACGGCGTGGCCGCGCACTGGAAGTACAAGGAGGAGATGACCGGGGCCGGTCCCGGCAAGGTCAAGCAGGTCAACGACATGGCCTGGCTCCGCCAGCTCCTCGACTGGCAGAAGGAGACCTCCGACCCCGGGGAGTTCCTGGAGTCGCTGCGCTTCGACCTGTCGGTCTCGGAGGTGTTCGTCTTCACCCCGCGCGGCCAGGTGATCGCCCTGCCCGAGGGCGCGACCCCGGTCGACTTCGCGTACGCCGTGCACACCGAGGTCGGCCACCGATGTATCGGCGCGCGGGTGAACGGCAGGCTGGTCCCGCTGGAGTCCCGCCTCGGCAACGGCGACACCGTCGAGATCTTCACGTCGAAGTCGCCGGACGCGGGACCGTCGAGGGACTGGCTGAAGTTCGTCAAGAGCGGCCGGGCCCGCAACAAGATCCGCCAGTGGTTCACCAAGGAGCGCCGCGAGACCGCCATCGAGGCGGGCAAGGAGGCGATCGGGCGGGCCATGCGCAAGCAGGGCCTGCCGCTGCAGCGGCTCATGTCCGGCGAGGCGCTGCTGGCCCTGGCCAGGGACCTGCGCTACGCCGACGTCTCGGCCCTGTACGCGGCCGTCGGCGAGGGGCACCTCACCGCACAGTCGGTCGTGGACAAGCTCGTACAGGCCCTGGGCGGCGTCGAGGGGGCCGAGGAGGACATCGCCGAGGCCCAGGTCCCCACGCGGCTCAAGGGCCGTCTGAGGGCCAACTCGAACGCCGGCGTGATGGTCGCGGGCGACCCGGACGTGTGGGTCCGCCTGTCGCGCTGCTGCACCCCGGTGCCGGGGGACGAGATCGTCGGGTTCGTCACGCGGGGGCACGGCGTGTCCGTGCACCGCACCAACTGCCCGAACGTGGAACAGCTCAGCGCCCACCCCGACCGGCTGGTCGAGGTCTCCTGGTCGCCCGGGGACGACTCGGTCTTCCTCGTCGCCATCCAGGTGGAGGCGCTCGACCGGCCCCGCCTGCTGTCGGACGTCACGCGGACCCTGTCCGACCAGCACGTGAACATCCTGTCGGCCTCGGTGACGACCAGCCGCGACCGGGTGGCGATCAGCAAGTTCACCTTCGAGATGGGCGACCCCAAGCACCTCGGCCACGTGCTCAAGGCGGTGCGCACCGTCGCGGGCGTCTACGACGTCTACCGCGTGACCAGCTGACGGCCCGCGGCCGGGGCGCCCGGAACGACGGCCCGGCGGGCCGACGACCGGACGGCCCCTGCCCGGCGGCGCGGCGTCCTCACGAAGCGGCGGACATGCGAATCCCGGCGTGACACGAGGTCACGCCGGGACGCACTCGAAGCGGGTCAGGAGAACTCGGCGAGCGTGCGCTCCGCCTCCTGGAGCCAGGAGCGGCGGGCGGCCAGCGCCTCCTCCGCCTCCTTGACGTCCTTGTCCCGGCCGGCCGTCTGGGCCTTGGCCAGCCGCGTCTCCAGCTGGTCGATGGACCTGCGGAGCTGGTTGACCGTGTCCTGAGCGCGGGCCCTGGCCTCGGGGTTGGAGCGCTTCCACTCGGTCTCCTCGGCCCTGCGGACCGCGTCGTCGACCTTGCGCAGCCCGCCCTCCAGACGATCGCGCTGGTCGCGCGGCACCGGGCCCGCGGCCTCCCAGCGCTCCAGGATGCCCCGCAGCGCCGTGCGGGCGGTCCGCGCGTCGGTGACCGGCAGCAGCTTCTCGGCCTCGGCCAGCAGGGCCTCCTTCACCTCGGCGTTGGCCGCGAAGGAGGCGTCCCGCTCCGCGAACACCGCCGAGCGGGCCTGGAAGAACTGGTCCTGGGCGGCCTTGAAGCGCGTCCACAGCTCGTCCTCGACCTCGCGGGAGGCGCGTCCCGCGGCCTTCCACTGGCGCATCAGCTCCCGGTAGGCCGCCGCGGTGGCGTTCCAGTCCGTCGAGTCCGCCAGCGCCTCCGCCTCGCTCACGATGTGCTCCTTGGTGCCGCGCACCGCGTCGCGCTGCTGGTCGAGCGAGGAGAAGTACGCCTTGCGCCGCTTGGCGAAGGCCGTACGCGCCGTGGACAGCCTCTTCCACAGCGTCGCCTCGGTGGCCCGGTCGACCCGCTCGGCGGCCTTCCACTCGTCGACGAGCTGCCGCAGCCGTTCGCCGCCGGACTTCCAGTGCGTCGTCTCCTCGGCGATGCGCTCGGCCTCGGCGACGATGCGCTCCTTCACCTCGCGCGCGTGCGCCCGGGCCTGGTCGCGCGCCGCCCGCAGCTCCTCGCGCCGCTTGCCGACCAGCTCGGTCAGCGCCGTCAGCCGGTCCTGCAGGGAGCCGAGGTCGCCGACCGCGTGCGCCTCGGTCACCGACTCCCGCAGCTTGGCGATGCTCGCCTCGGCCTGGGCCGGCGCGAGGTCGGTGCCGCGCACCCGCTGCTCCAGGAGCTGCACCTGGCCCGCCAGCTCGTCGAACTTCCGGCGGTAGTAGGCCAGCGCCTCCTCCGGCTCACCGGCCTGCCAGGACCCGACGGCCCGTTCTCCCTCAGCCGTACGCACGTAGACGGTGCCGTCCTCGTCTACCCGGCCCCACGGGTCGGTGCTCACCGTGTCCTCCCGCACTTGAATCAGCCTCCAGGGCTCGATGTGCCCTTGGTTGTATTACGTCAGCTCTTGCTGGTGATTGTCACGTCTTTGATGACCACGGGCTGCTTCGGGGCACCAGTGCCGTCCCCGCCGGCACTGGGGATGACGCCCTTCTTGGCGACCTTGTCCACGATTTCGAGTCCTTTGGTCACCGTACCGAAAGGCGTGTAGTCGGGCGTCAGCCCGGTGTCCCCGAACACGATGAAGAACTGGCTTCCGTTGGTGTTCGGGCCGCTGTTCGCCATCGCGATCACGCCCCGCGTGTACTTCGCGCCCGCCAGGTTCTCGTTGGCGAAGCGGTAGCCGGGGCCGCCCTGGCCGTCGGTCGGGTTCTTGCCGTCGGCCTTGGCCAGCGGGTCGCCGCACTGCAGGATCGGGAAGTCCGTGCCCATCCGGTGGCACTTCGTGTTGTCGAAGTAGTCCTTGGAAGCCAGGAACTTGAACGAGTTGACCGTGCAGGGCGCCTTCTCGCTGTCCAGCCTCGCGACGATGTCGCCGAGGTTGGTCCTGATGGTCATGGTCGCCGGGGCGGTGCTCACCTTCTCCGGCGGCATGCCGACGTTCTTGACCTGGCCGCTGCCCTCGTCGGTGACGTAGCCGCAGGTGCCCTTGGCCGGGTCGTACGGCTTGGGGTCGGCCACGGCGGGCTTGATGCTCGCCGACGGCGACGCGGACGCCGTGGCGCCGCTGTCGTCGCGGCCGAGAAGGGTCGTCGCCGCCACCACGCCGCCGATCACCACCACCACGGCCGCGGTGGTGCCTATGATCGCGGTGCGCCGCGACTTCTGCTCGCGTTCCGCGCGTGCCCGCAGCTGCCGTTCGTAGTGTTCCCGGGCCAGCTGCTTCTGCCGGTCCTTGCCGGTGACCACTTCGACCTCCCGACTTTCCTGTTTCCCATGGTCGTACGCCCGGACGCGATCTCGCCGGCGCGTGCCCGCCACACCCGGGAGGTGCTCCGGGAACGGCGGCCTGTTCTATAGCATCCGGCTCGACTGCTCCAAGAATGACTATTGAGGTGGGCGAATCGTATCGGCTGACGGGTATTGGTTCGCAGCCTGCCGACCCGCACCGGTACCCTTCGGTTACATTCGCTCGCGCAATCCTTGATTGATCCGTAGAGACGCAGAGGCCGCTTCCGTGCTCGTCGCCGGGTTTCCCGCAGGGTCGTTCCAGACCAACTGTTACGTCGTCGCTCCCGCTGCAGGCGAGGAGTGCGTGGTCATCGACCCAGGTCAGGACGCCGTGGAGGATCTCGACGCGCTGCTGCGCGAGCACCGGCTGAAGCCGGTCGCGGTGCTGCTCACCCACGGTCACATCGACCACGTGTGGTCGGTGGCCCCGGTGTGCGGCGCCCGCGACGTGCCCGCGTGGATCCACCCGGAGGACCGCGACCTGCTGTCGGACCCGGCGAAGGGGTTCCCGCCGCAGGCGGGCCAGGTGTTCGGCGGGCTGAAACTTTCCGAGCCGGACGACGTACGGGAGCTGGCCGACGGGGCCGTGCTGTCGCTGGCCGGGCTGGAGCTCACGGTCGAGCACAGGCCGGGCCATACCAGGGGGTCGGTGACGTTCCGGACGCCCGTCGAGGACTCCCAGGTCCTGTTCGCGGGCGACCTGCTGTTCGCCGGCTCCATCGGCCGTACCGACCTGCCCGGCGGCGACTACGCCGCCATCCTGCGCAGCCTCGCCAAGACGCTGACGCTGCCGGACGAGACCACGGTCCTGCCCGGCCACGGACCTCAGACGACCATCGGCCGCGAGCGCGCGACCAACCCCTTCCTCAGGGACGTCGCGCCGCACGCAGGCCCGACCAGGGGATTGTGATGACCTTTCAGGCGCCCAAGGGCACCTTCGACTGGATGCCCCCGCGTTCGGAGTGGGCTCTCGCCGTACGGGACGCCCTGGCCGCGCCGGCCCGCCGCGCCGGTTACGGCTACATCGAGACGCCGGCCTTCGAGGACACGGCGCTGTTCTCGCGCGGCGTCGGCGAGTCGACCGACATCGTGACCAAGGAGATGTACACGTTCACGAGCCGGGGCGGCCAGTCGCTGACGCTGCGCCCCGAGGGCACCGCGAGCGTGATGCGCGCCGTGCTCGAACACGGCCTGTACGGCGGGCCGCTGCCGATCAAGCTCTGGTATTCGGGCAGCTACTTCCGCTACGAGCGGGCCCAGGCGGGGCGCTACCGCCACTTCTCCCAGGTGGGGGCGGAGGCCCTGGGGGCCGAGGACCCGGCGCTCGACGCCGAGCTGATCGTGCTGGCGATGGACGGCTACGCCTCGCTGGGCCTGCGCGGCGTCCGGCTGCTGCTGAACTCGCTGGGCTGCAAGGAGTGCCGCCCGGCCTACCGCGCCGCGCTGCAGGACTTCCTGCGCGGCCTGGACCTCGACGAGCCCACCCGCAACCGGATCGAGATCAACCCGCTGCGGGTGCTCGACGACAAGCGCCCCGAGGTGCGCGCGCAGCTGGAGAACGCGCCGCTGGTCACCGACCACCTGTGCGGGGCCTGCAAGGCCTACCACGAGGAGGTCAGAGGCCTGCTGACGGCCGCCGGCGTGGCGTACGAGGACGACCCCCGGCTCGTGCGCGGCCTGGACTACTACACGCGTACGACCTTCGAGTTCCTGCACGACGGCCTGGGCGCCCAGTCGGCGGTCGGCGGGGGAGGGCGCTACGACGGGCTGAGCGAGCAGATCGGCGGCCCGGCGCTGCCGAGCGTGGGCTGGGCCCTCGGAGTGGACCGCACGGTGCTGGCGATGGAGGCCGAGGGCCTGCTCGCGGAGCGCCCCCGCGGCGTCGAGGTGTTCGCCGTGCCGCTCGGCGAGGAGGCCAGGCGGCGCGTGTTCCCGCTCGTGAGCGAGCTGCGCCGGGCCGGTCTCGCGGTCGACATGGCCTTCGGCGGCCGTGGCGTCAAGGGCGCGATGAAGGCCGCCGACCGCAGCGGCGCGCGCTACGCGCTCATCCTCGGCGACCGAGATATCGAGGCGGGAGCCGTGCAAGTGAAGGACCTGACCACAGCCGACCAGACCGCGGTTCCGCTCGCGGAGGTCGTCGAGTTCTTGAAGGGGAAACTCTCGTGATCCGCACCCACGAGGCAGGCACGCTCCGCAAGGAGCACGCGGGCCAGAAGGTGACGCTGGCCGGATGGGTGGCGCGCCGGCGCGACCACGGCGGCGTGGTCTTCATCGACCTGCGCGACGCCTCCGGCTCGGCCCAGGTGGTCTTCCGCGAGGAGGACCACGCTCACGACCTGCGCGCGGAGTACTGCGTGAAGGTCACAGGCGAGGTACGCCAGCGCCCGGCCGGCAACGAGAACCCCGATCTGCCCACGGGCGAGATCGAGGTCGTCGCCTCCGAGGTGGAGGTGCTGAGCGAGTCGGCGCCGCTGCCGTTCCCGATCGAGGGCAGCTCGGGCGTGTCGGAGGAGGCGCGGCTGAAGTACCGCTACCTCGACATCCGCCGTCAGCGGATCGCCGACGCGCTGCGGATCCGCTCCCAGGCGACCTACCTCGCCAACGAGGTCATGCGCGAGCGCGGTTTCGTCTACGTCGAGACGCCGAACCTGACCCGCTCGACGCCCGAGGGCGCCCGCGACTTCCTGGTGCCCGTACGGCTCCAGCCGGGCAACTGGTACGCCCTGCCGCAGTCGCCGCAGCTGTTCAAGCAGCTCCTCATGGTGTCCGGCCTGGAGCGCTACTACCAGCTCGCCCGCTGCTTCCGCGACGAGGACCTGCGGGCCGACCGGCAGCCCGAGTTCACCCAGATCGACATCGAGATGTCGTTCGTGGACCAGGACGACGTGATCGAGCTGGGCGAGGCGCTCATCGGGCGGATCTGGAAGGAGACGCTCGGCTACGAGCTGCCCACGCCGCTGCCCCGGATGACGTACGCCGAGGCGATGGCGCGGTACGGCTCGGACAAGCCCGACCTGCGCTTCGGCGTCGAGCTGACCGACCTCACGGACTACTTCTCCGGCACCTCGTTCCGCGTCTTCCAGGCGCCGTACGTGGGCGCGGTCGTGATGCCCGGCGGCGCCTCGCAGACCCGCAGGGAGCTCGACGCCTGGCAGGAGTGGGCCAAGTCGCGCGGCGCGCGCGGCCTGGCGTACGTGCTGGTGCAGGAGGACGGCACGCTGGGCGGCCCGGTGGCCAAGAACCTGTCGGAGACCGAGCTGGCCGGCCTCGCCGAGGCCACCGGCGCCAAGCCCGGCGACGCGGTCTTCTTCGCGGCCGGTGCGCGCGCGGCCTCCCGCGACCTGCTCGGCGCGGCCCGCCTGGAGATCGGCCGCCGCTGCGACCTGATCGACGAGTCGCAGTGGTCGTTCCTGTGGATCGTCGACGCCCCGATGTTCGAAGAGGACGGCGAGGGCGGCTGGACCCCGGTCCACCACCCGTTCACCTCGCCGAAGCCGGAGTGGGCCGACACCTTCCAGGACAACCCCGGCGAGGCCCTGGCGTACGCGTACGACATGGTCTGCAACGGCATGGAGATCGGCGGCGGCTCGATCCGTATCCACCGCGCCGAGATGCAGCAGCGCGTGTTCGACGTGCTCGGCATCTCCAAGGAGGAGGCCGAGAGCAAGTTCGGCTGGCTGCTGGAGGCGTTCAAGTACGGCCCGCCGCCGCACGGCGGCATCGCCTACGGCTGGGACCGCGTCTGCATGCTGCTCGCGGGCGGCGAGTCGATCCGGGACGTGATCGCGTTCCCGAAGACGGCGTCCGGCTTCGACCCGCTGAGCGGGGCGCCCACCCCGATCAGCCCGGAACAGCGCAAGGAGGCCGGCGTGGACGCCACGCCGAAGGGCGACAGGCCCGAGCCCGCCGCGCAGCAGAGCTGATCCCGGCACAGGACGGCCCCCGCGACACCGGTCGCGGGGGCCGTCCTGTGTCCGGGGGCGCTCAGACGATGGCCACGTCCTTGATCACGACCTTCTTCTTGGGGGCGTTGGAGCCCTCGCCCCGCACGTCGGCGGTGGGGTCGCCGTTGAACGGGATGATCCCGCCCCTGGCGATCTTGTCGACCACGTTCATGCCCTTGCTCACCACGCCGATCATGGTGAACGCGCCGCCTGCGGCGGTCAGCTGGCTGTTCTCGTCGCTGAAGGAGATGAAGAACTGGCTGCCGTTGGAGTTGGCGTCCTCCGTGTTCTGCGCCAGTCCGACGGTTCCCCGGATGAGCGGCATGCCGCCGAGGTTCTCGTCGTCGAACAGGTAGCCGGGGCCGCCCGAGCCGTCCTCCTTGCGCTTGCCGTTGCCCGTGGCCAGGGGGTCGCCGCACTGCAGCATGCCGAGGCCGACGGTCTCCACCGTGGCGAGGCGGTGGCAGACGGTGTTGTCGTAGAAGTTCTTACTCGCCAGGAACGCGAGCGAGTTCACCGCGCACGGCACGTCCTTCGTGGCCAGGTCGATGACGATCTCACCCTGGTTGGTCGTGATGATCATCTGCTTGGCCAGGATGACCCTCCTGGTCAGCTTTTCGGGCGGGAAACCCACGAACTTCGACGGGGCGCCCGAGTCGTCCTTGCGGTACTTGCAGGTGACCTGACGCAGGCTGGTGGGCTGGGCCGTCGGCGTGGGGCCCGTCAGCTCGGTGTTCGTTACTTTGGGCCCCTCGGAGTCAGAGGGCGAGGCGGAGGCCGAGGGGGTGGCCTTGGCTGTGGTCCCGGCCGAGCCGTCACTGCAGGCCACCAGGCTGCCCGTCAGCGCGAGGAGCCCCAGCCCGGCGCCGAGGGTGCCACGCAGGCGGCGACGGGGGGTGGTCGCGCGCCCGGTCGTGCTCACGCGCGAAGCCGGTTGCTTCTGCCGATCAGTGTCGGTCACCGCTATGCCTTCCCTTTCCCCTTTTGTTACGACTGATGCGTCACTCTATCCGTGATCCCGTCGGCTTCGTGTAAAGCAGACGTCCCAGGGGTATCACGACAGTTTGCGCTCATCTTGCTCTCAGATCCGCCTGGGAACCTCCTGCCGAGCGAATCCGTACAAGGGAGTACGGCTCGCGATCCGCGCCCCGGTTGCCGTCTCAGGAGCGATGCACGATGTTCGACCAGGTCTTCGGACTCCCGGCCCATGCTCTCATCGTCCACGCGGCGGTGATCTTCGCGCCGCTGCTCGCGGTGCTGTCGATCGCGTACGCCGCACTGCCCCGCCTTCGGCACAAGCTCGACTGGGCCCTGGTCGTGACCGCCGTGGTGGCCCTCGGCTCGGTGTTCGCGGCCAAGGAGAGCGGGGAGGCGCTGGAGCACCGGATGTTCCAGGGGCGGCCCTCCGAGGCGATCGAGGTCCACAGCGGCCTCGCGGAGATCCTCGTGCCGGTGACCGCGGTGCTGACCGTCGTGGCCCTGGTGATGGTGTGGCTCACCCGGGCCCGCCGCGCCCCCGAGGGCGCCGGCTCGCGGGCCGGTGTCCTGGTCGTGTCGGCCGCCGCCGTGATCCTCGCCGTGGCCGTCGGCTACTACGCCGTACGGACCGGGCACACGGGCGCGACGGCCGTGTGGGGCCACTGACGGTAGTGTCGGCGATGTGGAGAGCCTGTTCGATTCGGCCGCCGAGGAGGCGCACCGGGGCCAGGAGCCGCTGGCCGTGCGGATGCGGCCGCGCTCGCTGGAGGAGGTGATCGGCCAGCGGCACCTGCTGGGGCCCGGCACGCCGCTGCGCCGTCTGGTGGAGAGCGACGCCCCCATGTCGCTGTTCCTGTGGGGACCCCCGGGCACCGGCAAGACCACGCTGGCGTACGTCGTGGCGGGCGCGACCAAGCGGAGGTTCGTGGAGATCTCGGCCGTCTCCGCCGGGGTCAAGGACGTGCGCGCCGCCATCGACCAGGCCCGCCGCGAGCTCGGCATGACCGGCAGGCAGACCGTGCTGTTCGTGGACGAGGTCCACCGGTTCAACAAGGCGCAGCAGGACGCGCTGCTGCCCGCGGTGGAGAACCGCTGGGTCACGTTCATCGGCGCGACGACGGAGAACCCGTTCTTCTCCGTCATCTCCCCGCTGCTGTCCCGCTCGCTGCTGCTCACCCTGGAGCCGCTGGCCGAAGACGACGTCCGCGCCGTCCTGGAGCGCGCGGTGGCCGACCCGCGCGGCCTCGGCGGGCGCGTCACGCTGCATCCCGACGCCCTCGACCAGCTCGTACGGCTGGCCGGCGGCGACGCCCGGCGCTCGCTGACCTACCTGGAAGCCGCCGCGATGCTGGCCGATGACGTCACGGTGGAGGTCGTGGAGAAGGCCGTCGACAAGGCGGCGGTGCGCTACGACCGCCAGGGCGACCAGCACTACGACGTGGTCAGCGCGTTCATCAAGAGCATGCGGGGCTCGGACGCCGACGCGGCGCTGCACTACCTGGCGCGAATGGTGGAGGCGGGGGAGGACCCCCGGTTCATCGCCCGCCGGATCGTGATCTTCGCCAGTGAGGACGTCGGGATGGCCGATCCCACGTGCCTGCAGGTCGCGGTGGCCGCCGCCCAGGCCGTGGAGTTCATCGGCCTGCCCGAGGGCAGGATCAACCTCGCCCAGGCGGTCATCCACTGCGCGCTGGCGCCCAAGTCGAACGCCGTCGTGAAGGCGATCGGCGCGGCCTCCGACGACGTGCGGCGCGGCATGGTGGGCCGCATCCCCGACCACCTGCGCGACGCCCACTACCCGGGCGCGAAGAAGCTCGGCCACGGCAGGGGCTACCAGTATCCGCACGACTTCGAGCACGGCCTCGTCCGCCAGGACTACGCCCCGGAGGAACTGCGGGAGCGCCGCTACTACGAGCCGACCACGCACGGCGCGGAGGCACGGTTCGCGGAGCGCTGGGCGAAGATCCGGAGCTTCCTGCGCGGCGGCTGAGCGCCGCCGGTGTGCGGCCCGGGGTGTGTGGCGCGGAACGGCGGGCAGGGCGTTCGCGGTAAGGTCTTGCCATTCCAGCTCCGTTGATCTAGGGAGATCGGCACATGCTTACCGCGGGAGAGCTGGCGGGCCTCGTGGTCGCCATTTTCTGGGTGATCCTGGTCTGCTTCATGGTCGTCGTGCTGGTCAGGCTGGCCAGACTGCTGACCGAGACCCGCAAGTCCGTGGCCGAGCTGAGCGACCGCATCGCCCCGCTCCTCGACGACATGAGCCAGACCGTCTCCGAGGCCAACCGGCGGCTGGTGGCGGCCGAGGAGATCACGCACAACATGCGTGACGTCAGCGGCAACATGGTCAAGATCACCGGCGTGGCGTCCACGCTGTTCGCCGGTCCGGTGCTCAAGATCTCCGCCTTCCGGGACGGCTTCCGCCTGGCGCTGGCCCGGCGTGCCGCCCGCAGGGTGCCGGCCCGGCGGGTCGCCCGCGGCGGCCCCCGCACCGGTGACAGGATCAGCGAGCGGCACGCGGCCGAGCGCGCCGTGGCGCGCCGGGCGATCGGGAGGGGACGCGGATGATCCGGCGGCTCTTCTACATGTCCCTGGGCGCGTTCCTCACGGTCTGGACCATGCGTAAGCTTCAGTCGTTGCGGCCCGACCACGTGGCCAGGCGCACCGCCGACCGCGCGGTGACCCTCGCGGACCAGCTCAGGGACTTCGCCGGCGAGGTGCGCCACCTGTCGGCGAGCAGGGAAACCGAGTTGCGTGCCGAGTTCGGGCTCGACACGGTTGATGGAAACACCACCGGCAAGAACAGAATCTACGACGTAAAGGACGGCCGCTGAAATGGAGTCGGCAGAGATCGCGCGCCGCTTCCTGCGCTTCTTCGAGGAGCGCGGGCACACAGTCGTGCCCTCGGCCAGCCTGGTCGCCGAGGACCCGACACTGCTTCTCGTGAACGCGGGGATGGTCCCGTTCAAGCCCTTCTTCCTGGCGCAGCAGACGCCGCCGTACCGGCGGGCGACCAGCGCACAGAAGGTCATGCGCACCCTCGACATCGACGAGGTCGGCAAGACCACCCGGCACGCCAGCTTCTTCCAGATGCTCGGCAACTTCTCCTTCGGCGACTACTTCAAGGAGCAGGCGATCCCGTTCGCCTGGGAGCTGCTGACCCGGCCCGAGTCCGACGGCGGCTTCGGCTTCCCCGAGGACCGCCTGTGGGCGACCGTCTACCTGGACGACGACGAGGCCCAGGACATCTGGCACCGCAAGGTGGGGCTGCCGCTCGACCGAATCCAGCGCCGCGACCTCGCCGACAACTACTGGCACATGGGGGTTCCCGGGCCGGGCGGGCCGTGCTCGGAGATCTACTACGACCGCGGCCCCGAGTACGGCCGCGAGGGCGGGCCGATCGCCGACGAGAACCGCTACCTCGAGGTGTGGAACCTCGTCTTCATGCAGTTCCAGCTCAGCAAGGTCCGCAGCAAGATCGACTTTGACGTGGCGGGCGAGCTGCCGGCCAAGAACATCGACACCGGCATGGGCCTGGAGCGCATGGCGGCCATCCTGCAGGGCGTCGACAACATCTACGAGATCGACACGACGTACAAGATCCTCGACACGGCGGCCGACCTCACCCGGTCGCGCTACGGGCGCGACAAGCGCGCCGACGTGTCGCTGCGGGTGATCGCCGACCACATGCGGGCGGGCGTCATGCTCGTCGGCGACGGCGTGCTGCCGTCCAACGAGGGCCGCGGCTACGTGCTGCGCCGCATGCTGCGCCGCGCGATCCGCAACCTCCGCCTGCTCGGCGCGGGCGAGGAGCGGCACATGCACGCGCTCACCGCCGTCACCATCGACGTGATGGGCGAGCAGTACCCCGAGCTCAAGGCCGACGCCGCCAACATCCACACGGTCATCGACGCCGAGGAGGCGTCGTTCCTCGGCACGCTCCGCACCGGTACGGCGATCTTCGACGTCGCGGTGGAGGAGACCAAGCGCAAGGGCGTCTCGACGCTCAGCGGCGACCAGGCGTTCCAGCTCCACGACACCTACGGCTTCCCGATCGACCTCACCCTGGAGATGGCGGCCGAGCAGGGCCTCCAGGTGGACGAGGAGGGCTTCCGCCGGCTCATGAAGGAGCAGCGGGACCGCGCCAAGGCCGACGCCGCGGCGAAGAAGACCGGCAACGCCGACATCTCGGTGTTCACCGGCATCCTGGAGAAGGCCGGGAAGGTCGACTTCCTCGGCTACGACCACACCACCGCCGAAGCCAACGTCATCGGCCTGCTCGTCGACGGCGCGTCCGTCCCGGCGGCCGGCGCGGGGACCACGCTGGAGGTCGTGCTCGACCGCACCCCGTTCTACGCGGAGGGCGGCGGCCAGCTCTCCGACCAGGGCCTGATCCGCACCGGCGGCGCGGAGATCGAGGTCGTGGACGTCCAGTCGCCGGTGCCCGGCCTGGTCGTGCACCGCGGCAAGGTGCGCACCGGCGAGGTGCGCGTCGGCGACCAGGCGCAGGCCGACATCGACCTGGAGCGGCGCCGCGCGATCTCGCGCAGCCACACCGCGACCCACCTGGTCCACCGCGGGTTCCGCAACGCCCTCGGCGAGTCGGCGGCCCAGGCGGGCTCGGAGAACTCCCCGGGCCGCTTCCGCTTCGACTTCACCGCGGCCGGGGCCGTCTCCCCGTCGATGCTGCGCGACGTCGAGGACGAGGTGAACGCCGTCCTGATCAACGACCTCAAGGTCAACGCGTTCTACACCAGCCAGGCGCAGGCCCGCGCGATGGGCGCGCTCGCGCTGTTCGGCGAGAAGTACGGCGACGAGGTCCGGGTGGTCGAGGTCGGCGACTACTCCCGCGAGCTGTGCGGCGGCACCCACGTCGCCAGCTCCGGCCAGCTCGGCCTGGTCAAGGTGCTGGGCGAGTCGTCCATCGGCGCGGGCGTGCGCCGCGTGGAGGCGCTCGTCGGCCTCGACGCGTTCCGGTTCCTGGCTCGCGAGAGCGTGCTGGTCGCCCAGCTCAGCGAGCAGCTCAAGACCCGCCGCGAGGAGCTGCCCGAGCGCATCGAGGGCATCGTCACCCGGCTGCGCGCCGCCGAGAAGGAGCTGGAGAAGCTGCGCTCGGCCCAGGTGCTCGCGGTGGCCGGCGAACTGGCCGCGCAGGCTCGTGACGTGCAGGGCGTCTCCGTGGTGACGCACCGCGCGCCTGATGGCACCTCCGCCGACGACCTGCGTAAACTCGCCCTCGATGTGCGCGGCAGGTTCCCTGGCGACCGCGCCGCGGTCGTCGTCGTCTCCGGCGTCCCCTCCGACCGGCCGGTCGTCGTCGCCGCGGTCAACGAGGCGGGACGCGAGCGGGGCCTGAAGGCGGGCCGGCTCGTCGGCGTCGCCGCCAAGGCACTCGGGGGTGGCGGTGGCGGCAAGGACGACGTGGCCCAGGGCGGCGGCACGCGGCCCGAGGCGATCGGCGACGCGCTGCGCGCGGTCGAGGAGGCCATCTCCTCCGCGGTGGCGTGAGCGGCCGATGAGGCACGGCGTCAGGATCGGGGTCGACGTCGGCTCCGTCCGCATCGGCGTGGCCCGCAGCGACCCGTCGGGTCTGCTGGCCACGCCGGTGGAGACCGTACGGCGCGGCCGGGGCGACCTGGCGAGGATCGCGGAGATCGCGGCCGAGCACGAGGCGATCGAGATCGTGGTCGGGCTGCCCACGTCGCTGTCGGGCAGGGAGAGCCACGCCGCCGGGGCCGCGCGCGAGTTCGCCGCGCGGCTGGCCGCCCGGGTGGCTCCCGTCCCGATCCGGCTGCTGGACGAGCGGCTCACCACGGTCAGCGCGCAGCAGGGCCTGCGTTCCAGCGGCGTGAGGGCCCGCAACCAGCGTGACGTGATCGACCAGGCGGCGGCCGTCGTGCTGCTGCAGGCCGCGCTCGACGGCGAGCGGGCCACCGGCAATCCCCCCGGCAGACCTCTCGAACCACCGCGGCCCGGCACCGGGCCAGGTGAGGAAGCGAGCGGCGGGACCGCCAGGTGAGGCGGGCGTTCGCCGCCGTGGCCGGGGGTCTCGCCCTGGTCGCGGTGGCGGTGGCGTACGGCGTGCACCAGGTGGTCGGGCAGTCCAACGAGGCCCCCGACTACTCCGGGAGCGGCTCGGGGACGGTCACGATCGAGATCACGCCGGGCGCGAGCGTCGCCGAGATCGGCAAGACGCTGGAGCAGGCCGGCGTGGTGGCCAGCGCCCAGTCGTTCGTCGCGCAGGTGGTCACGCGCTCCAAGGAGAGCGGGCTGCACCCGGGCCGTTACACACTGCGGCGGCGCATGGCCGCCGCCGGCGCCCTCGATCTGCTGCTGTCGCCCGCGAGCAGGGTGGTGCGCACGGTCACCGTGCCCGAGGGGCTGCGCACGAGCGAGGTGCTGCGCACGCTCGCGGATCGGACCGGCATCCCCCTGAAGGACTTCACCACGGCCGTCGCCGAGCCCCGGCGTCTGCGCCTGCCCGCGTACGCCGAGGGGGCGGCCGAGGGGTTCCTGTTCCCCGCGACGTACGAGATCGAGCCGGGGATGACCGCCGTCGATCTGCTCAGGAAGATGGTGGCCCGGTTCCGCGTCGCCGCCGCGAAGGTGAAGCTGGAGGACCTCGCGCCGCGCGTACGGCTCACGCCCAAGCAGGCGGTGACGGTCGCCAGCATCGTGCAGGCCGAGGGCGGCGTCCCGGCCGACTACCCCAAGATCGCCAGAGTGGTGTACAACCGTCTCGCGCGCGGCGCGAAGCTGGAGATGGACAGCACGGTCAACTACGCGCTGAACCGCCACACTCTCAAAGTCAGCACCGAGGACACGCGGGTCGACTCGCCGTACAACACCTACGCGCGCCCCGGGCTGCCGCCCGGGCCCATCGGCAACCCGGGGGAGAGCGCGCTCGCGGCCGCCCTCCACCCCGCCGAGGGCACGTGGTACTGGTTCGTCACCACAGATCCCCGGCGTAAAATCACCAAATTCACTGACAAAGAGGCGGAGTTCAGGAAATATCGGGAGGAGCTGAACAGGTATCTCGGGACGAACTGATCGCCTCCCGGGGCATCCGCGCGGCGCCGTCCCGCGGGTTCCGGAGCGCGCCCGGTGCGTCCGCACAGCCCCGCCGCCCCCGGGCGGGGCTCCATATATCGGGAACGCCCCCCGCGGAACCCCCTGTCCCGAACCCCCTCGGTTTGGCACACTCGCTTGACGGGAGGCCTCTCGTACCGAGAGATTGGCCAGCGCACTATGAATGATCTGGACATGGACTTCCTGCTCGGCGCCGAGGACGACGACGGTTCTCCCCGGCGCCGGCCCCCTGGTAGCCGGACCCAGCAGCGGCGCAGCCGCAGACGCCGCAAGAGACAGCGGCGCAAGGGCAGGGTCGCCACGTTGTTCGCCGTTGTGATCATCGTCGGGGTCCTCGGCGGCCTCGGCTACTTCGGATTCACCTGGGCGCGCAGCGTGATGATCGCCAAGGACTACACCGGGGAGGGGCGCGGCGAGGTCGTCGTCGAGATCGAGGAGGGCGCGAGCGCCACCGACGTCGCCCAGATGCTGGAGGACGAGGGCGTCGTGGCCAGCGCTCGGGCGTTCATCAACGCCATCGGCGCCGCCGGGAAGAGCTCCTCGCTCCAGCCGGGCCAGTACGAGATGCGCAAGGGCATGTCCGCCGCCTCGGCCCTGGCCTTGCTCGACCCAAAGAACCGGATGCTCAACCGGCTGACCATTCGCGAGGGGCTGCGGCTCAGCAAGATCTACGAGGAGCTGTCCACCGCCACCGGCAAGCCGGTCGAGGACTTCAAGAAGGCCGCTCGCACCGACATCGGGCTTCCCGCGTACGCCAAGGGCCGCCTGGAGGGCTTCGCGTTCCCCGCGACGTACGAGATCAGCAGCAAGCTCACCCCGCAGCAGATCCTCACCAAGATGGTCGACCGGTTCAACCAGACCGCCGATCGGGTGGACCTGGAGGGCCAGGCGAAGCAGCTCGGCTTCACCGCCAAGCAGATCATCATCATCGCCAGCATCGTCCAGGCGGAGTCCGGCAGCGCCGAGGACATGCCGAAGGTCGCCCGGGTCATCTACAACCGGCTGGCCTCCAATCCCCAGATGAAGCTGGGCATGGACAGCACGGTCATGTACGGCCTGAACAAGTACGGCATCGCGGCCTCGCACGCCGACCTGGAAAGCACCTCGCGGTACAACACGTACAAGTACTTCGGCCTGCCGCCCGGTCCGATCAGCAACCCGGGCGACCACGCGATCGAGGCCGCGCTGCATCCGGCGGACGGCAACTGGCTCTACTTCGTGACGGTCGACCCCAAGCGGGGCATCACCAAGTTCACCGACAAGGAGTCGGAGTTCTGGAAGCTCCGCGACGAGTTCAACAGGAACAACAAATGACCGCGACCGGTCGCCGCGCCGCCGTGCTGGGCTCCCCGATCGCGCACTCGCTCTCGCCGGTCCTGCATCGGGCGGCGTACGCGGCGATGGGCCTGGCGGACTGGCGGTACGACGCGATCGAGTGCGCCGAGGACGGGCTGGCCGGCCTGGTCGGCGGGCTCGGCCCGGAGTGGGCGGGGCTGTCGCTCACGATGCCGCTCAAGCGTGCCGTGCTGCCGCTGCTCGACAGCGTCTCCGACCTCGCCGTGGCGGTCGGCGGGGCCAACACCGTGGTGTTCCGCGACGGCGTCCGGCACGGCGAGAACACCGACGTGTACGGCATCGTCGAGGCGCTCGCGGAGGCGGGCGTGCCCGCGCCCGCCTCCGCGGTCGTCCTCGGCGGCGGCGCCACCGCGGCCTCGGCCGTCGCCGCCCTGCGGGAGACGGGCCTCGCGGAGGTCACGCTGGTCGTGCGCGACCCGGGCCGCGCGGGAGAGACCCTGCGGGTCGCCGAGCGCCTCGGCGCCACGGTGACCGTGCGCTCCTTCGACGACTTCGACCCCGCGGCCGACCTGGTCGTCTCCACGCTGCCGTCCGGCGCGGCCGACGCGCTGGCCGAGCGGGTCGCGGCCCGCCTGCCCGAGAAGGCGGCGCTGTTCGACGTCGTCTACGCGCCCTGGCCGACGCCGCTGGCCGGGGCCGTACGGGCGCGGGGACGCACCGTGATCGGCGGCTTCCCGATGCTGCTGCACCAGGCGGTGCGGCAGGTCGAGCTGATGACCGGCCGTGCGGACGTGCCGGTGGAGGCGATGCGCGCCGCCGGCGAGGCCGAGATCGCGCGGCGCGCGGCCTCCTGAGCGGCCGCCGTGGCGCCCCCGTGGCGGCCCCGGAATACGTCGATGGGACTTCCGGTTTGTGGTAGCGTAGGAACTCGATCGGTCCGGCATGAGCTGGACGCGCAAGCGGAGGTCCTCCTCCCACCTGCTCCGCCGAAAGGCGGACGGGTCCAGGATCACACCGGAGTTTTCGGCAGGAGAGCTCAGTGACCCCGCATGCGTGACGTGCGGGGTTTTGTTTTGCCCCCCGCGCGGTCGAGACAAGCGGAAGTCTTTTGGAGGTCCCATCAGCACCGAGCCCCGCATCAACGACCGTATTCGCGTGCCCGAGGTGCGCCTCGTCGGCCCGAACGGCGAACAGGTCGGCATCGTCTCCATCGGCGACGCACTGAAGCTGGCGCAGGAGAGCGATCTCGACCTGGTGGAGGTCGCGGCCACGGCCCGCCCGCCCGTCTGCAAGCTCATGGACTACGGCAAGTTCAAGTACGAGTCGGCCATGAAGGCGCGCGAGGCCCGCCGCAACCAGGCGCACACGATCATCAAGGAGATCAAGCTCCGGCCGAAGATCGACCCGCACGACTACGAGACCAAGAAGGGTCACGTCGTGCGCTTCCTGAAGGCGGGAGACAAGGTCAAGGTCACGATCATGTTCCGGGGTCGTGAGCAGTCCCGGCCGGAGCTGGGCTTCCGGCTCCTGCAGCGCCTCGCCGAGGACGTCACCGACCTGGGGTTCGTCGAGTCGCAGCCGAAGCAGGACGGCCGCAACATGATCATGGTGATCGGGCCGCACAAGAAGAAGGCCGAGGCGAAGGCCGAGAAGGCCGCCGCCAAGGCCCGCGGCGCCGGCCAGCAGGAGGCGGAGCCCGCCGAGGAGCAGGCCGCGCAGCCGCAGTGACGCCCGCCTGAATCATCGGGCGGGGCGCCGCAGACGTACACGGAAACCGAGACCGGGGCGGTCTCGCGGAGTAAGGCAGGCCGCCGGCCCGGGTCACCGGCCCGGGCCGTCGGCACGGACGAAAGAGGAGAGACGGCTGAGATGCCGAAGATGAAGACGCACAGCGGTGCGAAGAAGCGGTTCCGGCTCACCGGATCCGGCAAGGTTGTCCGCCGCCGCGCCAACCGGCAGCACCTGTTCGAGCACAAGCCGTCCACTCGCACGCGCCGTCTCGAGGGCGTCGTCGTCATGTCCGACGCCGACACCAAGAAGATCAAGAAGCTGCTCGCGAAGTAACGACCCGGGGAGATAGAACAACATGGCACGCGTGAAGCGGGCGCTCAACGCCAAGAAGAAGCGCCGGGTCGTCCTCGAGCGGGCAAGCGGTTACCGCGGGCAGCGGTCGCGGCTCTACCGCAAGGCCAAGGAGCAGATGCTCCACTCGATGACCTATGCGTACCGGGACCGCAAGGACAAGAAGGGCACGTTCCGCCGGCTGTGGATCCAGCGGATCAACGCCGCCGCCCGCGCGAACGGCATCACCTACAACCGTTTCATCCAGGGCCTGCGCCTGGCCGGCATCGAGGTGGACCGCAAGATCCTCGCGGACCTCGCGGTGAACGACAGCCAGACCTTCGCCACGCTGGTCGAGTCCGCCAGGAAGGCGCTCCCGTCCGACGTGAACGCGCCGGTCGCCTGACACCTGCGCAAAGACGAGGGCCCGCCGCCTGCGGTGGGCCCTCATTCACGTCGAGGGGGAACAAGCGGGCATGGCGGAGCTCACCAACATCAAGTCGCCGCGCGTCAAGGCGGCCCGCAGGCTGACCAAGCGCGCCTTCCGGGACCGCGACCGGGCGTTCCTGGCGGAAGGGCCGCAGGCGGTCCGCGAGGCCCTCGCGCTCAAGGACGTCACGGTCGAACTGTTCACGACGGTCGAGGCGGAGACGCGGCACGCCGACATCGTGGCCGCCGCCGTCGCGGCGGGCGTGCCGGTCCACCGCGCGAGCGGCGAGGTCATGTCGGAGCTGACCCAGACGGTCACCCCGCAGGGCCTGCTGGCCGTGTGCCGGTTCGTGCACGTCCCGCTGGCCGAGGCGGTGCCGCGGGGGGCCCGGCTGGTGGCGATCCTCGCCCACGTGCGCGATCCCGGCAACGCGGGCACGGTCCTGCGTACGGCCGACGCGGCGGGCGCCGACTCGGTGGTGTTCACCGACGCGTCGGTGGACCCGTACAACGGCAAGTGCGTGCGGGCCAGCGCGGGCAGCCTGTTCCACCTGCCGGTCGCGACCGGCACTTCCGTGGCGGACGCCGTACGGCACGCGCGGGAGGCGGGGCTGCGCGTGCTCGCGGCCGACGGCGCGGGCACCCGGACGCTCGACGAGGTCGCCCTGGACGCGCCCAGCGCCTGGCTGTTCGGCAATGAGGCGTGGGGACTGCCGCCCGAGCTCCTCGCGCTGGCCGACGAGGTGGTGCGCGTCCCGATCTACGGGCGGGCGGAGAGCCTCAACCTCGCCACCGCGGCCGCGGTCTGCCTGTACGCTTCCGCGCGCGCTCAGCGGCAGACCTTACATTCCGTGGAAGATCCCACTACCCCCGCGCGCTGAGGCTGCTGCCGAGCCCGGGAAACCCGCTATTGTCGGCGAAGGAGTCGCGCAGGACCCGGCGGCGCGCGCAGTTCCGGAGCTCGAGGAGGCGGTCTCGTGCGAGGTGTCGACACCCCCGGCGGCGCCCTTGAGGGGGACGCCGGAGGGCGGGCGCACATCGACGTCGACGACCTTCCCGACGGCCTCGTCGCCACCGACGCCGACGGCGTGATCCTGATGATCAACCGGGCCGCCGAGCGGCTGACCGGAGTGACCCGTGCGGCGGCGGTGGGCAGGCTCATCGGCGACGTGCTGCCGATGCGCGACCAGGACGGGCGCGACTGGTGGAAGTGGCTCGACCCGCAGGGCGGGCTGTCCATCCGCAGCCGACAGCCGGAACGGCCGCTGCACCTGCCCGGCCGCCAGGAGATGCTCGTCGCCGCGCGCTTCGTCCGCACACCGCGGCGCGGCGGGCGGGTCGAACGCGTCGTGATCACGCTGCGCGACGCCTCGGCGCGTGCCCGGATCGAGCGCAGCCGTGCCGACCTGGTCTCGACCGTGGCCCACGAGCTGCGCTCGCCGCTGACCAGTGTCAAGGGGTTCACCGCGACACTGCTGGCCAAGTGGGAGCGCTTCACCGACGCCCAGAAGCGCGTCATGCTGGAGACGGTCAACGCGGACGCCGACCGGGTGACGCGACTGATCACCGAGCTGCTCGACGTCTCGCGCATCGAGTCGGGCAGGGTGGAGATCCACCGCCAGATCGTGGACGTTCCGGCCCGGGCCCGCAGGATCATCGCGGGCCGGGTGGCGGCGGGGGAGCCGGAGGACCGCTTCCGGCTGGAGGTCCTCGGCGAGCTGCCCGAGATGTGGCTCGACCAGGACAAGATTGACCAGATCCTCGCGAACCTGGTGGAAAACGCGGTGCGCCACGGACGCGGTACGGTGACCATAGTGGTGGAGCCGGTCGAATGGGGAGTGGCGGTGTCGGTGCGGGACCAGGGTGAGGGCGTGGCGCCCGAGCTGGTCGGCCGTGTCTTCCGCCAGTTCTGGCGGGGCAACGGCCGCCGTCGCGGGGGGACCGGGCTCGGCCTGTTCATCGTCAAGGGCCTCGTCGAGGCCCACGGCGGCACCATCAGCGTGCAGCGCGCGCCCGGTGGCGGCGCGGAGTTCCGATTTACCTTGCCCACCGGCACCCCTGACTTCGCCTGAGCCTTTTCCACAGGCCGATCGCGCGGAGGACGGCCCGGTGGGCTGATCGGACTAAACTGACCACGCTGAGCGCAGGGCGCTCGCAGGCCCCTGGATACGGAGCTCTCTCTTGTCGAACACCTATGACCCGGTCGAGGTGACGCCGCTGCACGCCGACGAGGTCGCGCGGGCGCAGGCCGACGCCCTCGCCGCCATCGCCGCGGCGCGCGACCTCGACGATCTGAAGCAGGCCAGGCTCGCGCACGCGGGCGACCGCTCGCCCATCGCGCTGGCGAACCGTGAGATCGGTGCACTGCCGCCCGCCGCGCGCGCCGAGGCGGGCAAGCGGATCGGCGCCGCGCGCAAGGCCATCGGCGAGGCGCTCGCCGCCCGCCAGGCCGAACTGGAGGCCGAGCGCGACGCGCGGGTCCTCATCGAGGAGACCGTCGACGTCACGCTGCCCTGGGACCGGGCGCCGCGCGGCGCCCGGCACCCGCTGACCACCCTGCAGGAGCGCATCGCCGACGCGTTCGTGGCGATGGGTTACGAGGTGGCGGAGGGGCCCGAGCTCGAAGGCGAGTGGTTCAACTTCGACGCGCTGAACATCGCCCCCGACCACCCGGCCAGGTCCGACCACGACACGTTCTTCGTGGAGAGCGTCGACTCCGGGAAGGTGCTGCGCACCCAGACCTCGCCGGTGCAGATCAGGGCCCTGCTCTCGCGCCCGCTGCCGGTGTACGTGGTGTCGCCGGGCAAGACCTTCCGCACCGACGAGCTCGACGCCACGCACACGCCGGTCTTCCACCAGGTCGAGGGCCTGGCGGTCGACAAGGGGCTGACGATGGCCCACCTGAAGGGCACGCTCGACCGGTTCGCCGAGGTGATGTTCGGCGCGGGGATCACCACCCGCTTCCGGCCGCACTACTTCCCGTTCACCGAGCCGTCGGCCGAGCTCGACCTTCGCTGCTTCGTCTGCCGCGGCTCCTCGGCGGTCCCGGGCAACCCGCCCTGCCGCACCTGCAAGTCGGAGGGCTGGATCGAGTGGGGCGGCTGCGGCATGGTCAACCCGCGCGTGCTGCTCGCCTGCGGCGTCGACCCCGCCGTCTACTCGGGATTCGCCTTCGGCATGGGCGTGGAGCGGACGCTGATGTTCCGCCACAACGCCGAGGACATGCGTGACATGGTCGAGGGCGACATCCGGTTCACCCTGCCGTTCGGGATGGAGGTCTGATGAAGGTCCCGCTTTCATGGCTGCGGGAGTACGTCGATCTCCCCGCGGTCACCGCACAGGAGGTGGCCGACCGGCTCACCGCCGCCGGCCTCAAGCTGGAGGCCATCCACTCGCACGGCCACGAGATCAAGAACGTCGTGGTCGGCCGGGTCCTCGAGTTCGAGGAGCTGACCGGGTTCAAGAAGCCCATCCGGCACTGCAAGGTCGAGGTGGGAGAGGCGACGCCGCGCGAGATCGTGTGCGGCGCGACGAACTTCTCCGAGGGCGCAGTGGTCCCGGTCGCGCTGCCCGGCGCGGTGCTCCCCGGCGGTTTCGAGATCGGCTCCCGCAAGACCTACGGGCGCCTCTCCGACGGCATGATCTGCTCGGAGGCCGAGCTCGGCATCGCCGAGTCCTCCCCGGGAATCCTGGTGCTGCCGCAGGACACCCCGATCGGTGCCGACGTGGTCGAGCTGCTCGGCCTGCGTGACGACGTGCTCGAACTGGAGGTCGCCACCGACCGCGGATACGCCCTGTCGATCCGCGGCGTCGCCCGTGAGGCGGCCATCGCGTTCGGCGTGCCGTTCCGCGACCCGGCCGCGAGCGAGGCGGAGTCCGGCGGCGGCGAGTCCTGGCCCGCGTCGATCGCCGACCCCACCGCCTGCGACCGCTTCGTGCTGCGCTCGGTCACCGGCTTCGACCCGGCCGCCGAGTCCCCGCTGTGGATGCGGGTGCGGCTGGCCCGCGCGGGCATGCGCTCGGTCTCGCTGGCCGTCGACATCACCAACTACGTGATGCTGGAGCTCGGCCAGCCCCTGCACGCCTTCGACCGGTCGCGCCTGTCCGGTCCGATCGTCGTACGGCGGGCCCGGCCGGGGGAGACGCTGGAGACGCTCGACCACGTGGTGCGCACGCTCCACGACGAGGACATCCTCATCACCGACGACTCGGGCCCGATCTCGATGGCCGGCACGATGGGCGGCCTGCACACGGAGATCTCCGAGGCCTCGACCGACATCGTCATCGAGGCGGCGCACTTCTCCGCCACCGGCATCGCCCGCGAGTCGCGGCGGCACAACCTGGTGAGCGAGGCGTCCAAGCGGTTCGAGCGCGGCGTCGACCGCGAGCTGCCCCTGGCCGCGTCGTGGCGTGCCGTCCAGCTCCTGGTCGAGCTGGGCGGGGCCGTCGCAGATCCCGGGGTGACCCACGCCCAGGTGGAGGTCTCGCCGGTGCGGATCACCATCCCGGCCGACCACCCCAGCCGCGTGGCGGGCGTGCCGTACGAGCGGGAGGCCGTGATCCGCAGGCTGGAGCAGATCGGCTGCGTGGTGACGGAGGGCGCCGCCCCCGCGGCCACGGCCGGGCACGGCGTCGCGGCCACCGGCGTGCTCGCCTCCGGCGACCTCGCCGACCGGCTGGCCGTCCACGGCGACGACCTGATCACGGTCACGCCGCCGACGTGGCGTCCCGACCTGACCGACCCGAACGACCTCGCGGAGGAGGTCATCCGGCTTGAGGGGTATGACCGCATCCCGTCGGTGCTGCCGCCCGCTCCGGCCGGGGGCGGGCTGACCGAGGCGCAGCGGCTGCGCCGCCGGGTGGGCCGTGCCCTGGCCGACGCGGGATACGTGGAGGTGCTCGCCTATCCGTTCATGGGGCCGCGCGACCTCGACAACCTGCTGCTGCCCGAGCAGGACCCCCGCAGGCGGGCGACCCGGCTGGTCAACCCGCTCAGCGAGGACGAGCCGTACATGCGGACCACGCTGCTGCCGGGCCTGCTGAAGACCCTGGTGCGCAACGTGGGCCGCGGGTTCGCCGACGTGGCGCTGTTCGAGTCCGGGCTGGTCTACCGGCCCGAGCCGCAGGCCCCCGCGACGGCTCCGGTCCTCCCGGTCGACCGCAGGCCCACGGAGGAGGAGCTGGCGGCGATCGAGACGGCGCTGCCGAGGCAGCCGCTGCGGGTGGCCGTGGTGCTGGCGGGAGAGTTCGAGCGCTCCGGCTGGTGGGGCGAAGGCCGGCAGGCGTCCTGGGCGGACGCCGTCGAGGCGGCCCGCACGGTCGCGCGGGCGGCGGGCGTGGAGCTCGGCGTCCGGGCCGACCAGCACGAGCCGTGGCACCCCGGGCGGTGCGCCGCGCTGACCGTCACCGACGCCGAGACCGGTGAGCCGGTGCTGGTCGGTCACGCCGGCGAGCTGCACCCGCGGGTCGTCGAGGCCTACGGGCTGCCGGCGCGCACCTGCGCGATGGAGCTGGAGCTGTCGCTGCTGAGCCCGGCCGGGCCGGTGCAGACGCCCGCCGTGTCCGCCTACCCGGTGGCGACGCAGGACGTCGCGCTGACCGTCGCCGCCTCCACCCCGGTCGCCGAGGTCGAGGCCGCTCTCCGGGCGGGGGCGGGCGATCTGCTGGAGTCGATCAGGCTGTTCGACGTCTACACCGGCCCGCAGGTGGGCGAGGGCAACAAGTCCCTGGCCTACACGCTGCGGTTCCGGGCGGCCGACCGCACGCTCACGGTCGAGGAGACCACGGCGGCGCGCGACGCCGCCGTCGCCCTCGCCGCCGAGCGCACCGGAGCGCAGCTCCGCGGCGTCTGAGCATGCTCGCCTGAGCGGGTGCCGGCACTGTGCGAATGAGCACGCTCTTGTGAGCACGCCTCTGATAAGCACAGTGCCGGCACCCGCGGTCGTCTCTCCCGGAGGAGCGGTGCGTCACCTGCTGGTGTTCCACGAGCGGGACAGCGCGGAGGAGTCCGCCGAGGTCGTGGCCGAGCTGTTCCCGGCACTGGGCGTCCCCACCGTCGTCCGTGAGTTGCTCGCGGGCGAGGACGACGCCGAGGACGCCCAGTGGGTGGTCGTCGTGGACGATCCAGCCGGCGCCCTCGGCCCGGCCGACCTCGCCCGGCTCGACGCCCTCGCCGAGGAGGGCGAGGGCTGGCGCGAGCCGGGCTGACCGTCGTCCTACTTGCCGTACACCTCCAAGGAGTACAGCGAGTAGCCGTAGCCGGTGGCGCGCTTGACGCCCTGCATCCGCACGTACCGCGCGCTGACCGGCGCGAACGCGACGTTGTCCACGCCGCCGTCGCCCGTGGTCGTCTGCGCGACGGTGGTCCACGTGGCGCCGTCCGGCGAGGTCTGGATGCGGTACGACGAGCCGTAGGCCGCCTCCCAGCGCAGGATCACCCGCCCCACGGTCTTCGCCGAGCCGAGATCGACCTGGACGTACTGGTTGTCGCTCCACCCGCTGGCCCACCGGCTGGCCGGGTCCCCGTCGACGGCCTTCGCCGCGCTGTTGGAGCCCTGGGTGCTGGACGCGCTCGCCGTACGGTCCAGGGCGAGGTCGGCCACGTCGTCTCCGCGGTGCGCGGGGAACGAGACGACCTGCTGGTAGGTCGGCCGGTTCTGCCAGGAGATCAGCGCGTGCTTGACGCCGCCGAGCGGCGACTGCCGGACGGCGTCCGCGCACCACTGGTCGCCCGCCGAGCAGGAGTCGTCACCCGGGTAGGTCGTCGCCGCCGGTTCGGCCAGCGCCGCCGACAGGCTGTCCAGCAGGACCGTACGGCAGGCCGCCACGGTCGCCCCGCAGTAGTTCGCCGGCAGGGGAGCGGCCACCGCGTCGCCCAGCACGGCCCGGATGTCCTTGTCCACGTAGCCCCACCAGCCGTACTGGAACGACGAGCCCTTGTGGGCCTGGGCCTCGTTGGCCGAGCCGGGCAGTGAGGAGACGTCGCCCTGCTGGTGCCCGGACGGCGACTCGTTGATCTGCAGCGCGTTGACCAGCGCCTGATAGAGGCCGTCGCCCAGCCCGGGCCGGAACTGCGCCCGCACCAGCTTCGGCCACCACGCGTCGAAGATCCGGATGGCGTCGGCGTGCGTGTAGGTCTTGCTGCCCTTGGCGGTCTCCTCCCGCTTGGCGCCCGCGGCGGCCCAGGCGGACAGCTTGGAGACGGCCGAGGCCAGGGCGGCATCGGAGACCGGCGCGCTGTTGATCACGCGCAGCAGCTTCGGCAGCACCTTCCACCCGCGCAGGTCGGTCGTCGCGGCCGATGCCATGATCTTCACGACCCCGGCGCGGTCGAGGGTGCCCGACGACAGGGCCGCCTTGATCGGGGCGTCGAGCAGGTCGGCCCGGTGGACCGCGCCGAAGCTGAAGTTGCCGTCGGCCGCGCCGAAGTCCTTGGCCTGCTTGTTGTTCCAGCTCACGAAGTAGTCCTGGTTGACCGCCTGCGGGTGGGCCGAGGCCGGGACGTAGGACGCCGTGTTGGCCGCCGGGTCGAAGCCGCTCCACTCGTGCGCGGCGTCGCCCGTCATGGGCAGGTTCGGATCGGACACCCCCGACCGCACGGGGACGTTGCCGGACATGAAGTACGCCGCGTCGGAGGAGTTCACGTAGAACCAGTTGAACGCGAAGCCGATGGTGGAGGCCGAGTTGCGGAAGGCCGCCGCCGAGCCCATCTCGGCCGGGTCGTTGAACATCTGGAAGCCGATCGCGGAGTCCGCCTCGTGCTGGTAGGTCGAGCGGAGCGTGGTGAACGCCGTCGGCACGCCGCCGACCGTGCCCCGCCAGGTGACCAGGCCGTACTTGGTGCGCTTGATGACCAGGTCGTACGACCCGGCGGCGGTGGAGTCGGCGGTGTTGGGCTTCCAGGAGTTGGTCTTCTTCAGCGTCTCCATCGCCGTGCAGGTGCCGTGGTAGAGGTAGTGATCCGCCGAGACCGTGGGGGTGCCGCCGTTCGGGTCGCACAGCGTCACGGCGTAGGTGTCGGTGATGTCCTCGGCGGCGGAGGTGGCGCTCCAGGCGTAGTCGGTGCCGCGCCCGAGCAGCACGTAGAGGTTGAGCCCGGCGAAGGCCGCGCCTCGTGCCCGGATGCCGGGCCCGGACAGCTCCTCCAGCATGAGCAGTTGCGGCGCGAAGTAGCCGGTCTGCGGTCCGAACACGGCGATCGGGTGGCCTCCGGTCGCCTTGGCGGCCGAGACCACGATGGCGTTGGACATCTCCGGCTTGGAGTTGTCCACCGTGAGCCCGGTCAGCGCGCTTTTGACCTGCGTGGTCGCGGACGTCGCGGTGCCGGTCTCGTTGGCCGTGATGTCGACCGGCGCGGTCGTGCCCGCGTCGGGCAGCACCACTCCGGTCGCGCCGGCCGGGGCCGCCCCGAAGGGGAAGCTCTGCCCGGCGTGGAGGGTCAGCACGGTCTCCGGGTCGTTCTGCGAGCGGAAGGCCGCCCAGACCCGGTCGCCCTCGGTGGCGCCGTACTTCGCCCGCGCGGCCACGCGTACGAGGGCGGACTGCATCTCGGCGCCGCCGCCACCGCCGAACAGACCGCCGATCACGCCGGAGATCGCGATCAGGTCGGTCATCCGGAAGTCCTCCGGGCCGCCCTTGTTCGTGATGGCGTCGAGGTGGCCGGTGAGCACGTACTCACCCGGGCAGTCGCGGTTGGCCATGCAGTGGTCGATGTACGCGTTGATCCCGGCGATGTAGTTCTGCACGTCCGCGTAGAGCTGGGCGCCTCGCGTCCCGGCCGTCTTCAACCGGTCGATCTGCGCCTGGAGGTCGGCCTCGGTGTAGGGGGAGTTGCGCCAGACGCTCTGCTCCAGATCCCTGTTGCCGGCGGCGCCGCCGGCGAACGGCGTCAGCTCGCCCCTGCCGACGTGACGCATGAGATCCATCAACCACAGGCGGTCCTGTGCCCCGGCGTATCCGGCGCCGAACATGGTGCCCTCGCGGGTGGTGCCGGTGACGTGCGGGACGCCGGTCGCCTTGTCGCGGACGATGGTGACGTCAGAGCGCGGGCTGACCGTGCTGTCGATCTGGTTGGCCGGCACGCCGAACGCGCTGTCGTTGAAGAACGCGGAGATCTGCTCGTCGGTCAGGCCGGTGTAACCCGAGATCAGGTCGGCGTACTTGCCGAGCTGGTCCTTGCTGTGGGCCGGGTACGTGCCGAGGGTCTGGTTGCCCAGGATGTCCACGAGTGTGGCGTTGCCGTTCTGGCCGGGTGGCAGGATGTCCGCGCACTGGCCCAGGCAGTAGTCGTCGGGTGGGTAATAGGGGGCCGCGGCGGCCGGCGCCGCCGGCAGGCCGACGGCGACGAAGGCCAGTGCGGCGGCAGCGGTGATCGCCCGTCGAAGGCGCGCGTGCATGGGGGAACTTCCCTTCGCGGTGTCGGGGGGTGAAGGGACCGAGGTTCGTGCTGTTCACGCGCGTGAATGTGAGTGGTGCTCAACTCTGGACGATACGCGCGGGTAACCAGAGGATCAATGGGTGATTCCTCGCCGGTGGCGGCAGCCCCGCGTCCGCTCTGCCGCCGGCTCGTGGAGGCGAAGCTCAGAGCGCGTCGATCTCGGTGAGGTCGATGTCGATCTCGAAGGGCACCGACAGCTTGAGCCGGTCGTGGTAGATCCCGGTCAGGGCGTACGACGAGGTTGCCGGGTCGAGTTCGTAGGCGTAGACCGTGGGCCGGTCGGACTGGTTCTCGATACGCCAGAAGTGGGCGATCCCCGCCTCCGCGTAGAGTTGCGGCTTGCGCTTGCGGTCCCGCTCCTCCGAGTCCGGCGAGACCACCTTGACGACCAAGAGCACGTCACTCGCTTCGTACGCCGTCTGGTCCGGCCCGCGATCCGCCTCCGCCTGGATGACACAAACGTCGGGCTCGGGCCGCTGGCGCAGGCCGAGAATCACGCTCATCTCGCGGCGTACGCGCAACTGCCGAGGCAGGTGACGCCGCAATCCCGCGGTGAGGAGGTCGACGGCTCGTGTGTGGAAGGAGGCTTGGGGGCTTACGAAGACCAAGCTTCCATCGATCAACTCTGTGTGCGCAGGAAGTTGCGGCATGTGATCGAGGTCGGCTGCCGTGAAGCCTTCCGCCGGAGGGAAGACCCAGCTCGGGAGACCGTGCGTGTCACTCAATGGCGCTTCGCTCCATGCCTCTGCCGTCATGCGCTCACCGTAGCAACGCATGAGCGCCTCGCGATGTGTTTCCCCGCTGGCGGGGTGCCGGAACACTCCTGTGCTCGAAGTGCGACGAGCAAACGACAGGGGGCGCGGCGCTCCCCCGGAAGAGCGCCGCACCCCTGTGCGGAGGTCAGCCGACCCGGCAGGAGACGGACGGCCAGGTCCAGTTGCCGTTGTGCTGGATGGTCACGCCCCAGTTGTTCCCGCTGCCGTTGGGCTTCGCGGTCAGCACCTGGGCGCTGGGATAGCCGGCGCTGATGTTCCAGGTAGCGATGACCTTGGCAGGGGAGGGGACGGTCATCGTCACGGTCCAGTTGCTGGAGCCGCTGACCGAGACGTTGAGGTTGTACCGGTCGCTCCACTGCTGCCCCGCGGACAGCGTCGCGGTGCAGCTACCGCCGCCGGGGTTCGTGGGCGTGACGGTCGGCTGACCGGTCGGGCCGCCGCTGCCGTCGGGGGCGACCGCGCGTCCGGTGGACGGGGAGATCATGCCCGCGCAGAGGTTGCGGCTGCGGAGGTTGGCCGCGATCTGGGGGATGGCGGCGACGGTGGTGGCGTACTGGTCGTGCATGAGGATGATCTGGCCGTTCTGGAGCTGGCCGGCGGCCTGTACGATCTGCGCGGTGCTGGCGCCGTTCCAGTCCTGGGAGTCGACGTCCCAGATGATCTCCCTGAGGCCGAGCTGCTGCTCGATCGACTTGAGCGTGGAGTTGGTCTCCCCGTAGGGGGGCCGGAACAGTTTGGGCGCGGAGCCGGTGGCCTGCTGGATGGCCTGCTGGGTCCGCTGCAGTTCCGACTGGATCTGCGAGCTGCTCATCTGGGTCAGGTGGGGGTGGGTGTAGCTGTGGTTGCCGACCCAATTGCCCGCGTCGACCTGGGCTCTGACCAGGGACGGGTTGTTCTGGGCGTTCTGCCCGATGTTGAAGAACGTCGCCCGCAGGCCGTTGGCCTTCAACGTGTTCAGCAGGTTCGTCGTGTTGCTGGGATTGGGGCCGTCGTCGTAGGTCAGGCCGACGTACCCGGCGCTGCAGTCGGCCGCCTGCGCGGCCGTGGCGGAGAGGGTCACGGCCGCGAGTGCCGCGGTCAGGACGCCCGCGAGCGCCGTGGCGAGTGTTCTGCGTAAGCCTGTGCGTCTTGCGGTGGGCGCGGTGCTGTCGGCCATGTCTGCTCCTCCAGTCGGGGACCCGGATCGGGCGTCGAGGGACAGGCGGTGCATCGCCATGCGGGTAAGGCGCCGCCCGGCCCCGGGATTCGCCGGGGCATCATTCTGGGAAGCGTCGTTGAAACAGGTCAAAGACTCCCTAGAAATGTTTCATATCGGTGAACCGATCAAGTGTGTGTTGCCCAGCCGAAACGCCGATGAACATTTCACGCCGTCGCGGACTCCGGCGGACGGAGGGCGAGTGCGTGCTCGTCGGTCCTCGCGTCGTACTTCCGGAACCGGGGCAACGCCGCCGCCATCACACCGACCGCGGCCACGCAGAGCAGGCCGCCCGCCCCCAGGGAGAAGCGGGCGCCGCCCAACTGGGCCATGAACCCGGCCCGTGCGTCGCCCAGCATCGGCCCGGTCGAGTAGGACAGCAGTTCGATGCCGGCCAGCCGCCCCCGATAGGAGTCCGGAATCGTCTGGTTCCAGATGGTGCCGCGGAACAGACCGCTCACCATGTCGGCGCCGCCGGCGACGGCGAGGAACAGGAAGACCAGCCAGATGTCCGGCATCACGGCGGCGAGCGCCACGGCGACGCCCCACAGGGTGGCCGAGACGATGACGGCGAGCCCGTGCCGATGGACGTGGGCCGTCCAGCCCGAGGTGAGTGAGGCGATCACCGCGCCCACGCCGCCGGCCGCGTACAGCACTCCGACGGCCTTGGACGCCCCGAGGTTCTCGGCCAGGAAGGGGAACAGCGCGGTGGAACTGGCGAAGGCCATCGCGGCGATGTCCACGAGATAGGTGCCCATCAGGTCCGGCCGCCGCAGCGCGTACCGCACGCCTTCCAGCAGGGAGCGCAGCGACGCGGGGGTGGGCTCCTCGGCGCGGGGGACGGCCCCGACCCTGACCAGCAGTGCGAGGGACAGCAGGAACGTGGCGACGTCGACGCCGTAGGAGGCGGCCGGACCGAGCGTGGCCACGATGAGACCGCCCGCGGCCGGTCCCACGATCATGGCGGCGTTGCGGACCAGGCCCTGCAGGGCGAACGCCGCGGGCATCCGGTCCAGCGGCACCACCCGGTTGAGCAGCGCCTGCTCACTGGGCGAGCGTACGCTGCCGAGCCCGGCGGCCAGCGCCCCGGCGGCGTACAGCACCCACACCTGTGGCCGGGGCAGCAGCGCGTTGGCGAGCAGGAGCACCGAGGAGAGGCACAGCCCCAGCTCGCTGACTATCACGATCGTGCGCCGGTCGCGCGCGTCGGCGATCGCGCCGCCCCACAGTCCGCACACCACCATCGGTACGAACTCGGCCATGCCCACCAGCCCCACCGCGACGTAGGACTCGGTGAGCTGCTTCATCTGGTAGGGCACGGCCACGGTCGTGATGACCGTGCCGAGCGTGGTGATCAGCCCCGAGCCGAGCAGGAGGCGGAAGTCGCGGAACTCGCGCAGCGGGCTGAGATCCAGTCTCAGCCGCCGGGCGAGGGATTTCAGGGAGCGATCAGCGCTTTCGGCCACGACGAGTCATCTCAACGATCCGCCCGTCCGACGGCAACTGCTTTTCCCCTCGCCCGGGAACGCGACGGCCGTACGGCGAGGAGGTCGTCCCCTCACGCCGTACGGCCGTCCGGTCTCCCCGGGATCAGGGGGCCCTCGTGGTGTCCGTCAGGACGCGCTGCAGGTCAGCGTCGGCGTGGCGGCGGTGCCGTTGGCGACGAAGCCGAAGGTGGTGGAGGCGCTTGCGCCCAGGCCGCCGTTCCAGGACTCGTTGCGCACGCTGACGGAGGAGCCGGAGCCGGACTGGAGGCCTCCCCACAGCTGGCTGATGGACTGGGAACCGGGCCAGCTCCAGGTCACCGTCCAGCCTCTGATCGCCGAACTGCCCGCGCGCACCGTCACGTTGGACTGGAACCCGCCGGTCCAGGAGTTCACGGTCTGCATCGTCGCGGTGCACCCGCCCGGTCCCGGCGGAGGCGTGAGCGTGGGAGTGGGGCTGGGGGACTGCGGGTTCGACGGGGACGGGGAGACGGGGCCGCCGCCGTCGGGAGCCACGGCCCGTCCGGTGGACGGGGAGATCATGCCCGCGCAGAGGTTGCGGCTGCGGAGGTTGGCCGCGATCTGGGGGATGGCGGCGACGGTGGTGGCGTACTGGTCGTGCATGAGGATGATCTGGCCGTTCTGGAGCTGGCCGGCGGCCTGTACGATCTGCGCGGTGCTGGCGCCGTTCCAGTCCTGGGAGTCGACGTCCCAGATGATCTCCCTGAGGCCGAGCTGCTGCTCGATCGACTTGAGCGTGGAGTTGGTCTCCCCGTAGGGGGGCCGGAACAGTTTGGGCGCGGAGCCGGTGGCCTGCTGGATGGCCTGCTGGGTCCGCTGCAGTTCCGACTGGATCTGCGAGCTGCTCATCTGGGTCAGGTGGGGGTGGGTGTAGCTGTGGTTGCCGACCCAATTGCCCGCGTCGACCTGGGCTCTGACCAGGGACGGGTTGTTCTGGGCGTTCTGCCCGATGTTGAAGAACGTCGCCCGCAGGCCGTTGGCCTTCAACGTGTTCAGCAGGTTCGTCGTGTTGCTGGGATTGGGGCCGTCGTCGTAGGTCAGGCCGACGTACCCGGCGCTGCAGTCGGCCGCCTGCGCGGCCGTGGCGGAGAGGGTCACGGCCGCGAGTGCCGCGGTCAGGACGCCCGCGAGCGCCGTGGCGAGTGTTCTGCGTAAGCCTGTGCGTCTTGCGGTGGGCGCGGTGCTGTCGGCCATGTCTGCTCCTCTGATCGGGGGAAGGGCCGGGCGGCGCGAGTCACCGGTAGGGGAGCGCCGCCCGGCCCCGGGGTTCGCCGGAGGAACATTGTGAGAACGGCTCTGAAACATGTCAAAGATTGGCTGAAAAGTTTCGGCTCCACGAATCGATAAGGACAGCCTGTGATGCTGGAACGCCGATGAACTTTTCATGCCGACGAGCACCACGCCCGGCGACTCTGTGACGCCCCTCAGGGGCGGCGCACCTGTGGGCCCTCAGCCGCCACCGGCAGCGCGAGGAACGCGGCGACGTGGCCGGCCTTCCGGGAGTCGTCCGGGAGTGGAAGTCCCGGACGACTCCGTAGCCTCATGAGCACGGTCAGGCGGGGACCTTGTCGAGGAAGCCGTACACGTTCCGGATCCGGCCGTCCTCGGCGAGCGCCACGACGTCGAAGCCGATCACGACGGGCTCGGCCGCGCCCTCCGGGCCGAGGTGCCAGGTGAAGCGCGCCGTGTCGTGGTGGCCGTCCACGGGCCCGCCCAGGGTGAACACGAACCCGGGAAACATCTCCTGCGCCCCGGCGATCACCGCGGCGATCCCGTCGTGCCCGGTGACGGCGGCCAGCGGGTCGGTGTAGCCGCCGTCCTCGGTCCACAGCTCCGCCACCGCCTTCGCCCTGGTCTCGGCGTCGCGCTCGTTCCAGGCGGCGATGTAACGCTCGGCCAGGGCGGTGTAGTCGGTCATTGTCCACTCCTTCGGGGATGTCTTCCGTGACGACGTGTGAACGGTGTCACGGAGCCCCGAGGAGAGGCGATTACGCGGGAGGTAAACGCCGCTCCGTACGGGCAGATCTCCTCGGTTGTCAGCCGACGAGCGGCCCGGGCGACCGTCGGCAAGCCGGCACCGCGCCCCTGAGCTCCACCCCGCGTGGCGGCGCTCCGCCCGTGAGACCGTTCGACGGGGTCGGCTCGGGACCCAGTAGGGTCTGTGTCCTGATGAGCGCCACTCTTGTCGCGAAGGAACTCGCCGCCGGGCACGGCGACCGTGTCCTGTTCGCGGATCTCGATCTGGTCGTCGCGCCCGGGGACGTCGTGGGGCTGGTGGGGGTGAACGGCGCGGGCAAGTCGACGCTGCTGCGCCTGCTGGCCCGCCTCGACGCCCCCGAGCATGGCAGCGTACGGCTCAGCCCGCCCAGCGCCAACGTCGGGCATCTGCCGCAGGAGCCCGAACGGCGGCCCGGGGAGACCGTCGCCGCCTTTCTCGCCCGCCGGACCGGGGTCGCCGCCGCGCAGCGGGCCCTCGACGCGGCCACCGAGGCGCTCGTGAGCGGCGATCCCGGGGACGCGTACGCCGAAGCCCTCGAGCGCTGGCTCGCGCTCGGCGGCGCCGACTTGGAGGAGCGGGCCGCGGAGGTGGCCGCCGACCTCGGGCTCACGGTCGGCTTGGAGCAGGAGATGGCATCCCTGTCCGGAGGCCAGGCGGCCCGGGTGGGGCTGGCCTCGCTGCTGCTCAGCCGTTACGACGTGTTCCTGCTGGACGAGCCCACCAACGACCTCGACCTCGACGGCCTGGACCGGCTCGAACGCTTCGTCACGGGACTGCGCGCCGGGACCGTGGTCGTCAGTCACGACCGCGAGTTCCTCGCTCGTACGGTGAACAGGGTGGTCGAGCTCGACCTGGCCCAGCGGCAGGTCCGCGCGTACGGCGGCGGTTACGACGCCTACCTGGAGGAGCGCGAGGTCGCCCGCAGGCACGCGCGCGAGCAGTACGAGGAGTACGCCGAGACCAAGGCGTCTTTGGAGACCCGCGCCCGGGCCCAGCGCGCCTGGATGGAGAAGGGCGTCAAGAACGCGCGCCGCAAGGCCACCGATGGCGACAAGATCGGGCGGAAGTTCCGCACCGAGGCGACGGAGAAGCAGGCGGCCAAGGCCCGGCAGACCGAGAGACTGATCGAGCGGCTGGAGGTCGTCGAGGAGCCGCGTAAGGAGTGGGAGCTGCGGATGGAGATCGCCGCCGCCCCTCGCTCCGGAGCCGTGGTCGCAACGCTGCGCGGCGCGGTCGCGCGACGTGGCGCCTTCACGCTCGGGCCCGTCGACCTGCAGATCGACTGGGCGGACCGGGTCGCGATCACCGGCGCGAACGGCTCGGGCAAGAGCACCCTGCTCGGCGTGCTGCTCGGCCGCATACCCCTCGACGAGGGGACGGCGGCGCTCGGCCCCGGCGTGGTCGTCGGCGAGGTCGACCAGGCCCGCGCGCTCTTCGAAGGCGACGAGCCGCTGCTCGACGCGTTCGGCGCGCTCGTCGACCTGCCGCCCGCCGACGTCCGCACAGTGCTGGCCAAGTTCGGCCTGCGCGCCGACCACGTGCTCCGCCCGGCGGCCACGCTGTCGCCG
Source organism: Microbispora sitophila (assembly GCF_014892245.1). Taxonomy (NCBI): domain Bacteria; kingdom Bacillati; phylum Actinomycetota; class Actinomycetes; order Streptosporangiales; family Streptosporangiaceae; genus Microbispora; species Microbispora sitophila. The sequence continues at coordinate 12,759 of NZ_JADBGC010000021.1, read as the reverse complement.
GGCGAGCGGACGAGGGCGGCCCTCGCTCTCCTTCAGGCCCGTGGGGTCAACCTCCTCGTCCTGGACGAGCCCACCAACCATCTCGACCTTCCGGCGATCGAACAGCTGGAGTCCGCGCTCGCCTCGTACACGGGGACCCTGCTGCTCGTCACCCACGACCGGCGCATGCTGAAGGCCGTCCACACGACACGCCGCGTCGTCGTCGAGGCCGGCCGGATCCACGAAGGCTGAAACCCCCGCAGCGCTCCATCGAGGCCGGCCGCCCTGGCGGTGACGGGGCGGTATCGGATTCGATACAGGCCCTCAGAGGCCCAGGGTCTCCTTGCGCAGGTGGGTCTTGAGGACCTTGCCACCGGGGTTGCGCGGCAGCTCGGCCTCCCTGAACCAGAACCGCACCGGCACCTTGAACGCCGCGATGCGGCCGCGCAGGAACTCCTGGAGCTCCTCACCGGTGGCACCGGCGCCCTGCTTGAGCCGTACGACCGCGCCGACCTGCTCGCCCAGCTCGTCGTCCGGGATGCCGATCACGGCCGCGTCGTCCACCGCGGGGTGCTCGAACAGGGCGGCCTCGACCTCGGCGCAGTAGACGTTCTCGCCGCCCCTGATGACCATGTCCTTGGCGCGGTCGACGATGTAGACGTAGCCGTCCTCGTCGATTCGGGCCAGGTCGCCCGTGTGCAGCCAGCCGTCCACGAACGTCTCCGCCGTGGCCTCCGGGCGGTTCCAGTAGCCCATGATCACGATCGGCCCGCGCATGCACAGCTCGCCGACCTCGCCGGTCGGCAGCTCCGCGCCGAGCGGGTCGCAGATCTTCACGTCCACGACGGCGAGCGGCAGCCCGATGCTGTCGGGCTTGGCCAGGTAGTCCCCGCCGCTGTTGTAGATCGCGAGCGCCGTCGTCTCGGTCATGCCGTAGCCGTTGGCGGGTGTGCGGTTGGGGAGCGACTCGGTGATCCGTTCCAGCAGCTTCGGCGGGGCCGGGGCGCCGCCGTACGAGATGGAGCCGAGCGAGGAGATGTCATGCTTGTCCAGGTCGGGGTGTGACAGCAGCTGCCAGGCGTTGGTCGGCACGCCGCTCATCACGGTCACCTTCTCGCGCTCGATGAGCTCCAGGGCCCGCTTGGGGTCCCACTTGTACATCAGCACGAGCCCGCCGCCGCTGAACATCGTGGTCATCAGTACGGCGAAGCATCCGGTGACGTGGAAGAGGGGCACGGTCAGCAGGGTGATCCTGCGCTTTTCCGCCGCCGCGGCCACGTCCCTGCCGGCCATCGCCACCGTGCGCATCATCGCGTACGCGACGGTCATCGGCGCCTGACCGAGGTTGCGGTGGCTGCCGAGGGCGCCCTTGGACCTGCCCGTGGTGCCCGAGGTGTAGAAGATCGTGGCGGGGTCGTCGGGGCCCAGCTCGACCTGCGGCAGCGTCACCTCGGGCCGGACCTCGCCGAGGACCTCGGCCCAGTTGGCCCCCTCGCCGCGGGTGACGATCACCGGCAGGCCGCTGCCGGCCATCCGGGCGGCGCGCTCGCCGTCGGCGATCACCACCTTGGCGCCCGAGTCGCTCAGGCCGTACTCCAGCTCCTGCTCGGTCCACCAGGCGTTGAGCGGCACGGCCACCGCTCCGGCGGCGAGCACGGCGGAGAAGGAGACGATCCACTCGGGGTAGTTGCGCATCGCCACGGCGACGCGGTCGCCCTTGCGCACGCCGTAGTCGTCCACCAGGCGGTTGGCGAGCGTCGCGGCCAGCCGGAAGTGCTCCTCGTAGGTGATGCGCTCGTCCTCGTAGGCGATGAACACCTTGTCCCCGTGGAACCGGGTGATCTCCAGGAGGGCCCGGAAGGTCGCGGGAGCGTGCTTCCACGCCCGGATCTTGTGACCGCCGACCTCGACCTCTTCCATCTCGAAGAGCTGCCCGGGCGCCGTGAGCTGGGCCTGGACCTGTTCGTTCGTGATCGTCATGCTGGCGCACTCCCGGATGCGTTCGTTAACCGGAGGTTTCACGATACCGACCGGTAGGTACGTCGGCTAGATGTCCATCCCTCGGAACGCTGCTTGCATGCTCATGCTTTGCGATGCATACTCTCTACACCAGCAAGAACATGAGGTCCGCTGCATGATCATGCAGGGGTCGCGAAGAATCGGGGGGCGCGGATGAGGGCGGCGATCGCCGGAGCCAGCGGCTACGCGGGAGGAGAGCTACTCCGTCTGCTGCTCGGACACCCCGCCGTCGAGATCGGCGCGCTGACCGCCGCGTCCAGCGCGGGCACCAGGCTCGGCGCCCACCAACCCCACCTGCCGTCGCTGGCCGACCGGGTGATCGAGCAGACCACCCCCGACGTGCTCGCCGGTCACGACGTCGTCTTCCTCGCCCTCCCGCACGGTCAGTCGGCCGCGGTCGCCGCCGAACTCGGCGACGGCACGCTCGTCGTCGACTGCGGCGCCGACTTCCGGCTGACCAGCGCGCAAGAGTGGACAGCATTCTACGGCGGCGTCCACGCCGGCACGTGGCCCTACGGCCTGCCCGAGTTGCCCGGTCAGCGCGAGATCCTGCGCGGCGCCCGGCGCATCGCCGTCCCCGGCTGCTACCCGACGGCCGCGACGCTGGCGTTGTTCCCCGCCTTCGCGGCCGGGCTGGCGGAGCCCGACGTCGTGGTCGTCGCGGCGAGCGGCACCTCCGGAGCCGGCCGGGCGCCCAAGGCCAACCTGCTCGGCAGCGAGGTCATGGGCTCGGTCAGCGCGTACGGCGTGGGCGGGGTGCACCGGCACACCCCGGAGATGGAGCAGAACCTGTCGGCGGTCGCCGGACGGCCGGTCCGGGTGTCGTTCACGGCGACCCTCGCGCCGATGAGCCGCGGCATCCTCGCCACCTGCACGGCTCCGGCCGCATCCGGCGTCACCTCCGCCGCGGTCCGGGAGGCGTACGAGACGGCGGTGAAGGACGAGCCGTTCCTCCACCTGCTGCCCGAGGGGGTCTGGCCGGCGACCGCGATGACGGTCGGGGCCAACACGGCGGTCCTGCAGGTCACCCTCGACGAGCGGACCGGGCGGATCGTCGCCGTCGTCGCCATCGACAACCTCACCAAGGGAACCGCGGGCGGCGCGATCCAGAGCGCCAACCTCGCTCTCGGCCTTCCGGAAGAAGTCGGCCTTCCCACCAATGGAGTCGCCCCGTGAGCAAGATCGTCCCCTTGGAGGAGCGCGCATGAGCGAGCGAAGCGAGCGAATCGTTAAGCACAGCGCGATTCGCGAATGCGAACCCGAGCCGTCAGGCGAGGGGGCGGCATGAGCGTCACCGCACCGCTGGGCTTCCGCGCCGCGGGAGTCGCCGCCGGGATCAAGAGCGGCGGTGCCCGCGACCTGGCCCTGGTCGTCAACGACGGCCCCTCGCGTGCCGCGGCCGGCGTCTTCACCCGCAACCGTTTCAAGGCCGCGCCCGTCCTGTGGTCGGCTCAGGTCCTCAGCGGCGGCCGGGTCAGGGCCGTCGTCCTCAACTCCGGCGGCGCCAACGCCTGCACCGGCCCGCTGGGCTTCCAGGACACCCACGCCACCGCCGAGAAGGTGGCGGAGGCCTTGGACGACTCCGCGGCCGAGATCGCGGTCTGCTCCACCGGCCTGATCGGCGAGCGGCTGCCGATGGACGCGCTGCTCGGCGGCGTGGGGACCGCGGCCGCCCAGCTCAGCCGTGACGGAGGCCTGGCGGCGGCCGACGCGATCCGGACCACCGACACCGTCAGCAAGATCTCCTTCCGCCGCGGTGAGAACGGCTACATGGTGGGCGGCATGGCCAAGGGCGCCGGGATGCTCGCGCCCGCGCTCGCCACGATGCTGTGCGTGCTGACCACCGATGCCGACCTCACGTCCGAGGAACTCGACACGGCGCTGCGCAGGGCGACCTCCGTGACGTTCGACCGGCTCGACACCGACGGCTGCATGTCGACCAACGACACCGTGCTGCTGCTCGCGAGCGGCGCGTCGGGCGTGCGCCCCGACCTCGCCGAGTTCGAGAAGGTCGTCACCGCCGTCTGCGCGGACCTGGCCCGGCAGCTTCTGGTCGACGCCGAGGGCGCCTCGAAGGCGATCGCGATCGAGGTCGTCGGCGCGGCGTCGGAGGAGGACGCGGTGGCGGTGGGCCGTGCGGTCGCCCGGTCGAACCTGCTCAAGTGCGCGATCCACGGCGAGGACCCCAACTGGGGCCGGGTGGTCAGCGCGGTCGGCACCACCGACGCCGTGTTCGACGCCGAGCGGGTCAACGTGGCGGTCAACGGCATCTGGATCTGCCGCGGCGGCGCGGCGGGAGACGACCGCGCCAAGGTCGACCTGCGGCCCCGCGACGTGACCATCACCATCGACCTGTCCGCCGGCCCGCACACCGCGACCGTGCACACCACGGACCTCACGGCGGCATACGTGCACGAGAACTCGGCGTACTCGTCATGAGCGTCAGGCGGAACGGCGCCCTGGACAAGGCGCACACCCTGATCGAGGCGCTGCCCTGGCTGGCGCGCTTCCACGGCGCGACCGTCGTCATCAAGTACGGCGGCAACGCGATGACGGAGGAGCACCTGCGGGCCAAGTTCGCGGCCGACGTGGTGTTCCTGCGTTACGCCGGCCTGCGGCCGGTGATCGTGCACGGCGGCGGCCCGCAGATCCAGTCGCACCTCGACCTGCTCGGGATCGACAGCCACTTCGTGTCCGGGCTGCGGGTGACCACACCCGAGGCGATGCAGGTCGTCCGGATGGTCCTGGTCGGCCAGGTCAACCGCGACGTGGTCGGGCTGATCAACGGGCACGGGCCGTTCGCGGTCGGCATGTCCGGCGAGGACGCCCATCTGTTCACCGCCGAGCGCAAGCACGTCGTCGTGGACGGCGTCAAGGTCGACATCGGCCAGGTCGGGGAGATCGTCCGGGTCGAGGCCGGAGCCGTGCGGGCCCTGCTGGACGACGGCCGCATCCCGGTGGTGTCATCCGTGGCCCGTGGCGAGGACGGCGGGATCTACAACGTCAACGCCGACACCGCCGCGGCCGCCCTCGCCGTGGCGCTCCAGGCGTCGAAGCTCATCGTCCTCACCGACGTCGAGGGGCTGTACGCCGACTGGCCCAACAGTGAGGAGGTCGTCAGCCGCATCGGGGCGTCCGAACTCGCCACATTGCTGCCCTCGCTGTCCAGTGGCATGGTGCCGAAGATGGAGGCATGCCTGGCCGCCGTGCGCGGGGGCGTCCCACAGGCCCACGTGCTCGACGGGCGGGTGCCCCACGCGCTGCTGCTGGAGGTATTCACCGACGAGGGCATCGGGACGATGGTCGAGCCTGACGACGCCGTCCCGGCGGTGCGAGGCGAGACCGGAGCGACGGCGGAGGGCGCCGTGAACGGGGAGGTTGCCAGGTGACCACCAACGACGAACTGCGCGGACGCTTCGAAGCGGCGTTCATGCGCAACTACGGGGTGCCGCCGGTCGCCATCGCTCGCGGCGAGGGCTGCGCCGTCTGGGACGTGGAGGGGCGCCGCTACCTCGACCTCATCGGCGGCATCGCGGTGACCTCGCTCGGTCACAACCACCCGGCCCTGGTCGAGGCGGTGTCCCGGCAGGTGGCCACTCTCGCGCACACCTCGAACCTGTTCCTGCACGAGCCCGAGGTGCTGCTCGCCGAGAAGCTGCTCGCCCTGCTCGGAGAGCCGGCGCGGGTCTTCCTCTCCAACTCCGGCACCGAGGCCAACGAGGCGGCAGTAAAGATCGCCATCAAGTACGGCAGGACGCGCGGCCGCGGCTACATGGTGGCGACGGAGAACGGCTTCCACGGTCGCACGCTCGGCGCGCTGTCACTCACGGGCAAGCCCTCGATCCGCGACCAGTTCGGGCCGTTCCCGCTCGACGTCAGGTTCGTCCCGTTCGGCGACGCGGACGCGCTCAAGAACGCCGTGACCGAGGACTGCGCCGCGGTCTTCCTGGAGCCCACCCAGGGTGAAGCGGGTGTCATCCCGCCGCCCGACGGCTACTTCCGCACCGCCAGGGAGATCTGCTCCTCGGCGGGGGCACTCCTCGTGGCCGACGAGATCCAGTCGGCCATCGGTCGCACCGGGCACTGGTTCGCCCACCAGGCCGAGGGGGTCGTCCCCGACGTCCTGACGCTGGCCAAGGGCCTCGGCGGAGGCCTGCCGATCGGAGCCTGCATCGGCTTCGGCGAGGCCGGCGAGGTCTTCGCCAAGGGTGACCACGGCTCGACCTTCGGCGGCAACCCGGTCTCGTGCGCGGCGGCGCTCGCCGTGCTGAACACGATCGAGCGCGACGGACTGCTCGGTAATGTCGTGAAGGTGGGAGCGCAGCTGTCCGAGGGCATCGCCGCCGTGCGGCATCCCTTGCTCAAGGGGGTCAGGGGGCGCGGGCTGTGGCTGGCCGCCGTGCTCACCGCGCCGAGGTCGGGGCAGGTGCAGGCGGTGGCGCAGGAGGCCGGATTCCTCGTCAACGCCCTTCAGCCCGACGCAGTAAGGCTCGCGCCGCCGCTTGTCATCACCGAGTCCGACGTGCAGACCTTCCTCGACGCGCTGCCCGGCATCCTGGAGGCCGCAGATGCCTGAGAACGACCTTGTGAACCCCGCCGCCGGCGCGAGCCAGGGCGCGGACCCGGCGCGAGTGAGGCAGGGCGCGGACCCGGCGCGAGTGAGGCAGGGCGCGGACCCGGCGCGAGTGAGGCAGGGCGCGGACCCGGCGCGAGTGAGGCAGGGCGCGGACCCGGCGCGAGTAAGACACTTCCTGCGGGACGACGACCTGTCGCCGCAGGAGCAGGCGCAGGTGCTCGACCTCGCCGAGGCCATGAAGAAGGACCGGTTCGGCTACCGGCCCTTCGAGGGCCCTCGCACGGTCGCCGTGCTGTTCGACAAGCCATCCACCCGCACCCGGGTCTCCTTCACCGTCGGCGTCGCGGAGCTGGGCGGCCAGCCTCTGCTCATGGACCTCGGCACCTCGCAGATGGGACGCGGAGAGCCGATCGAGGACACCGCGCGGGTGCTGTCCCGGCAGGTCGCGGCGATCGTGTGGCGAACGGCGGGCCAGGAGCGCATCGAGGCGATGGCGGCCCACTCGTCGGTGCCGGTGGTGAACGCGCTGACCGACGAGTTCCACCCCTGCCAGATCCTCGCCGACCTGCAGACGATCCGGGAGCACAAGGGCTCGCCGCGGGGCCTCACGCTCGCCTACCTCGGCGACGGCGCCAACAACATGGCCCACTCCTACCTGCTCGGCGGCGCCACGGCCGGCATGCACGTCCGGATCGGGGCGCCTGTGGGCTACCTGCCCGACGCCCTGGTCATGGAGCGGGCTGCCGAGATCGCGGCGGCTACGGGCGGTTCGGTCACGGCGGTGAGCGATCCGGAGGCCGCGGTGGCCGGAGCGCATGTCGTCGCGACCGACACGTGGGTGTCCATGGGCCAGGACGGCAAGGACGAGCGAGTCGCGGCCTTCGCCTCCTACCAGGTGAGCACGGCCCTGCTCGGCCTGGCTGACCCGGACGCGATCGTGCTTCACTGCCTCCCGGCCTACCGGGGCTTGGAGATCGCCGCGGACGTCATCGACGGGCCGCAGAGCGTGGTGTGGGACCAGGCGGAGAACCGGTTGCACGCCCAGAAGGCGCTGCTGCACTGGCTGGCGACGCGGGGTGCGGAGGGGTCGTGACCATCCCGCTGACGAAGGCGGCCCGGCACGCGCGGATCGTGGAGCTGCTGACCAGGCACAAGGTCCGCTCGCAGCCCGAGCTGGCCAAGCTCCTGGCGGAGCAGGGAGTCGAGGTCACCCAGGCCACGCTCTCCCGCGATCTCGACGAGCTGGGCGCGCTGAAGCTGCGGGCCGACGACGGCACGCTGGTCTACGCGCTGCCCGGTGAGGGTGGAGGACGGATACCGCTCTACCGCACCGGTCCCGCGAACGGCTTTCCGGAGAACCCGGACGCGCGGCTTCGGAGGATCGCGGAGGAGCTCCTGGTGTCGGCCGAGGCGTCGGCCAACCTCGTGATACTGCGCACGCCGCCGGGAGCGGCACAGTTCCTCGCCTCGGCCATCGACCACGCGGGCTGGGAGTCCATCCTCGGCACGGTGGCCGGTGACGACACGATCCTCGTCATCAGTCGTGACCCGACCGGGGGGCAGGCGCTGGCGGAGACCCTGCTCAACCTGGCCACCCGCCGTCCGCCCGACGTGACCAGGCACAAGCTCACCGCGGAGGTCCGCGACCACGGCAGTGAGAATCAGGAACCATGACGGACGGGGTTCACTTGCGGGCGGACTCGGTACGTCGGTGGCCATCCCCTACCTCGCCGGGAGGACCGGTGCGGAGGCCGTCGGGGAAGGGCCTGCCGGTCGACGTCGGCAGGAGACCCCCGCACTCGACGGACCACAACGAGATCGCGGCCGCGCGGGACGCCCGCCAGGCCTGATTCATTCGGTGCACGCCCCGGTTCCGGTGCAGGGACCGGGGCGTATGTCGGCTAAGGTCGCGGATTAGTCCCGCAGCAGGATCCGCGTGAAGGATCGGCGCCGAAGGTTCATCCGAGAAAACCGGAAGGCGCAAGGATCAACGTACGACGGCCCCGGGCGGGAACGGCGCGGGGTCATCTTTTCTGCAGGGACTTGAATATCGGAGGGAGAAGACGGTGGCGGACAACAAGCCGATGCGGCTCTGGGGTGGCAGGTTCGAGGGGGGACCCGCGGACGCCCTCACGCGCCTGTCGGTGAGCGTGCAGTTCGACTGGCGGCTCGCGCCGTACGATCTGCTGGCCTCACGCGCGCACGCGCGCGTGCTGCACCGCGCCGGGCTGCTGACGCAGGAGGAACTCGACCGCATGCTGGGCGCGCTCGACGACCTCGACCGGGCGTGCCGCAAGGGGGAGTTCCGCCCCACCGTGGCCGACGAGGACGTGCACACGGCGCTGGAGCGCGGCCTGCTCGAACGGCTCGGCTCGCTGGGCGGCAAGCTCCGCGCCGGCCGCAGCCGCAACGACCAGATCGCCACCGACCTGCGCCTCTACCTGCGTGACCACGTCCGCATGATCGTCTCCCGGCTCGTCGAGCTGGAGACGGCGCTGATCAGCCAGGCCGAGGAGAACGCCGACGTCGCCGCCCCCGGCATGACGCACCTGCAGCACGCCCAGCCTGTGTCGTTCGGCCACCAGCTTCTGGCCCACGTCCACGCGCTCACCAGGGACGTGGACCGCCTCCGGGACTGGGACAGGCGCGCGGCGGTCTCGCCGCTCGGCTCGGGCGCGCTGGCCGGGTCCTCCCTCCCGCTCGACCCCGCCGCCGTCGCCGCCGAACTCGGGTTCGACGCCCCAGCGCCGAACTCGATGGACGCCGTCGCCGACCGCGATTTCGCTGCCGAGTTCCTGTTCTGCGCGGCGCTGATCGGCGTGCACATCTCCCGGCTCGGCGAGGAGATCGTGCTGTGGGCCTCGCAGGAGTTCCGGTGGATCGAGGTGGACGACGCCTACTCCACCGGCTCGTCGATCATGCCCCAGAAGAAGAACCCCGACGTCGCCGAGCTGGCCAGGGGCAAGAGCGGCCGGCTGATCGGTTCGCTGATGTCGCTGCTGACGACCCTCAAGGGCCTGCCGCTCACCTACAACCGCGACCTGCAGGAGGACAAGGAGCCGGTGTTCGACGCGGTCGACACCCTGCTCCTGGTCCTCCCCGCCGTGTCGGGCATGGTCTCCACGATGCGCGTGAACAAGGCCAAGCTGGAGGCCAGCGCGCCCGACGGCTTCGCCCTGGCCACCGATCTCGCCGAACTGCTGGTCCGCCGCGGGGTCCCGTTCCGTGAGGCACACGAGGCCGTGGGCCACCTGGTGGTGTGGTGCCAGGTGAACGACAAGGACCTCGGCGAGCTCACCGACGACGAGCTGGCCAAGGTCTCGCCGCACTTCGCCGTCGACGCCACCGGTGCGAGCGTCCGTGACGTGCTGAACGTGCACGGCGCGCTGGCCGCCCGCAGCGCCTTCGGCGGCACCGCGCCCGACCGGGTCCGCGACCAGATCGCGAACCTCCGGGAGGTCGTCGACGGTCAGGCGGCATGGGCGAGCGAGAACTGATCGAGGACGTCGCGGGCGCTCCGCTCGGCCGCGACTTCTTCGACCGCCCCTCTGACGCGGTCGCCCCCGACCTGCTCGGCCGCGTGGTCGTGCACGGGTCGGTGGCGGTGCGGCTGAGCGAGGTCGAGGCGTACGGCGGGCCGGGGCAGGACCCGGCCTCCCACACCTATCGGGGGCGCACTCCGCGCAACTCGGTCATGTTCGGGCCGCCGGGGCACCTCTACGTCTACTTCACGTACGGCATGCACTACTGCGCCAATCTGGTGTGCATGCCCGCGGGCACCGGTTCGGCCGTACTGTTACGCGCCGGCGAGGTGATCGCGGGCGTGCACACCGCACGCGTCCGGCGCATGCCGCACGCCGACGGCCCGGACCTGGAGGGGTTGGTGCGGCGCATTCCGGACCGCGACCTCGCGCGTGGACCGGCCCGGCTCACGGTGGCGCTCGGCCTGGTCCGGGAGCACAACGGAACGGACTGCTGCTCCGGCGGCCCGATCCAGGTGCACGAGGGCCGGCCCGTGCCGTCCGGCCAGGTCAGGACAGGTCCCCGCACTGGCGTGTCGGCGGGCGCCGAGACGCCCTGGAGGTTCTGGATCGACGGCGACCCCACTGTCTCGCCGTACCGTGCGCATGTTCCCCGGCGCCGAGGCCGCGCCACGAGCTGACGCGCAGGTATGAAGTGGCGATAAGGTTTCGTGATCAGGCAGGCTTGTACGGAAGCCCGTACATCCACCATTCGATAAGCGAAAGCCACGACCGTGACCGCAACTTCAGGCAACCTCGTGCCGACGTCGGAGATGGCTGACATCCTCGACGAGCTCGAGTGGCGCGACGTGATCGCGCAGACGACCGACATCGACGCGCTGCGCAAGGCGCTGGCCGACGGTCCGATCACCGTTTATGCGGGCTTCGACCCGACCGCGCCCTCGCTGCACGTGGGCAACCTGGCCACGCTGCTGATCCTGACCCGCTTCCAGCGGGCGGGCCACCGGCCCATCGGCCTGGTCGGAGGCGCCACCGGTTTGATCGGAGACCCGAGCGGCCGCAGCACCGAGCGGGCGCTGAACTCCAGCGACATCGTCGCCGAATGGGTGTCACGAATCCGAGTGCAGGTCGAGAAGTTCCTGTCGTTCGATGAGGGACCGACAGCGGCCACGCTGGTCAGCAACCTCGACTGGACCGCGAATCTGTCGGCGATCGACTTCCTCCGGGACGTCGGCAAGCACTTCCCCGTCAACCGCATGCTGGCGAGGGAGTCGGTGTCCGCCCGGCTGGCCGGTGAGGGACTCAGCTACACCGAGTTCAGTTACCAGATCCTGCAGGCCAACGACTACCTGGAGCTGTACCGGCGGCACGGATGCGCGTTGCAGCTCGGCGGCAGCGACCAGTGGGGCAACATCACCGCGGGTGTCGATCTGATCCGCCGGGTCGAGGGCGGCCACGTCCACGCGCTCACCGGCAAGCTGATCACCAAGGCCGACGGGACGAAGTTCGGCAAGACGGCAGGCGGGGCGATCTGGCTCGATCCCGCGCTGACCTCGCCGTACGCGTTCTACCAGTTCTGGCTGAACGCCGACGACCGCGACGTTGTGCGGTTCCTGAAGGTCTTCACCTTCCGGACACGGGAGGAGATCGAGGAGCTCGAGAAGGCCGTGGCCGAGCGGCCGGCGGCCCGCGAGGCACAGCGCGCCCTGGCTGAGGATCTGACCACCCTGGTGCACGGTTCCGATGAGCTGGCCCGCGTGATCGCCGCTTCGCGCGCGCTGTTCGGGCAGGGCTCACTGGCCGAACTCGACGCCCGCACACTGGAGTCCGCTCTCGCCGAGGTGCCCAAGGCGGTCGTGCCCACCTTGGGCGCGCCGTACGTCGAGCTGCTCGCGCAGAGCGGCCTGGTGGAGTCGAAGTCCGCGGCGCGCCGGGCCGTCAAGGAGGGCGGCGCGTACCTGAACAACACGAAGATCACCGACGAGGAGTACGTGCCCTCGGCGGACGACCTGCTGCACGGCCGATTCCTCGTGCTGCGCAGGGGCAAGAAGACGGTCGGCGGCGTCGAGGTCGCCTGACCTACCGCACTGACCTACCGCACTGGCAGCCGCCCCGGTCCCGGACCGGGGCGGCTGTTTCATGGCCAAGAGTTGTTGTGACGAAGGTAACAATCGTATGGCGTCGAGGGTGGCGATCGCCGTAAGTGCCCGTCTGACCTAGGGTTTCGGCCATCTCGGCGTGATTTGACGGTCGGGTCGGCGTTGCCTAATGTTTTCTTCGCCCCGGGGAGTGCGGGACGCCGACAGGCGGCCGGACCCGGCGGGCAAGCCACTCCGACAGCCATCCAGACGAGGCGTCCGCGTCGAGTCCGGGTCGTTCGTGTCGCGGTCAGGCCGAAAGGTTTGACACGAAGCGGGCGAGGGTTTAGTATGGAGTGGTTGCCCCGAGAGGGGCGGTCACTCTAACAAGAGCATCGGCCGAGATCGCATGGCCCTCCAGGTCTGCGATGCGGCGATCGTCGTAGAGTCGGCCGAACGGAAGTAATCGCCCTGGATCTCAGGACTCCTTGAGGGGTCTCGGGTGATGGTGGTCGCGTCCGTTTCTTGAGAACTCAACAGTGTGCTAAAAGCCAGTGCATGAATCATGCATGACCCCGTCATAGCGGCACTCTTGTGGTGTCGGTGACGGATTCCTTTGACGGCA